>CAUJJN010000157.1 GCA_963204905.1 Pseudomonadota bacterium
GGTGATCAAGCGGCAGCTTTACGACGTGCCGTTCCAGACGCTGGCGGAGGCCACCATTGATGCCAACCGCGAGATGGCGGTGGCGTTGGCCGGCGCGGATTTCCGCGAAGGGGTGGCGAGCTTCATGGAAAAGCGCCCGCCACGATTTACCGGGAGGTGAGGGGGATCAAGAAATCAGTCTGTCAGGGAGAAGCCCGGCTTCGCCCTGCGGGCTACGCCGCGGCAGCCTTCGCTGGCTTCGCCTTCGATGAGCTTATTTCTGGCTTGCCGAGCCGTAGCTGGCGAAGCCAGCGAAGGCTGGTGGAGCCAGGGAGGATCGAACTCCCGACCTCGTCATTGCGAACGACGCGCTCTCCCAGCTGAGCTATGGCCCCATTGCAACGTGGCGACTGGAACTGCGCCAACAGCAAGTGGGCGTCATTTAAATCCCGCCCGACACCAAGTCAAGGACGCCGCGCAACCGGCGTCCATCGCAAAAAGGGCCGGAACTTCCCTTGTTTCGCGAGGATCGAACCGATAGTTTCCGGGCCACCGAACCACCGCTCCCGCGACCAGCCCCGCGAGTTGATCCCGCCATGCGCGCCATTCTCGATATCGTTCTTATCATCCTCGATCTCTATGTCTGGCTGCTCATCGCCTCCGCCATCCTGTCGTGGCTGATCGCCTTCAACGTGGTCAACACCCGCAACCAGTTCGTATCCGCGATCGCCGAGTTCCTCTACCGGATCACCGAGCCGCTGCTGCGGCCGATCCGGAATTTCATGCCCAATCTGGGCGGCCTCGACATCTCGCCGATCATCCTCATCCTGATCATCATGTTCATTCAGCGGGTGATCACCTACTACATCTACCCTGCGGTATTCTGAGCCCTATCGGACCACTGATGGACCCTTGCTGATGGATCCTTGGCGCTATTCCACCGAGGGCATCAGCGTCGCATTGCGGGTGACGCCCCGGGGCGGCCGCGATGATATCGATGGCGTGGAAACGCTCGCCAACGGCAAGAGCGTCGTCAAGGTCCGGGTGCGGGCCATCGCCGAGGGCGGCGAGGCCAACCGCGCCGTGACGGAACTGCTCGCCAAGGCGCTCGGGGTGCCGAAACGCGACGTTCGGCTGCTGGCCGGCGCGACCTCGCGGCTGAAGCAGGTCGCGGTCGACGGCGATCCCCGCCGTCTCGGCAACACATTGAAGGCCCTGGTCGCGGCGAAAGCCGACGACGACGCTTGATTGACAGAGGACGACATGACCGCGCGCATCATCGATGGGAAACTCATTGCCGCCGAACTTCGGGCGCGGGTCGCCGACGAGGTGGCGCGGGTCCAACGCGAGCACGACCTGACGCCCGGCCTTGCGGTGGTGCTGGTCGGCAACGATCCCGCCAGCGAGGTTTACGTCCGCAGCAAGCACAAGCAGACCCAGGCCGCCGGCATGGCGTCGTTCGAGCACGTGCTGCCCGCCGACGTGACGCAGGAGAAGCTGATCGGACTGATCGGCCGGCTCAACCGCGATCCGGCCGTTCACGGCATTCTGGTGCAACTGCCGCTGCCGAAGGGACTCGACACCGAGGCGGTGATCGCCGCCATCGATCCAGCCAAGGACGTCGACGGGCTGCATCCCAACAACGCCGGCCGACTGGCCGGTGGGCTGCCGGCGCTGTCGCCCTGCACGCCGCTCGGCTGCATTATCCTGACCAAAAGCATCCACGAATCGCTGGAAGGCATGGACGCGCTGGTAATCGGCCGCTCCAACCTTGTCGGACGCCCGCTGGTGCAATTGCTGCTCAACGAAAACGCCACCGTGACCATCGCGCATTCGCGCTCGCGCGACCTGCCCGATCTGTGCCGCCGCGCCGATCTGGTCTACGCCGCCGTCGGCAAGCCGGAAATGGTGCGCGGCGACTGGATCAAGCCCGGTGCGACCGTGATCGATGTCGGCATCACCCGGCTGCCGAGCGACGACGGCAAGACCCGGTTGGTCGGCGACGTCGCCTTTACCGAAGCCCTCGCGATCGCCGGCGCCATCACGCCGGTGCCGGGCGGTGTCGGCCAGATGACAGTCGCTTGCCTCCTGGTCAACACGCTCCGCGCCGCCTGCGCCATCCGTGGCCTGCCGCCACCAGCGGTGTGAAGCCAGCCTGACCGTCATTGCGATCGAAGCGGCGCAATCCAGGAGCCACGAAGTAAGGACCGGATTGCCTCGTCGCTGACGCTCCTCGCAATGACGAGGAGTGAAGGCCCTACCCTGCGCTCGATTGAATGAACCGCAGATAGAAGCGGATCATGTCGGCGTAGTTGGCGATGCTGAGCCGCTCATTGGTGCCGTGGAAGCGCTTGAGATCATCCGAGGTAGCGCGCACCGGCGAGAAGCGAAAGATATTGTCGGTGAGCCCGGCATAGTGTCGCGAGTCTGTTGCGGCGATCATCAGTCCGGGCGAGACGACGACATCCGGGAAAATCTCGCGGATGGTCTGGTTCAACACGCGATAGCTGGCGCTTGCGGTGCCAGTCACCGGCGGCGGATCGGTGTTGCCGGGGAACGGCGCGATGGCGATCTTGTCGTTCTTCACGGTGTCGCGGACATGCGTGATGACGCTGTCCTGCGTATCGCCGGGCAGCAACCGGAAATTCACCGTCGCCTCGGCGTTGCCCGGCAGCACGTTGTCCTTGTCGCCAGCATTGAAGATGGTCAGCGCCGTGGTGGTGCGCACCATCGCCCGCGTCGGGCCCGACTTGTCGAACTCGCGCACCAGCAGCGGCTTGAAGAGCCAGAGGTTCGACAGCACCACGCGATTGAAGCCGCGCATCTCCGGCGCCAGCGTGTCGAACATCTCGCCGACCGCGCCGCGCACCCGTGCCGGCAGGCTGTGATCCTCGAGCCGCGCCAGCGCAGCGGCCATCATGCCGATGGCGGTGTCGCGCGGCGGCATCGACGAATGCCCCGGCGTGGCACGCGCGGTCAGCACCAGCGTCGCATAGCCCTTCTCCGCGACGCCGATCAGCGCTGCCGGCTGATCAAGGCCCTTCATGATGCCGTCGGTGATGAGCAAGCCTTCATCGAGCACGAAATCGAGCTTGACCCCGCGCGAGGCGAGCAGCGCCGCGATCGTCTTGGCGCCGCGCTGGCCCGAGACCTCCTCGTCATGGCCGAATGCGAAATAGATCGTCCGCTTCGGGCGGAAGCCAGCCTTCGCCATCTGCTCGGCGGCTTCCAGCATGGAATAGAGGTTGCCCTTGTCATCCCACGAGCCACGGCCCCAGATGAATCCGTCGGCGATAACACCGTCGAACGGCGGCTGCTGCCAGTCCTTTTCGGTGCCGGGCGCGACAGGAACGACGTCCTGATGCGCAAGCAGCGCGATCGGCTTCGCCGCCGGGTCCGATCCTTCCCAGGTGTAGAGCAGGCCGTGTCCGCCGACGATTTCGCGCTTCGCCACCGCATGAAACGCCGGGAAGCTCGCCACGATGTGCTCGCGCAGGCCGCGCAGCGCGTCGGCATCCTGATCCGGATTGAGGAAGTTCGAGATGGTCCGGAAGCGAACCGCTTCGGCCAGCCGCTTCGCCGCGCCCTGCTCGTCGACGGTCGCGCGCGGAATCGCCGCGACCCGAAGCTGCTTCGAGTTGAGGCGGAAAGTGTTGACCGCGACGATGGCCGCGAGCACCACGACCGCCACGACCACGACCGCGAGAAAGCCGCCGATCCATTTCAACACGCGCCGCATCGATTGCCCCCAGCTTGCGGTCTCGTTGCGACGTCAGACTTTCTGGACCTTGGCGCGTTCGACGCCTTCAAGGATCAGCCGCTGCGCGTCCTCGGCGCCGCCCCAACGCAGCACCTTGACCCATTTGCCGGGTTCGAGATCCTTGTAGTGCTCGAAGAAGTGCTGGATCTGCTGCAAGGTGATATCTGGCAGATCGCTGTAGGTGCGGATCTTGTCGTAGCGCTGGGTCAGCTTCGAAGTCGGCACCGCGATGATCTTCTCGTCGCCGCCGGCTTCGTCTTCCATCATCAGCACCCCGACCGGGCGGATCGCGATCACCGCGCCGGGCACGATGGCGCGGGTGTTGGCCACCAGCACGTCACACGGATCGCCATCGCTCGACAGCGTATGCGGAATGAACCCATAATTTCCGGGATAGCGCATCGCCGTATAGAGGAAGCGATCCACCACCAGCGTCCCGGCCTCCTTGTCCATCTCGTACTTGATCGGCTCGCCGCCGACCGGCACCTCGATGATGGCGTTGACCTCGTACGGCGGGTTGGCCCCGAGGGAAATGGCGTCGATGCGCATGGCAGGCTCCGTGGGTAGGCAATCAGTCCGATCAGGACATTCGGCGTATCGTCATACGCGAACAGACAGGAATTTGTCTAAAATAACGGCGGCACCTGCCCGACCTTGATCGGGCCGAGCAGCACTGCGCCGTCGGCGAACCGCAGCGGAAACGCCCGCGCCGGCTTGCCTTCCAGCTCGGCGGCGGTGCCGAGCGAATTGACCACCGCCGCGAGGCCGGCGCCAGCGTTCTGGCGCACCACCTTGCCGAGGCCGGGAATCATCCTGTCGAGCGACCCGAGCAGACTGTTGACGTCCTGCGCTCTCACCCCCGGCGCGACGCGATCCAGCGTTGCCTGCGGCACCCCCTCCTCCAGCACCTTCTCGAGGCCGAGCAGCGGAATGACCTGTTCGAAGCCGGCCACCGTCATCTGGAGCTCGCCGTCGAGATTGCCGCCGGGCGTCAGGCCGAGCGAGCCGTTGGCGACCGCGATCATGTCGCCCTGACGGACGCGGGCACGTTCGATCATGATCTTGCCGCCGGCCGCCTGAATCTCGCGAAACCGCACCGGCCACGGCTTTGGCGAAAAATCCTTCAGGCCAGTCAAACGTGCCCCGATCAGCGTGTCGAAGGGCTGGGCCAGCGCCGGATGAATGTCCTGCACGCTGGCCTGCGTCAGTTCCACCGCGACATCGATCACCGGATGCTCCGGCGTTGCGCTCGCGGCGAGCTGGGTATGGAGCTCGGCGCGCGCCGCGCGCGCCAGCGGCACCGCGACACCGCTATTGAGACGATCGAGCACCGGCTGGTCGAACACCAGCGCCACCCGCTGCGGAATGCCCGGCAGGCCGGCGATGCTGCTGCGCGCGGTTGCCCAGTTGACCTGCATCGCGGGAGGCTCACCCCGCGCCGCCAGCGTCGCCGGCGCGGTGAATTCCGCGATCAGCAGGCCAGGCGTATAGATTTGCCCGATGACGAGAATCTTGCCGAGCCGCGCCCTGACCGGCGTATCGGTGGTGCCATGAGCGGTCTGCGACACCAGCGTCACGCTGGCGTCCTCACAGGTCACCTCAAGGCGAAACGGGAAGCCGGCCACCGAACGCTTGGCGCAATCGTAGATGCGGCCCGCCTTGGCCTCGCGCGCACGCCAGGCATCGACCTCATGGTCAACTTTCGAGGCGGCGTAGAACCAGAACGCGGTCCAGCCGATCGCGGCGATCACGACGAGAGCGGGCATCACAAACACCGGCCACAACGGCCGCCGGCGTGGAAGTTTGATCGAATCGGGCATCGGCGACCTTAACGCAATGAATCCGGCAATTTTGGACAACCCATCTGACGATCGGCGCCTGCCGTCTTGCACGAGCGCCAACGAACCGCAAATATCCCAACGATCGCAGTCTCTGCAAGGAAGCACCAAACCATGCAATTCGATGACGTCATCCTCGGCCGCCGGAGTATTCGCGGATACAAGCCGGACCCTGTCCCAAGGGCGCTGATCGAGGAAATCATCACATTGGCGATGCGCGCGCCGTCATCAATGAATACCCAGCCGTGGAATTTCTACATCATCACCGGCGAACCGCTCGATCGGATCCGCGCCGGCAATACCGAACGGATGGTCGCGGGCATTCCGCAATCGCGCGAATTCCGCACCGGTCAACCGTTCACAGGCCACCACCGCGACCGGCAGGTCGGGGTCGCCAAGCAACTGTTCTCTGCAATGGGAATCGCGCGCGACGACAAGGAAATGCGGCAGGACTGGGTTCTGCGCGGCTTTCGCCAGTTCGACGCGCCGGTCTGCATCATCATCACCCATGATCGCGTGCTTGATGGCAGCGACGACCCGCCGTTTGAGTGCGGCGCGGTCGCGACCGCGCTGGTCAACGCGGCATGGTCGCGCGGGCTCGGGGCCGTGATCAACAGCCAGGGCATCATGCAGTCGCCGGTGGTGCGCGAACATGCCGGCATCGCCGACGATCAGGTCATCATGAAAAGCATCGCGCTGGGCTGGCCGGACGAGACCTTCCCGGCCAATGCGGTGGTGTCCGAGCGAAAGTCCGTCGCGGACGCCACGGTGTTCGTGGGATTCGACAATTAGCCGCGCGAATATCCGTCGCCCTATGTATTCGTCATTTCGGGGCGCGAAACGACGGAGCAACCCGTCCCGTTTCGCGGCTTTCCGGATTACTTCGCTTCGCTCTCAATGACGATACTGAGCCTCCACAAGTGCTGACATGACCAACCCTGTTTCAACCTCACCGCCGGACGCCGGCGATCTCTGGGTGTTCGGCTACGGCTCGCTGATGTGGCGACCGGGCTTCGATTTCGAGGAACAGGTCCAGGCCCGCCTGATCGGTGCGCATCGCGCGCTGTGCGTCTATTCGTTCGATCATCGCGGTACGCCCGAGCGCCCGGGACTGGTGCTCGGGCTCGACCGTGGCGGCGCCTGTCGCGGCATCGCTTTTCGGGTCGCCGCATCGCGCCGTGACGAGACCATCGCCTATCTGCGTGCACGAGAGCAGACCACCAACGTCTATCACGAGGTGACGCGCTCAGTGTGGCTGAAGGACGATCCTCGCCGCCAGGTGACAGCGCTGACCTACATCGTCAACCGCGGCCATGTGCAATATGCCGGCCGCCTCGGGTTGCAGGATCAGCTTCGCTATGTGCGGCAGGGCCACGGGCGCTCCGGGAACAACCGCGACTACGTGCTGTCCACCGTCACGGCGATCGAGGCGCAGGGCTTTCGCGACGCACCGCTGCATCGGCTCGCGGCGGCGCTGCACGCGGCGCCGCCGGATTAGAACGGCTTTCGCTTAAACGGAAACGTCATGCGCAGGCTTGAACCTGCGCATTCATCAAGAAGAGTCGCTTCAATAGGATGGATCGCCGGGTCAAGCCCGGCGATAACCAGGTTTGTTTCCATCGAAGGAAACCAGTCTTCACCCCTTGGCGGAAGACGGCACGCCGCCGAACAACTGCGCCTGTTCGGCGCGTGCGGCCTTGATCAGGCGACGGCTCGCCTGTTCGATCGCGTCGGAGACGCGGGTGTTGAACTCCTCGCGCGGCAGGCCGGCAGGCAGCGGATCGAGGAATTCGACCACCAACGTTCCCGGATAGCGCATGAAATTGCGGCGCGGCCAGAACAGGCCGGAATTGAGCGCCACCGGAATGCATGGTGCATTGCAGCCGGCATAGATCAGGCCGACGCCATTCTTGTATTGCGGCGGGGCGTCAACCGCCGTGCGCGTGCCTTCCGGAAAGATGATGAGCTGACGACCACCCTTCACCGCATCGCGCGCGCGCCGAACCATTTCAAGGAGCGACTTGCCGCCCGAGCCACGATCGACGCCGATCATCCCGGCCTTGCGCAGACACCAGCCGAAGAACGGTATCCAGAGCAATTCGCGTTTGAGGATATAGAGCGGCTGATCGAAGAACTGCACCAGCGCAAACGTCTCCCACATCGACTGATGCTTGGACGCGACGATCAACGGGCCGGACGGAATCTTCTCCACGCCGCGATATTCGACTTTCGTGCCGCAGACCACCCGCAACAGCCAGATGCTGCTGCGCGACCAGAATCGCGCCACCGCGAGCACCGCCGCGCGCGGCAACAAAAACGTCGGCAAAGCGAGCAGGAGCAGCACCACCAGCCAGACGTAGAACAGGACGTTATAGATCAGTGAGCGCAGGAAAATCGTGGTCATCCCAACCCTGTCAACTTGCCGAAGCTCTTGCCGTCTTGCGCGACGGTGGCACGGCGCGCTCGCCAGCCTCCGGCAGCAAATCAATCCCGATATCTGCCAGCCGAACGCGGACTTCTGCCGCGATATACTTGACGTACTCGGACAACAGCAGTCGCATCGCGGCGCCGTTGGTCCACCACGGCTCGTCGCGCCATTTTTCGCTGACCACCGCGAACGGAATCAGATCGATGTCCGGCATGGCATGGGACATTTCAACAATGGCACGCGGCATATGGTAGTTGGATGTCACCACAATCAGGGAACGGAAGCCACGCTCGTGCACCCAGCGGCGGGTTTCGACGGCGTTGCTGCGGGTGTTCACCGCCGAGCGGTCGAGATCGGCGCAGCAATCCAGCAGCGCCTGGCTGTCCGGCACCGAGCGGGAGATGTCGCTGACACCGTTGGTCGGATGCACGCCGGAAATCAGCAACCGTTTGCCATAGCCCTTGGCGAGCAATTCGACCGCGTCGGACACCCGCGACGAACCGCCGGTGAGTACCACAATGCCGTCGGCGTTGCTCGACGGCATCAATTCGGCGACCCGCAGTTGCGAGAGAAACCCGACAAAGCCAAAGGCCGCACCGACGAAAGCGATAGCGGCGGCCGCGACGATCGACGCGCGCACGAAGCCGCGCGGGCGCGCCGGGGCGGCCGCGGTGTCCGGCGGTTGGTGGTCGACGCGCTGATCCATGACGAGGCTGACCGAACCTAATCCTTTCTCTCCGAAAGCGCGACAAGTCTAGCGCGGTTTTCGGCAAAGGGGAGCCCCGGCGCCGAATGCCAGCGATTCACCCGATGTCGTCCAGCGTCGCGAACAAAGTACGGCGCGACGCCCAAGCTGTGACGGCGGCGATCAAAATCGCTTGAGCCGCCAGAATCAGATAGCCGGATGGCCGCAACGCGAACGTCCCCAGCAACGCGACGAACTGATCGCCGGTGGGCGTGCCCGCGAACCATCCCGCGATCGATTCCGAAAAGCCGAACAGCAGCATCGCCGCGCCGCCGCCGAGAATCCCGCCCTCGAGCCCGAGCCGCAGAAAGTGATGCAGGAAGCGGTTGGCGATGTAACGGTCGCTGGCGCCGACGAAATGCAGCACCTCGACGATGGGACGATTTGCCGCCATCGCGCCGCGCGTCGCGAACGATACCGAGATGATGGTTGCGATGATGACCAGCGCCAGCACGCCGATCCCGGCCACGACAGTGACACCGCTCATGGTGCGCATCCGCTCGATCCAGGCGCGGTGATCGTCGACGCTGGCGGACGGCGCCACCTGCTTCAGCTTCCCTTCAAGTCCGGCAAGATCCCGCGACGCGCCCGACGCTGTCCGGCCGACGATCATCCGAGGGACCGGCAGTTCATCGAGCGACAGCCCGCTGCCCAGCCACGGCTCCAGCAGTTTGTTGGACTGGTCCCTGGTGAAAATGCGAACATCGACGATCCCCGGCTGCGCCTTGAGCACGTCGGCCGCGGCGGCGACGTCGCGCTCAAGGTCGCGCCCGTTGACAGGGCGGACCTGCACGGTCAGCTCGCTCGCGACATCGGACTGCCATTCGGTCGCGGAAGCATGCACCAGCAGCACAACGCCGGTGCTGATGCAGGCGAGGAACGTCATGATGGCGACCACCACGACGAGCGCGCGACCGACGATCGAGCCGCGCGGCACGATCGTCGACACGTTGCGCGCCTTGCTCGGCACCTGCGGCCGCTCATGGCCAAGGTCCATCAGGGCATCGCGCTGATCGTTGTCCCGCTTACTCATAGATATGCAGCCGCCCCTGGTGCAGCACCAGCCGCCGCGCCTCGTACTGATCCATCAAGGCGATATCGTGCGTGGCGATGACGACAGCGGTGCCGGACTTGTTCAATTCGATGAACAGCCGCAGCAGACGGCGGCCCAGTGTCGGATCGACGTTGCCGGTCGGCTCGTCCGCCAGCAGCAGGTTGGGTCGCGCGATCACCGCGCGCGCGATCGCGGCGCGTTGCTTCTCGCCGCCGGACAGGATCGGCGGCAGCGCATCCATCCGTTCGCCGAGGCCGACCCACTTCAGCAGATCGATCACCTCGCGACGATAAGTGGATTCGGCGCGGCCCATGACGCGGAACGGAAGCGCGACATTTTCATACGTTGTCATGTGATCGAGCAGGCGAAAATCCTGCAACACGATGCCGATGCGCTTGCGCAGGTCGGCAACCTCATTCTTGCCGAGCAGCGAGACGTCCTGTCCGAACAGGTTCACCAACCCGCGGGTCGGCCGCAGCGAGAGGAACAGGAGACGCAGCAGCGACGTCTTGCCAGCGCCGGATGGGCCGGTGAGAAACTGGAACGAATGCGCGGGAATCTGAAAATTGAGATCGCGCAGAATCTCCGGGCCGAGCCCATAGCGCAATCCGACATTTTCGAACCGGACCACAGGCAGCTCCGTTCGAGCGTTCGAGGTGACACGGGCCAGGGCGGCGCGACGAACCGCATACCGCACGAATGCTTCGGTCCGAGCCGCGCCACGGCGAAAAGTTTCTTAATGGTTGTGCGGCAATTATGGTTTCCGGTTCGTTAACGGACGGCAGCTTAAGCTGCTGGCACCTTTCAAGCGGCGATTCGCTCATGAACATCGTTTGTCCCCATTGCACGACCTTTTTCGCCATCGATCCGGCCCGGCTCGGCCCCGCCGGACGGATGGTGCGGTGCGCCCGCTGCAAGCAGATGTGGCTGGCGCGCCCCGAGCAATCGGCGTCCGCCGGCCCGGCGATGCACGCCCTTGCATCGGCTGGCGCCTCCCCCACCCCGGATGATCCCGAAGCCGTGGAATGGAGCGAACCGACGACGTCAGACATCCGGCAGCCGGTCGAAGCGCCGATGATCGACAGCCCCTCTATCGCCGCGGAGCTGCCGAACAGCCGGCTCGACGACATCATCCCGGACGACGCGCCGACGCCCGGGCGTTTCGCTTCGGGGCCTCCGCCGCGCAAATCCTGGTTCAAGTTTCGGCGCGGCGCCGGTGAACGGTCGCAACGAGCGCGCAAACCGATCCTGACGCTGCCGATCGCCTGCGTCATGATGGCCGCGCTGGCGGCTGGCCTCCTGATGTGGCGTGCCGAGATCGTCCGTCTGTTGCCGCAGACCGCGCTCTTCTATCGGCTGATCGGACTGGAGGTGAATTTGCGCGGACTTGCCATCAAGGACGTCAAGGTCAACACCGAGACGGTCGACGGCAAACCGGTGCTGGTGATCGAAGGCAACATTGTCGACATCGCGCGGAAAACAATCGAACTGCCGCGCCTGCGCTTCGCCGTCCGTGACGCGAAGGGAACCGAAATCTACGCCTGGAATGCCGTGCTGGAACAGACATCCCTGAAGCCGGGCGAGAAAGCCTGGTTCCGCTCCCGCCTCGCGGCGCCGCCGCCGGAGGGACGCCATATCGACGTTCGCTTTTTCAATCGACACGACCTGGCCGCAGGCAGCACATAGGTGGCATTACAGAACAGAGACCCCATCATGTCGCGTGTGCTGATCGCCGACGATGAAGATTCGATGCGCGCGCTCGTCGCGCGCGCCGTCGCCATGGACGGGCATCAGACCGTCACGGCCGAGGATGGCGCCGAAGCGCTGGATATCCTCACGCGCGAGGACGGCGCATTCGACCTGCTGCTCACCGACATCAAGATGCCGGTGATGGACGGCATCGCGCTGGCGTTGACAGTGGCGCGCGATTTCCCGGATCTCACAGTGCTGTTGATGACGGGTTTCGCTGATCAACGCGAGCGCGCTTCCAACCTCAGCGCCATCGTCCACGACGTTATTACCAAGCCGTTTTCGGTCAACGACATTCGCGCGGCCGTCAACGCCGCGCTGGCGTCGCGCAAGGGCATGGCTTAGGGCAAGTTTCGTTCAGATCGAAACAGCAACTCGTCAGGACAGGGCACAGCCTTTCGAAGAATGGCGTCGCTTTGCTCGCCTATTCGGCCATCTACGTCTTTGACTTTGCGTGGACTGTAAGACGGAGAGGCTCGGCACAAGGCAAGGCACGACGAATTGCACGTTTCCGCCATTGATCGTCACCCCTCCTGCGCGGAACGACGCCGGTGAGGCTCGCGATCTCTCAATAATCCTTCAACAGCCGCTCGATGTAATCGAGCTCGATCTGCGGCCGCGCCGGATCGGCGAGGCGGCGGCGCAATTCCTCGAGAATGCGGCGCACACGCTGCACGTCGATCTCCCCGGGAATTTTCACCGTCAGGTCGTCGCCGAGGTCGCGCCCGCGCAACGGACGCCCCAACGGGTCGGTGCGGTTGCCGCCACTCTGTTGCCGGCCAACGCGATCGCCGGGGCCGGGCTGCTGCCCTTCCTGGCCCTCGCCGCCTTGCTGCATCGCCTGCGCCAGATCCTGCGCGCCCTTGCGCAAGGCATCGAGCGCGCGCCCCTGCGAATCCACCGCGCCGTCGGCGTTGCCGTCGCCCAGTTGGCCGTCTGCGTCACCCATCGCCGAATCGGCGGAGCCGAGTCCATTCTCGCCATCGCCGGACTCGCCTTGCTGGCCCTGTCCCCGTTGACCCTGGCCCTGCTGGCCTGGCTGCATGCCTTGCTGCGCCAACTGCTCCTGCAACTTGCGCAGCCGCTCGCGCAGCGCCTGCTGATCCTGTTGCAGCCCGTTCATGGCGTCGCGATTGCCCTGCTGCCCGCGCTGCCGGTCGCGCCGTGAATCCTGACCTTCCTTGAAGGTCTTGTCGCGTAACTGCTGCTGCTTGCGGATCATGTCGCCGAGTTCGTTCAGCGACTGCTGCATATCGCCGTCGCCGCCCTGACCGGGCCGCGCCATCTGCAGGTTCTCAAGCATCTGCGCCAGTTGATCGAGCAACTGCTTGGCGGCGTCCTTGTCGCCGGATCGCGAAAGACGTTCCATCCGCTCGATCATGCTATCGAGGTCTTGCTGCCGCATGGCGCGGGTGTTTGGATCGAGCGGACGCGCAAGTTGCTGCGGATTGTTGCGCAGCCGCTCGGCGAGTTGTTGCAAAAACTTGTCGAGCGCCGCGCGCAGATTTTCCGTGAGCTTCTTGATCTCCTCGTCGCTGGCACCGCGCTCCAGAGCCTGCTTCAAGG
>CAUJJN010000158.1 GCA_963204905.1 Pseudomonadota bacterium
CGGAAGATGACCGCGCTGACGGCGAGTTGTGGTCTGCCGGGGATGGATTCGGTCACGGAAGATCTTGGGTCATGATGGAATCGATATCGGCCTCGGCTTCGCTGCGCGAGCCGTGGATGATGCCGCTGGCGAGGGTGGCCAAAGGGCGCACCCAGCCGGTGGCCTGTTCGGCCAGCTTGATCCGGGTGCGATCCTGTTGGGCCTCCCGCATGGCGGCGCCGACTGCGGTGAGGATCGAGGTCATCGCACCGGTAATATTATCGAACTCGGCACGGACGATGGCGTCGGATTGTTCATAGGCGATGATGGCGAGGTCTCGCGCCCTGAAACTCGACGCCGCAAAATGCTCGCAATAGGTTCGCGGCTGCCAGGTTAGAAAATCCTCGGCGCATTCCGGCATGTCCGGGATCATGTCCAGCAGCATGATCGCTTCGTTGAAGTGATTGAGATAGTCGGTGGCGAGCCCCGTACGCGGATTGATATTCGCAGCCGCGAGGTCGGCCGCGGTCGGCCGTTCGCTGGACGGCGTTTCCTGTGGACGGGGATGTCGGGCGGACAAGCTCATCAGCTTCACTTTGTAACGTGCCGGGTTAAAAGGTACTGAAGATATTCCAAATGGGACGCGAGTATGTGCGGCCGTTTCGTCATCACTTCGCCCCCCGCGGCAATCCGTGCGGCATTCGACTACGGCGAGAATCCGAATTTTCCGGCCCGGCACAATATCGCGCCGACACAGCCGGTCGGCGTCGTGCTGGTGGAGCAGGGCGCCCGCCATTTTCGTTTGATGCGCTGGGGTTTTATTCCCGGCTGGGTCAAGGACCCGCGCAACTTCGCGCTGGTGATCAACGCGCGTGCCGAGACGGTGCGGGAGAAGCCGGCGTTCCGCAATGCCATCCGGCGGCGGCGCTGTCTGCTTCCCGCTGATGGTTACTATGAATGGCTTACCGTGGGTGACCAGAAGCATCCGTACTTTATCTATCCTCGTGACGGCGGCCCGATCGGCTTCGCCGCGATCGCGGAAACCTGGAGCGGGCCGAACGGCGAGGAAGTCGATACGGTGGCGATCGTCACCGCTGCTGCCAGGGGAGACCTCGCGATGCTGCATCATCGTGTGCCGGTGACGATCGGACCGAACGATTTCGCGCGATGGCTGGACTGTGCCTCTGTCAGTGCCGACGAAGCGGCTGCATTGATGGTCGCGCCTGCGGACGGCGTTTTTAGGTGGCACCGGGTTTCGCGCAACGTCAATCGTGTTGCTAACGACGACGCGCGATTGCTCTTGCCCCTCTCGGATCAGCAGATCGCGGACGAGGCGCCCGCGCCCAAAGCAAAGCCGGCGCCGCGCAAACAAGCCGTGTCCGACGATGGGCAGGGATCGCTATTCTAGGTGGAGGGTTCTTCCGGCTTTCTTGACGGCGTCGGGGCCATGGTGACAATGACGGGCCATGCCACGCGCAACCCTGATCGAACCAATTGTCATGCTGGCGACGATCCTGCAATGGATCGTGCTGGCGACACTCACCGGGGTCGTGGTCGGGACTGGCACCAGTCTTTTTCTCCACGGTCTGTTTTTCCTGTCGGACCAGACCGCGACCGTATCGCTGTCATGGCAGATGGCGCTGCTGCCGCTGGGCGGATTGCTCAACGGCCTGCTGCTTTACTATGGCTACAAGCTCAACCGGACGGGACTTGGCGATTCCGTCATCGCGGCGGTGCATCGACAGTCTGGCAAGATGCCGATCGCGACCATCGCCATCAAGCCGCTGGCGGCTATCATCACGCTGGCGTCGGGTGGTTCGGCCGGCAAGGAAGGGCCGTGCTCGCATATCGGCGGCTCGCTGGCTTCTGGATTGGGACGCTTGCTCCGCCTGAACGTCGAATTGCAGAAGCGGATCGTGGCGTGCGGTGTCAGCGCCGGCTTCGCCAGTGTCTTCGGCACGCCGATCGCGGGCGCGATCTACGGCGTCGAGGTGCTGGCGATCGGTCGCATCCGCCATGACTTCCTGTTTCCGGCGATCATCGCGGGCGTGGCCTCATTCGAGATCAGCAAGTTCTGGAATATCCCCTATCAATATTACACCATGCAAATGCTGCCGCATTTTGATGGCGTGCTGTTCCTCAAGACCGTCGTCATCGGCATCATTTGCGGAATCGTCGCGGGCGTTTTCGTCGAAATGGTTGCGCTGGCGCGCCGCTTGTTCACGCGTCTGCGTGCGCGTTACGACTTGTGGCCGCCGTTGATGCCTTTCCTCGGCGGGATGATGCTGTCGGCGCTGATCATCGTTATTCCCCGTGACTATCTCGGCCTCAGTCTGCCGCTGATGGATCGTGCGCTGACCGGAGAAGCGATGCCGTATCTCGGCGTTCTCTGGAAAACGTTGCTGGTGGCCATCACGCTCGGGTCGGGCTTTTATGGCGGCATTGTCACGCCGCAATTCGTGATCGGAGCAATCGCCGGCAATGCGTGCGGGCATCTGTTCGGAATCAGTCCGACGCTGGGTGCGGCCGTGGGGCTCGTCGCCGTCGTGGCGTCGGCATCGAACACGCCGATCGCGGCCATTCTGATGGGCGTCGAACTGTTCGGCGGCGTGACCGGCACGATCTACGTCGCCGGAGCGGCGATGGCGGCCTATGTGATGATCGGTCATCGCAGCGTCTATCCGGATCAACTGGTCGCCTATCCCAAGTCGACGTGGATGCACGGTGGTCTGGATCTTCCGCTCGGACAGGAAAAGATTCGCCTGTCGTTCGGGTTGCTGAAGTGGATCAGCCGAATGCAGGCGAAACGGGATCATCTGTTTCACCGTGACCCGGAAGCGCGGCATCGTGCGCGCCGTCCGGACAACGACAATCGTGACGATGGCGTGTAAGTCCCGGCGCTTCGCTCCCTACAGCACCTTGCCGGGGTTCATGATGTTGAGCGGATCGAGCAATGTCTTGATGCCGCGCATGAGGTCGATCGCCACCTTGTCCTTCACCTCCGGCAGCTCGTCGCGCTTCATCACGCCGATGCCGTGCTCGGCCGAAATCGATCCGCCCATCTTCAGGACGATCTCGAAAACGGTGGCGCTGATATCGTGCCAGCGTGCGAGGAATGCCGTCTTGTCGCCGCCGATCGGCTGGCTGACGTTGTAGTGGATGTTGCCGTCGCCGAGATGGCCGAACGGCACCGGGCGACAGCCGGGCAGCAACTTCACCACTGCGGTGTTGGCTTCCGCGATAAACGCCGGGACGGCGGCGACCGGCACGGAGATATCGTGCTTGATCGAACCACCCTCGGGTTTTTGCGCTGGTGAAATCACTTCGCGAAGCGTCCAGAACGCGGCGCGTTGCGCCAGATTTTCCGCAATCACCGCGTCGTCGGCGATGCCGTCCTCCAGTGCGCGCGTGAGGATGGCTTCAAGCGTCTCGCGCGCGTCGTCGCGCGACGAGGAGATTTCCATCAGCACGTACCACGGATAGCGCGTCGCTAGCGGGTCGCGGATCGATGGTCCGTGCTTCACGCAGAAGTCGATGCAGATCTCCGCCATCAATTCGAAGCTGGTGAGATTGCCCGCCGCCTCCGCCTGCGCGATCTCCAGGAGTTTCAAAGCCTGCATCGGCGAGGCGAGCCCGACGAACGCGGTATCGACGCTGCGCGGCTTGGGAAACAGTTTCAACGTCGCGGCGGTGATGACGCCAAGCGTCCCTTCCGCGCCGATAAAAAGATTGTGCAGGTTGTAGCCAGTGTTGTCCTTCTTCAGCTTCGACAGCGTGTTGAGCACGCGTCCATCCGCGAGGACGATTTCGAGACCAAGCGCCATCGCGCGCGCCACGCCATAGGCAAGCGCGCCGGTGCCGCCGGCATTGGTGGAGAGATTGCCGCCGATGGTGCAGCTTCCTTCCGCGCCGAGCGAAAGCGGAAACAGGCGATCAACGTTGTCGGCGCGCTGCTGCAAGGTTTGCAGCACACAGCCGGCCTCGACCGTCATCGTATTGGATTGCGTATCGACATCGCGGATCTTGTCGAGGCGACGCAGCGACAGCACGACTTCGCCGCGATGTGGTGTCTGGCCGCCGACCAAGCCGGTGTTGCCGCCCTGCGGGACCAGCGCGGTTCGTGTTTCGGTTGCGAGCTTGCAGATCGCGATCACTTCCGCCGTCGTGCCGGGCCGCAGCACGAGCGGCGAGTGGCCTTGATAGAGATTGCGCTCCTCGGTGACATAGGCGGCGATCTCGTTCTGATCGGTGACCCCGTGGGTGTCCCCGACGATGGCCCTGAACCGCGCGAGCATCTCCGGCGAGAG
>CAUJJN010000159.1 GCA_963204905.1 Pseudomonadota bacterium
GCAGTTCGACTGGTTCGGCTTCGCCGCGCTCGCCGTCGGCATCGGAGCGCTGCAACTGGCGCTCGATCGCGGCGAACAACTCGACTGGTTCAACTCGTGGGAGATCGTGCTTGAGTTCATCATCTCGGGCGTCGGCTTCTATTATTTCTTCGCGCATTCGTTCACGACAGACCGGCCCTTCATTCAATTCGCCATCTTCAGGGACAAGAACTTCGCCGCGGGCTGCGGGTTCATGGTGGTGATCGGCATCGTACTGTTCTCGACCATGGCGCTGGCGTCACCGCTCTTTCAGAACGCCTTCGGCTATCCGATCCTGACCGCCGGCCTGCTGCTGGCCACCCGCGGCAGCGGCACCTTTGTCGCCATGATGATGGTGAGCCGGCTGATGAAGTATTTCGAGGCCAAGTATCTCATCGCGACCGGGCTGACGCTGATCGCCGTCACGCTCTACGACATGACGGGCTGGACCGCCGACACGCAGGTGAAAACCATCGTCATCAACAGCATCATTCAGGGCTTCGGCCTGGGCCTGGTGTTCGTGCCGCTGACCACCGCCGCGTTCCTCACGCTGCCCAACCATCTGCGCACCGATGGCACTTCGATGCTGACGCTGATCCGCAACGTCGCCAGCTCGATCGGCATTTCCATCGTCATCGCACAACTGACCAGCGGAACGTCGCGGGCCCACGCCGTCCTCGCCGAGCATATCACTCCGTTCAACAACGCGCTGCAAATGCCCAACATCACCGGGATCATCAATTTGCAGACGGACGCCGGCCGCGCGATGATGGACGGTATCCTCTACGCGCAGGCGCAGATCATTTCCTTCTCGCAGGACTTCGAACTGGTGACGCTGGTGACGCTATGCGCCATCCCGCTGGCCTTCATCATGGGCTCGACCAAAGCCTCGCTGCGCAACCCCGCCGCACCGGACCATGCCGCCGTCATGGAGTGACGGCGTTAGCATCCATCAACCGCATCAAACGTCGAAAAACACCGTTTCGTTGTCGCCCTGCAGGTGAATGTCGAAACGATAGGTCGCGCCGCCGGCTTCGCGTTTGGCGATCAGCGTGGCGCGGCGCTCCGCCGGCACCAAAGCCAGGATCGGATCGGCGGCGTTCCTGTCGTCTTCGTCATCGAAATAGATGCGGGTATAGAGATGCAGCAACATGCCGCGCGCGAACACGGCAAGCACGATGTGCGGCGCCTGTGGCTTGCCGTCGGGATCGGGCACGCTGCCGGGCTTGATCGTGTCGAATGCGAAGTCACCCTTGGCGCCGGCCCCGCAGCGGCCGAAGCCCTTGAAGGCGGCGTTGGGCAGCGCACGCGTATCGCGCGGATTGGCGTAGCGCCCCTGTGCGTCAGCCTGCCAGATTTCCAGCATGGCATCGGGAATCACCGCGCCATCGCCATCGAACACCTGGCCTTCGATACGAATCCGGTCGCCGGACGCGTCCGGCGTCACCAGATCGTTGCTGAAAGCATCGTTCCATTCGTACTTGCTACCCGGCGTCAGTCCGTACGCGAAATACGGGCCGACGGTTTGCGACGGGGTGAGGCCGCTCATGACTTGGTCTCCATCGGGGTAGCGTCACGGCCACGCAGGACAATGTCGAAGCGATAGCATAACGCCCAGTCGGGCTTGGTGTTCTCGAGGTCGAAATTCGAGACCATCCGCATCCGAGCCTTCTCGTCCGGCACCGAATTGAAGATCGGATCGAACTCGAACAGCGGATCGCCGGGGAAATACATCTGCGTCACCAGTCGCGAGATGAACGCATATCCGAACACCGAGAAATGAATATGCGCCGGCCGCCACGCGTTGGGGTGATTGCCCCACGGATAGGCGCCGGGCTTGATGGTGACGAAACGATAGTAGCCGTTGGCGTCGGTCTGCGCGCGCCCCGCTCCGGTGAAGTTCGGATCGAGCGGCGCCGGGTGCTGATCGACGACATGAATATAACGGCCACAGGCGTTGGCCTGCCAGATTTCCAGAAGCGTGTTCGGCACGCCGCGACCGTCCTCGTCGCGCACATGGCCGTGCACGATGATGCGCTCGCCGAGCGGCTCGCCGCCATGCTGGGTTGTGAGGTCGTTGTCGTTCGGCCGCACCGTCTCGTGTCCGTAGACCGGGCCGGTGAGTTCGGACAGCGTCTGCCGCATCAGGATCAGCGGCTTTTGCGGCGAGCGTTTCGGCGTGCTCTTGTAGCCGGGAAACAACCGCGGCGGATGCGCGACGTTGCTCTCGCGCGGGTAGATCAGCGTCATCTCATCCTCCTCCCGCCGCCGCCTCCGGGCGGCGGTCCTTGTTCTTGATCGGCCGGCGGTCCGCCGCCGATCAGTTCAGTTTCTCAAGCGCCATCGCCGCGCCCTGGCCGACACCGACGCACATCGTCGCCAGCGCCAGCTTGCCACCGCGTTTCTCCATGCCGTGCACGGCCGTCATCGCCAGCCGCGCGCCGCTCATGCCGAGCGGATGCCCGAGCGCGATGGCGCCGCCATGCGGATTGACGAAATCGGCATCGTCCTTGACCCCGAGCTGACGGAGACACGCTATACCCTGTGAGGCGAAGGCTTCATTGAGCTCGATCAAATCAAAATCAGAAATCTTCAGGCCGAGCCGCTCCATCAGCTTGCGCGTGGCCGGCACCGGGCCGATGCCCATGATGCGCGGCGGCACGCCGGCGGAGGCGAGGCCGAGGATGCGCGCGCGGGGCGTCTGGCCATACTTCTTCACCGCAGCCTCGGAGGCGAGGATCATCGCGGCCGCGCCATCGTTGACGCCGGAGGCGTTGCCGGCCGTCACTGTACCGGAATCGCGGACGATCGGCTTCAGTTTGGCGAGCGATTCAATAGTGGTGTCGGGGCGCGGATGTTCGTCGGCACCCACGATGGTCGGGCCGCCCTTGCCCCCGGGAATGCTGATCGGAATGATCTCCTCGGCGAAGTAACCGCTAGCGATCGCCTGGCCGGCGCGCTGCTGCGAGCGAATGGCGAAGGCATCCTGATCGGCGCGCGACACCTGGAATTCCTCGGCGACGTTCTCGCCGGTGGTCGGCATCGGATCGACGCCGTATTGCGCCTTCAGCACCGGATTGATGAAGCGCCAGCCGATCGTGGTGTCGAACACCTCTGCGGTGCGCGAGAAAGCCGAGGTTGCCTTGCCCATCACGAACGGCGCGCGCGTCATCGATTCGACGCCGCCGGCAATCGCCAGATCGATTTCGCCGGCGCGGATGGCGCGGGCCGCCGCGCCAACCGCGTCGAGGCCGGACGCGCACAGCCGGTTCAGGGTCTGGCCCGGCACCGAATCCGGCAGACCGGCCAACAGCAGCGCCATACGCGCGACATTGCGGTTGTCCTCGCCGGCCTGGTTGGCCGAGCCGAAATAGACTTCGTCAACGGCGGCCCAGTCGACGCCGGGATTGCGTTCCTTCAGCGCCTTGATCGGCGCCGCCGCCAGATCGTCGGCGCGAACCTTGGCAAGCGAGCCGCCGAAACGGCCGATCGGGGTCCGGACAGCATCGCAAAGAAAAACGTCGCCCATGGTGAAATCTCCCCGATTGCAGCCATCCCTCACGGATCGCCGGATTGTACGGAACTGAAATAATGTGCGGTTTTAAGAAGCTATCCAAACAAGGTCAATTGACGGCGACACTGACCGCCCCGCGTTCCGCGGCGGGGGGATATGCGCCAGCGCCAGTCAGCCCCGATAAATCCCTGAAGCCGTGGAAATCGTGCATGACCCAGGCCGCCCCATAGGATCACCCGACAAAACTCTGTAGTTTGTCGCCGCCATGCTCCAGTCCACCAATCCCCGCACAGCCGATCCCGCCGCGACGCCCGAGCCCACCGCTCGCGTCACGCCGATGATGGAACAGTACCTCGAGATCAAGGCCGCCAATCCGGGGCTCCTGCTGTTCTACCGCATGGGCGATTTCTACGAACTGTTCTTCGAGGACGCCGAGGTTGCCTCGCGGGCCCTCGGCATCACGCTGACCAAGCGCGGCAAGCATCAGGGCGAGGATATCCCGATGTGCGGCGTGCCGGTGGAGCGCGCCGATGACTATTTGCACCGCCTGATCGAAAAAGGTCATCGTGTCGCGGTCTGCGAACAGACCGAGGACCCCGCCGCTGCCCGCAAGCGCGGCAACAAGAGCGTGGTGAAGCGCGACGTGGTGCGGCTGGTGACCCCCGGCACCCTGACAGAGGAGAACCTGCTCGACGCCCGCGCCAATAATTATCTGCTGGCGCTGGCGCGCGCCCGCGCTTCGTCATCGGGCGAGGACCGCATCGGGCTGGCCTGGATCGACATTTCGACGTCGGAATTCATGGTCACCGAAGTCGGCGGCGGCGAAATCGGTGCGGCGCTGGCGCGGATCAATCCGAACGAAGTGATCGTCACCGACGCGATCTACGGGGATGCGACGCTCGGTCCGCTGCTGCGCGAACTGCCCGCCGTCACACCGCTGACGCGCGACGTATTCGACTCGGCCACCGCCGAACGACGACTATGCGAGTATTTCGCCGTAGCGACAATGGATGGCCTCAGCGCCATGTCGCGGCTGGAAGCCACGGCCGCGGCCGCCGCCGTCACCTATATCGACCGCACCCAGGTCGGCAAACATGTGCCGCTGTCGCCACCGGCGCGCGAGATCACCGGCGCCACCATGGCGATCGATCCGGCGACCCGCGCCAATCTCGAACTGACGCGGACGCTCGGCGGCGAGCGCCGTGGCTCCCTGCTCGACGCCATCGACCTCACCGTCACCGCCGCCGGATCCCGGTTGCTGGCGCAGCGCCTCGCCGCCCCCCTGACCGAGACCGCCGCCATCGCCCAGCGTCTCGACGCCATTGGCGTATTTGTCGATGACATCGCGGCGCGCGACGATCTGCGCGCGATCTTGCGCGCTGCGCCGGACATGTCACGCGCACTCGCGCGATTGTCGGTCGGCCGCGGCGGCCCCCGCGATCTGGCCGGTCTGCGCGACGGCATTTTCGCTGCCGATCAGGCATTGCAACGGTTGCGGCAGTTCGACGATCTGCCGCGCGACCTGCAAACCGTGGTGGCCGCCCTGCAACGCCCCTCGCGCGATCTCGCCGGCGAATTCGCCCGCGCGCTCGACGAGCAACTGCCACTGCTGAAGCGTGACGGCGGCTTCGTGCGCGAAGGCTACGCGGCCGCCCTCGACGACACCCGCAAGCTGCGCGACGATTCGCGGCGCGTGGTCGCGGAGATGCAGGCACGCTACGCCGACGACACCGGCATCAAGGCGCTGAAGATCCGGCACAACAACGTGCTCGGCTATTTCGTCGAGGTCACCGCACAGCACGGTGACAAGCTGATGACCGCGCCGCTCAACGCCACCTTCATCCACCGCCAGACGCTGGCGGGACAGGTGCGCTTCACGAAGTCCGAACTTGGCGAGATCGAAGCCAAGATCGCCAATGCCGGCGACCGCGCACTGGGGCTCGAACTGGATATCTTCGAGCAGCTTTGTGCGATGGCGATCGAGACTGGCGACGACCTGCGCGCCGCCGCTCATGCCTTCGCCGTGCTCGACGTCGCGACGGCGTTAGCGAAACTTGCCGTCGACGAAAACTATGTGCGGCCCGAGGTGGATTCGTCGCTTGGCTTCGCCATCGAAGGCGGTCGCCATCCCGTGGTCGAGCAGGCGCTCAAGCGCGACGGCCAGCCCTTCATCGCCAATGCCTGCGACCTGTCGCCGGGGCCGACGCAGGCGTCGGGGCAAATCTGGCTGATCACCGGCCCCAACATGGCGGGTAAATCGACGTTCCTGCGACAGAACGCGCTGATCGCGCTGCTGGCGCAGACCGG
>CAUJJN010000160.1 GCA_963204905.1 Pseudomonadota bacterium
CCCATCTGGGCCAGCACTTCCTTGATCTCGTTCAGCGACTTGCGGCCGAAGTTCGGGGTGCGCAGCATTTCCGCTTCCGACTTCTGCACCAGGTCGCCGATGTAGACGATGTTGTCGTTCTTCAGGCAGTTCGCCGAACGGACCGACAGCTCCAGCTCGTCGACCTTCTTGAGGAACGCCGGGTTGAACGCCAGATCGGGAATGATCTCGGCGGCCACTTCCTTGCGCGGCTCCTCGAAGTTGACGAACACGTTGAGCTGGTCTTGCAGGATGCGCGCGGCATAGGCCACGGAGTCCTCCGGCGTGATGCCGCCGTTGGTCTCGATGGTCATGGTCAGCTTGTCGTAGTCGAGAATCTGGCCCTCGCGGGTGTTCTCGACTTTGTACGACACCTTGCGCACCGGCGAATAAAGGCTGTCGACCGGGATAAGGCCGATCGGCGCGTCCTCGGGGCGGTTGCGCTCGGCGGCGACGTAGCCCTTGCCGGTGTTGACGGTGAATTCCATGCGGATTTCAGCGCCGTCGTCCAGCGTGCAGAGCTGCAATTCCGGATTGAGGATGGTGATGTCGCCGACGGTCTGGATGTCGCCCGCGGTGACGGTGCCCGGACCCTGCTTCTTCACGACCATGCGCTTCGGGCCTTCGCCCTGCATCTTGATCGAGATGTCCTTGATGTTCAGCACGATGTCGGTGACGTCTTCACGCACGCCGGCGATCGAGGAGAACTCGTGCAGCACGCCGTCGATGTGCACCGACTGCACCGCCGCGCCTTGCAGCGACGACAACAGGATGCGGCGGAGCGCGTTACCGAGCGTCTGGCCGAAACCGCGCTCGAGCGGCTCGGCGACGAGGGTTGCGAAACGGCTTGCGTCCGCGCCCGGCGTCACTTGCAGCTTGCTGGGGCGGATCAATTCTTGCCAATTTTTCTGGATCGTCACTGTTTCACCCATACCGGCCAGCTTTGCCATCAAAACAACTGGCGTTGGAGGTCGCGGGGATCGGCCCGCGTCCGAATATCGAACAGCCGTCGCGGCCCGTGGCGCGGCCGCGACAAAAGCCCGTTGGCTTAAACGCGACGACGCTTGCGCGGGCGACAGCCGTTGTGCGGGATCGTGGTCACGTCGCGGATCGAGGTCACGGTGAAACCCGCGGCCTGCAACGCGCGCAGCGCCGACTCACGGCCCGAACCCGGTCCGGCGACCTCGACTTCGAGGGTGCGCATACCGTGTTCCTGCGCCTTCTTGGAAACGTCCTCCGCCGCGACCTGCGCCGCATACGGCGTCGACTTGCGCGAGCCCTTGAAACCCATCGTGCCGGCCGACGACCAGGCAATGGTGTTGCCCTGCGCGTCGGTGATGGTGATGGTCGTATTGTTGAACGACGAGTTCACATGCGCGATGCCGGAGGCGATGTTCTTGCGCTCACGACGGCGAACGCGGGCAGCTTCTTTAGCCATTACAGTTCCTTCTTACGATCTCAACGCCGCCGTGATTCCAGCGGCTCCACCAAATGAAGCGAGCAGCGAACGGATATCCATTCGCCACTGCCTCCTCGCTATTCGTTCTCTTACTTCTTCTTGCCGGCAATCGCCTTGGCCGGACCCTTGCGGGTGCGCGCGTTGGTATGCGTGCGCTGGCCACGAACCGGAAGACCGCGGCGATGACGCAGGCCGCGATAGCAGCCGAGATCCATCAGACGCTTGATGTTCATGCCGGTCTCACGGCGAAGATCACCCTCGACCAGATAGTCGCGGTCGATCACTTCGCGGATTTGCAGCACTTCCGCGTCGGTGAGCTGGTTGACCCGGCGATCTTCCGGAATCTTCACCTTCTCGATGATATCGGCGGCATTCTTCTGGCCGATGCCGTGAATGTATTGCAGCGCGATCAGGACGCGCTTGTTGGTCGGGATATTCACACCTGCGATACGGGCCACAGACTTCTCTCCTGTCGCCGGACATGTTGGACCGGCAGTTTTTCGACTATTTCGGCAGGCGGTCGCAAACGCGAATACGACGCCCGCCCCTCAATCACCTTGGGGCCCGGCATCGTCTGAAAAAATCCGACTGAATGCGGGCCTTATTAAAGGATTCATCCTCGTTTCGTCAACCGCCCCGCGGCTTTGGCTCGCTTTTTCGTGACTTTCGCCACCGGCCGGGAACTCGTCCTGGAACCCTTTCGAGCCGTTTTGGCGACGCCGTTGCGGGCGGCCGTTTTGGCCTTCCTGGCGGCCGGTTTGGCCGATTTTCTGGTCTTTTTGGCCGCGCCCCGCTTGGGCGCAGCCTTTTTGGTTGTCTTTTTCACCGCCTTCACCGACTTGGCGGCCTTCCTGGCAACCTTTTTGGTCGCTTTGGCCTTCTTGGCGGTCGGTCGGGCTGACGCGGCCTTGGCGACCTTTTTCGCCTTGGCCGTTTTTGTCTTAGCCGTTTTCGCCTTGGCTGCCTTCACCTTGGCCTTCTTCGCCGCCGGCTTGCGTGCCTTAGCGCGGGACTTGGTGCCAGAGCTGGCCGGCGGGGCAGCCGATTCGCTCACGGCATCGAGCACGCGCTTGATGTCGGCGGTGACCTCCTCGATCGACTTCATGCCGTCGATAGTCGCGAGCTTGCGCTTTTCGCCGTAATAATCGACCAGCGGCTCGGTCTGGCTGCGGTAGTTGGCCAGACGCTGCGACAGCACCTCCGGCGTGTCGTCGGCGCGAACGGCTTCGCCGCGCGCCTTCATCTCGGCGATCCGGGTCTCGACCCGGCGCAGCAACGCGCCTTCGTTGACACGCAATTCGATGACGGCGTCGAGCGCCAGTCCCTTCGACTTCAGGAGTTCGTCGAGAGCTTCCGCCTGCGGCACCGTGCGCGGAAAGCCGTCGAGGATGAAACCGTTCCTGGCGTCGGCTTCTTCGATGCGATCGGCGATGATGCCGACGACCACCTCGTCCGGCACCAATCCGCCCGCGGCCATGATATCCTTGGCCTTGAGGCCGATCGGCGTTCCCGCCTTCACCGCCGCGCGCAACATGTCGCCGGTGGAAAGCTGGACGATGCCGTGGCGTTGAACCAGATGCTGCGCTTGCGTTCCCTTGCCCGCCCCCGGCGGCCCGAGAAGAATCAGTCTCATTTACGTCGGCCCCTCAGTTTCGACTTCCGTATCAAGCCCTCATACTGGTGAGCCAGCAGGTAGCCCTGGACCTGCGCCACCGTATCCATCGTCACGCTGACCACGATCAGCA
>CAUJJN010000161.1 GCA_963204905.1 Pseudomonadota bacterium
AGAATTACGACTTCGCGGCATCCTTCGCGAAACTGTCGCGCAGGCCGATGGTGCGGTTGAAGACCGGTCGCGACGGCGTCGAGTCGCGATCGCGCACGAAGTAACCCTGCCGCTCGAATTGCATCACGTCGTCGGAATTCGCCGTCGCCACCGCCGGTTCGATGCGAGCGTCGCGCAGCACTTCGAGCGAGTCGGGATTGAGATCGGCGGCGAAGTTCGCTGCATCCGGCGCGGGGTTGGTGAACAACGGATTGTAGATCCGGATCTCCGCCGGCACCGACTGCGCCGCCGACAGCCAATGCATGGTCGCCTTGACCTTGCGGCCATCGGGCGCGTTGCCGCCCTTGGTGGCGGGATCGTAGGTGCAGCGCAGTTCGATCACTTCCCCGCTGGCATCCTTCACCACGTCGCGGCAGGTGAGGAAATAGGCGTAGCGCAGCCGCACCTCCTTGCCCGGCGACAGGCGGAAGAATTTCTTCGGCGGATCTTCCATGAAGTCGTCACGCTCGATGTAAAGCTCGCGGCCGAAGGTGATGGTGCGCGTGCCGGCGGCCGGATCATCGGGATGATTGACGGCTTCCAGCTCCTCGGTCTGCCCTTCCGGATAATTCTCGATCACCACCTTGAGCGGCCGCAGCACCGCCATGCGCCGCTGCGACGTACGGTTCAACACTTCGCGGATGCAAAACTCCAGCATTCCGACATCGACGACGCTGTTGGCCTTCGCAACGCCGATCCGTTTGACGAATTCGCGGATCGCTTCCGGCGGCACGCCGCGCCGCTTCAGCCCCGCGATGGTCGGCATCCGCGGATCGTCCCAACCGCCGACATGGCCACCGCGCACCAGCTCGGTGAGTACGCGCTTGGACAGCAACGTGTAGGTGAGGTTGAGCCGCGCGAATTCGTACTGATGCGGATGCGACGGCACCGGCAGCTTGTCGAGCAGCCACTCGTACAGCGGCCGGTGATCCTCGAACTCCAGCGTGCAGATCGAGTGCGTGATGCCCTCGATGGCGTCGGACTGGCCGTGTGCGTAGTCGTAGCTCGGATAGATCGACCACGCGCGCCCGGTGCGCGGATGCTCGGCGTGCAGGATGCGGTAGAGCACCGGATCGCGCAGATTGATGTTGCCCGCCGTCATGTCGATCCTGGCGCGCAACACCCGCGCGCCATTCGGAAACTCGCCTGCCTTCATGCGCCGGAACAGGTCGAGGTTTTCCTCGACGCTGCGGTCGCGGAACGGACTGTTTCTGCCCGGCTCGGTCAGCGTCCCGCGCGCGAGACGAATCTCCTCCTGCGACTGGTCGTCGACATAAGCGAGGCCGGCGCGGATCAGGTCCTCGGCCCAGCCGTAGAGGCGCTCGAAATAATCCGACGCGTAGAACAGGTTGTCGCCCCAGTCGAACCCCAGCCAACGCACGTCGCGCTGAATTGAATCGATATATTCCTGTTCTTCCTTGGCCGGATTGGTGTCGTCGAAGCGCAGATGGCACTTGCCGCCGAACTCCTGCGCGATGCCGAAATTCAGGGCGATCGACTTGGCGTGGCCGATGTGCAGGTAGCCGTTCGGCTCCGGCGGAAACCGGGTGACGACCCGCGCGTGCCGCTTGCTGTCGAGGTCGGCCTGAACGATGTCGCGGATGAAATCGCGCCCTGCCTCTGCCGTCGTCGTGTCTGCCGTCATTCCAGTGTTCCGTCTCCGAAATCCGCCGCGTGGCGCAGCGTCTTCCTTTGCCAAATCCACCCGCCGCCGCCAAGCCCGCATATCGCGTGCATCGGCGGCGAGAAGGCTTTCGTTATGCCGCGATCCTGCTATACACCGACCGCGCGTTTTCAGCCCGCCCCGTTTCCTCAATTCCGGTATCATGACCAAACCTGTCATCACCCGCTTTGCGCCCTCGCCCACCGGTTTCCTGCACATCGGCGGCGCCCGCACCGCGCTGTTCAACTGGCTGTTCGCCCGGCACCAGGGCGGCAAGATGCTGCTGCGCATCGAGGACACCGACCGCGAGCGCTCGACCGAGGCCGCCATCGGCGCCATCCTCGACGGCCTGAAATGGCTCGGGCTCGATTGGGATGGCGACGTCATCTATCAGTTCCAGCGCGCCGAACGTCACCGCGAGGTGGTCGCCCAACTGCTTGCCAGTGGCAGCGCCTATCGCTGCTATGCGACGCAGGAGGAACTGACCGCGATGCGCGAGAAGGCTCGCGCCGAGGGCCGCACGCGGCTCTACAACGGGCTGTGGCGCGACCGCGATACATCCGAGGCTCCTGCCGGCGTCGCGCCGGTGATCCGTCTCAAGGCTCCGCTGACCGGCGAAACCGTGATCGAGGATCAGGTCCAGGGCCGCGTGGTCTGGCAGAACGAGAACCTCGACGATCTGGTGCTGCTGCGCTCCGACGGCAACCCGACCTACATGCTCGCCGTGGTCGCCGACGATCACGACATGGGTGTCACCCACATCATCCGTGGCGACGACCATCTCACCAACGCGGCCCGACAGAAACAGATCTATGACGCGCTCGGCTGGGAATTGCCCAGCATGGCGCATATCCCGCTGATCCACGGGCCCGACGGCTCGAAGCTCTCGAAACGCCACGGCGCGCTCGGTGTCGATGCTTACCGCGCCATGGGTTACCTGCCCGAGGCGTTGCGGAACTATCTGGTCCGGCTCGGCTGGAGCCACGGCGACCAGGAAATTTTCTCGACGCAGGACATGATCGACGCCTTCGACCTGCCAGCGATCGGGCGCTCCGCCGCGCGGTTCGATTTCGCCAAGCTGGAAAACCTCAACGGCCATTACATCCGCAACAGCGACGATCAATCTCTCGTGACCGTGCTTGCGAACGAGGCCGGCCACCTGCCCAACGGCGCGATGCTGAAGGCGAAGCTCAACGACACCACCCGCGCGCAACTGCTGCAAGCGATGCCGGGGTTGAAGGAGCGCGCCAAGACACTGATCGACCTGATTGACGGCGCACACTTCATCGTCGCCGACCGGCCGCTGCCGATGGACGCCAAGGCTGCCGCCCTGCTGACGCCGGAAACCCGGCAATTGATCGGACGAATCCGCGAGGCGCTGGCGGCGGTCACGGAGTGGCGTCAGGACACCACCGAAGCGGCAATGCGCGCTTTCGCGGAACAGAATGGCCTGAAACTGGGTTCTGTCGCACAGCCTCTGCGCGTGGCCCTGACCGGCCGCACGACGTCACCGGGCATCTTCGACGTGCTGGCGGTTCTGGGGCGTGAGGAATGCCTCGGTCGCCTCGCGGATCAGGCCGCCGGCTGACGCTACCAAAGGCGTAAAGCGGCATCTTGCGGTGCATACTGCAATGCGATACCCCTTGGCCCGGCGCTTTTCGGCCACCCCGGCTGCCATACGTCGCCACAATCTCGACGCCTGGCAAGCTCGGCCTTTCAACGATCTCATCGGGGATACGCGATGGACGCAAAAACCAATTCCAAATCGGCCAATCTGACCGTCGGTGGCAAATCCTACGATTTCCCAGTCCGTTCGGGAACCGTCGGGCCCGATGTCATCGACATCAGCAAGCTCTATGCGCAGGCCGGGATGTTCACCTACGATCCGGGTTTCACGTCCACCGGAAGCTGCGAATCCAAGATCACCTACATCGACGGCGACGCCGGTGTGTTGCTGTATCGCGGCTATCCGATCGAGCAGTTGGCCGAGAAAGGCGACTTCCTCGAGACCTGCTATCTGCTGATGCACGGCGAATTGCCGACCAAGGCGCAGAAGGCCGATTTCGATTACCGCGTCAGCCATCACACGATGGTTCACGAGCAGATGACGCGCTTTTTCCAGGCGTTCCGTCGCGATGCGCATCCAATGGCGGTGATGGTTGCCTCGGTCGGCGCGCTGGCCGCGTTCTATCACGACTCCACCGACATCAACGATCCGCAGCAGCGCATGATCGCC
>CAUJJN010000162.1 GCA_963204905.1 Pseudomonadota bacterium
GCCGGTGCTGATCGCTTACGCGATCGCCACCGTCGGCGTCGAATTCGCCACCGTGTTCAACAACGCGATGATGCCGTCGCTGGTGCCGCCGCGGAAGATCGGCCGCCTGTCCGGCACCGGCTGGGCCACCGGTTACATCGGCGGCATTCTGAGCCTCGTTCTGGTGCTGGGCTTTCTCGCGGGAAGTCCGGACAGCGGCCGCACGCTGTTCGGCCTGATGCCGTTGTTCGGTCTGGATCCGGCGATGCATCAGGGTGATCGCATCGTCGGCCCGCTCACCGGCCTGTGGTTCATGGTGTTCGTGCTGCCGATGTTTCTGCTGACGCCGGATTTCCCGTCGAAACGGCCGGTGCGCGAGGCGTTGCGCGAGGGCCTGCGCGATTTACGGCAGACGCTGGGCGAGTTGCCGAGGCGGAAATCGATCGCGACATTCCTGCTCGCCAACATGCTCTACACCGACGGCCTGATCTCGCTGTTCGCGTTCGGCGGCATCTATGCCGCGGGCACCTTCGGTTGGCGCACCATCCAGATGGGCACCTTCGGCATCCTGCTGGCGATCGCGGGCGCATTGGGCGCATGGCTCGGCGGCAAGCTCGACGATCGCTTCGGGCCGAAGCGGGTGATCGCCGGTGCGCTCACCGTGCTGCTGCTGGCGAGTTTCACCATCCTGCTGGTGGATCGCGATTCGATCCTGTTCATCGCTGTGACGCCGCCGCAGCCCGGCGGCGCGCTGTTCGCCTCGCCGGCGGAGAAGGCCTATCTCGTGCTTGGCGGGCTGATCGGCATGATGGGTGGGCCGTTGCAGGCGGCGTCGCGTTCGCTGCTGATCCGCATGGCGCCGCAGGACCGCATCACGCAATTCTTCGGACTGTTCGCACTGACCGGAAAGGTGACCTCGTTCGTCGGCCCGCTGATGATCGGCATCGTCACCGCGGCAACCGCCAGCCAGAAGGCCGGCATGAGCGTGATCGTGGTGCTGTTCCTGTTCGGCGTGCTGCTGCTGACGCGGGTGCGGGAATAACCGTCGTCATTGCGAAGAGCGAAGCGACGCAGCAATCCGGTTCTTGCCTCGCGGCTTTCCGGATTGCTTCGCGTCACTTGCAATGACGGAAGAAGACTAGTGCCGGAAATGCCGGGTGCCGGTGAGCACCATGGCGATGTTGTGCTCGTCGGCGGCCTTGATGACTTCATCGTCGCGCACCGAACCGCCGGGCTGGATCACCGCCGTCGCGCCGGCCTTGATGCAGGCCAGCATGCCGTCCGCGAACGGAAAGAACGCGTCCGACGCCACCACCGAGCCGCGGGTCATCGGCTCTTTCAGCTTCAGGTCGCGCGCGGCGTCTTCCGCCTTGCGGGCGGCGATGCGCGCGGAATCCACCCGGCTCATCTGGCCCGCGCCGATGCCGACGGTGGCGAGATCCTTCGCGTAGATGATGGTGTTGGACTTCACATGCTTGGCGACGCGGAAGGCAAAGCGCAGGTCGCGCAATTCGGCTTCGCTCGGCGCGCGCTTCGTGACCACCTTCAGCGTCATGTCGTCGACCGACGCGTTGTCGCGGCTCTGCACCAGGAGGCCGCCGGCAACGGTCTTGGCGGTGAGGCCGAGCGCGCGCGGATCGGGCAGGCCGCCCGCGAGCAGCAGCCGCAGGTTCTTCTTCGCCGCGACGATGGCGATGGCTTCCTCGCTCGCATCCGGCGCGATGATCACCTCGGTGAAAATCTCGGTGATGGCGCGCGCGGCGTCCGCATCCAATGTTCGGTTCAGCGCGACGATGCCGCCGAAGGCCGAGGTGGAATCGCAGGCCAGCGCCTTGCGATAGGCCGAAACCAGATCGGCGCCTTCCGCGACGCCGCAGGGATTGGCGTGCTTGATGATGGCGACCGCCGCCGTGCGCTTGGCGTCGAACTCGGCGACGCATTCGTAGGCGGCGTCGGTGTCGTTGATGTTGTTGTAGGAGAGCTCCTTGCCCTGCACCTGCCGCGCGGTGGCGACGCCGAAGCGATGGTCCGGCGTGCGATAGAACGCGGCGGTCTGGTGCGGGTTCTCGCCGTAACGCAGCGACTGCACGAGGCGGCCGCCGAAGGCGCGATAGTCCGGCGCGTTGTCCTTCAATTGCACGGCGAACCAGTTGGAGATCGCGGCGTCATAGGCTGCGGTGCGGGCATAGGCCTTGGCGGCGAGGCGGCGGCGCAGCGTGAGCGTGGTCGCGCCGTTGTTGGCGGCGAGTTCGTCGAGCACCGCAGAATAGTCGCTGGCCTCGACCACCACCGCGACATCGTCGTGGTTCTTGGCCGCGGCGCGGATCATCGCCGGGCCGCCGATGTCGATGTTCTCGATGCAATCCTCGTAGGGCGCGCCTTTGTCGACGGTCGCCTCGAACGGATAGAGATTGACGACAAGCAGGTCGATCGGCGCGATGCCGTGGTCGGTCATCGCCTTGGCATGTTCCGCGTTGTCGCGGATCGCCAGCAGGCCGCCATGCACTTTCGGATGCAGCGTCTTGACGCGGCCGTCCATCATCTCCGGAAAGCCGGTGAGTTCGGACACGTCGCGCACCTTCAACCCCGCCGCCGCGATCGCCTTGGCGGTTCCGCCCGTCGAGATCAGTTCGACGCCGTGACCCGCGAGCGCCCTGGCGAAGTCGATCAGGCCGGTCTTGTCGGAAACGGAAAGCAGTGCGCGGGTCACGCGGCGCGGAAGGTCGGACATGGCTGTGGTTCCTGGGGGATTATGGCCGTCGGGTAGCATGGTTTGGCCGCCGACGGAACCACGTTGGGAGCATTCCGCCCCTGAATTTGGCGCTCAAGCAAGATGAATCGGGATCGATCGTCATTGCGAGCGTAGCGAAGCAATCCAATCTTTCTTGAAGGACTGGATTGCTTCGTCGCTCACGCTCCTCGCAATGACGAAAAAACAGCCATCACCCCAAAGTCAGCCCTGTTCCAGCGTGGCAATGGCATCCGAGATGGCGATGGTGCGGCGGGCGATTTCGGCGTGCAGGCGCTCCACCATGCGGCCGTCGAGCTGGATCGCGCCGCGTGAGGCGTTCTCCGGCAGGTCGAAGGCGGCGACGATCTTGCGGGCGTTGGCGACGTCATCCGCCGGCGGCGTGAAGGCGGCGTTGCAGATGGCAAGATGGCTCGGGTGAATCAGCGTCTTGCCGTCGAAGCCGAGATCGAGGCTCTGCGCGCATTCTTGCTTGAGGCCATCCATGTTGCCGATGTCGCCATAAGGCCCGTCCAGCATCTCGAGGCCGTGGGCGTGGGCCGCCAGCACGCACTGGGTGATGATCGGCAGCATGGTGGCGCGGCCCGGCACCATGCGGATGCGGGTTTCGCGCGCGATATCGTTGGGGCCGAACACAAAGCCGGCGAGTCGCATGGCCGGATCGCTTGCCTGCGCGGCGAGCTTGTCGACGTCGAGAATGGCGCGCGCGGTTTCGATCATCGCCCACACCTTGATGGCCGGATCGGCATTGGCTTCCTTCAGCCGCTCGGCGATCAGCCTGAGATCCTCCACGGTGGACACCTTCGGCACCAGGACGCCGTCCGGCCGCACCGTCGCCGCCATGTTGAGATCGTCGAGCCACCACGGCGAGTCGAGACTGTTGATGCGGATCAGCACCTCGCGCTTGCCGAATTCTTTCGCGGCGACCGCGCGCGCGATCTGATCGCGCGCCAGCGATTTGGTATCCGGCGCCACCGCGTCCTCCAGATCGAGGATCAGGCCGTCGGCGGCAAGCGTCCGTGCCTTTTCCAGCGCCCGCGCGTTGGAACCCGGCATGAACAAAAGGCTGCGGCGGGGACGGGTCATGATGCGATTCCTCAATCATTCTGGCACTTTGACGTGGTTCGACTTTTGTCGCACGACAATCTCATGAGCCCTAACACCGTAGCCCAGCCAGAGAAAGCCTTGTTCCTGCGAGGTCGCTATGGTTGATGAGGCCATCATTTATCATCAGGCCAAGTTCATGCTGACGTTTCCGAAACATCTGATCGCGGGATACCGCGATTTCGCCACCACTCGGTTGCCCGCCGAACAATCGCGCTATCGCGAACTCTCCGAGCACGGCCAGTCACCGGAAACCATGCTGATCGGCTGTTCCGACTCGCGGGTCGCGCCCGAAACGATCTTCGGCGCCGGGCCGGGGGAGTTGTTCACGGTGCGCAACGTCGCCAATCTGGTGCCGCCCTACGCGCCGGACGGCGAGGCGCACGGCGTGTCCGCCGCGCTGGAATTCGCGGTGCAGGTGCTACGTGTCAAGCACATCGTCGTGATGGGCCATGCGCAGTGCGGCGGCGTGAAAGCGCTGACGCAGGACAGCGCACCGCTGTCGCCCGGCGATTTCATCGGCCGCTGGATGTCGATTATCGAGCCGGACCCCTCCAAACTGAAGCCGCTGGCCGGCGAGGATCAGGAAGCCTTCATCACCCGGCTCGAGCACGGCGTCATCAAGCGCAGCTTGCAGAACCTGATGACGTTCCCGTGCATCCGCATCAAGGTCGAGCGCGGCACGTTGCTGCTGCACGGCGCGTATTTCGGAGTCGCCAAGGGCGACCTTTACATTCTCGACAAGGCCAGCGGCGAGTTCCGAACGCCGAAGGGCGCGGTGGCGGTATAGGTCCGGCGCGTTGGTCGTAGACTTCATTGCGCGCGAAGCGAAGCAATCAGGTCTTTCTTCAGGAATCTGGATTGCTTCGTCGCTTCGCTCCTCGCAATGACGACTCTGCTTTGCTTCGCTTGCAATGATGCGGAGATGGGCCACCAAACAAAAACGGGCGACTTGCGCCGCCCGTTTTGCTGTCGTGACCGGCTTTCGCCTTACGCCGCCTGCTGCTTCGGCTTCAGCAGCTTGCGGTTGATCAGGCATTCCGCGATCTGGATCGCGTTGAGCGCCGCGCCCTTGCGCAGGTTGTCGGAGACGCACCACAACGCGAGGCCGTTCTCCTCCGTCGCGTCCTCGCGGATCCGGCTGATGTAGGTGGCGTCCTCGCCCGCCGATTCATATGGCGTGACGTAGCCACCCGGCTCGCGCTTGTCGATCACCAGAACTCCCGGCGCCTTGCGCAGCACCTCGCGCGCCTCGTCGACGCTGATCGGATTCTCGAACTCGATGTTGACCGCTTCGGAGTGACCGATGAACACCGGCACGCGCACGCAAGTCGCGGTCAGTCTGATTTTGGGATCAAGAATCTTCTTGGTCTCCATCATCATCTTCCACTCTTCCTTGGTGTAGCCATCCTCCATGAAGACATCGATGTGCGGGATGACGTTGAAAGCGATCCGCTTGGGGAATTTCTTATTGACCAGATCGCTGTTGGTGTAGACCGCCTTGGTCTGCGAAAACAGCTCGTCCATGCCATCCTTGCCGGCGCCCGACACCGATTGATAGGTCGAGACCACGACGCGCTTGATGGTCGCCGCATCGTGCAGCGGCTTGAGCGCGACCACGAGTTGCGCCGTCGAGCAGTTCGGGTTGGCGATGATGTTCTTCCTGGTGAAGCCACCGACCGCATCGGCGTTGACCTCGGGCACGATCAGCGGCACGTCCGGGTCCATACGCCAGGCCGACGAATTGTCGATCACCACCGCGCCCTGCGCGCCGATCTTCGGCGACCATTCCTTGGAGACGTCGCCGCCGGCCGACATCAGGCAGATGTCGACGTCGCTGAAGTCGTAGTTCTCGAGGGCTTTGACTTTCAGGGTGCGGTCGCCAAAGGACACTTCGGTGCCCACGCTGCGCCGTGAGGCCAGCGCCACCACTTCGTCCGCCGGGAATTTGCGCTCATCCAGGATGTTGAGCATTTCCCGTCCGACATTGCCGGTCGCTCCGGCGATCGCAACCTTGTAACCCATCGTTCACTCTCCGAGCAAAAATGCCGCTTCAAACCGCGCTGCGGCAAGCAAGCGGGAGCGCTTCTATGCGAGAAACGCCCACAATACAACATTCGCAGCTTATTCGGGCTTTTCCATGCGTTTCGTTGCCGCCAGCCGTTCGGGCCTTCCGCGCCTGACCGTGATCGGGTCCGCTGTGCGCCGCTTCGCAATGGAATGCGGCGCGGTCGCGACGTGCCTCGCCACCTATATGGTGGCTCTCGCCCTGATCGCCATCGGCGGCGTCGCCGTCGTGATGCAGTGGAATTTCAACGACAGCCTTGCGGAATTGCATCTCGACACCTGGCTGGGGAGCGAGGCGCGGCCCGAGGGCTGGCGACTGGCCGCCCACGCGCCGCCAGCCTTCGCCATCAGCCAGTTCGATACGGTCGGCGCGACCGCGACCTACGAGGTCTTTCTGAACGCGCGGGAGGGCCGCAGGGACATCCTGCGCTGGTCCACGGGCCAAACGCCGGTCGCGGGTCTTCGAATCGATCGTCCCGGCGCGGAACGGACCGCCCCGGAGATGGTGGCGATGCTGATGGAGACCGGTTTCGATGCCGGCCAACTCAACGAGGTCGAGGCGGCCGGCCTGGTCGAGAGCAAGTTCGGTCCAGTCCGGCTGCTCACCCTGATCGACCGCACCGGTGCCGCCGCGCCCTGTCTCGGCTTCGCCAAGACGTTCGCCAAACCGAGCCTGCGGTTCGCGGGCTGGTCGTGTCAGGGCGAAACCACCGCCGCCCAACGCGCCGCCATCGCCTGTCTGCTGAACCGTCTGGTGTTGCTGAAGGCGGGCCACGACGCCCGCCTCGCGGAACTGTTCGCCCGCGCCGAGCTGCGCCGGCCCGATTGCGCAAGCAGCGGGGCGCGGGAGGCCGGCGACTGGACGGTCAGCGTGCAGAATCCCCGGTTGCGGGGTGCGCTCTAACAGGTTGGCAGCCATGCAACATTTTGCAGCTCAACGCATTATTGTCGTCGGGTGTGGCCGGAATGACCTTGTGGGCATGGTCGCCCGGCCGCTAGAGTGGCGTCCTGATCGCGGGATCGATTCCTGCCGGTTCAGGACCAGCCTAAGCCCTGCTCAAGATTTGCCTGACGTGAGGACCTGATGATCTCGAATTTGCTCGCCGCCCCGAACCTGACCGCGCTACGCCGCGCGGCGTTGCTGGCGGCGGTGGCCGTGCTGGCCGTCGGCGTCAGCGTGCCGCAGGCCGATGCCGCTCCACGCAAGCGTGGCGAGCGTGCCTATACGCAACGCGGGCCTAACGTCTCGTACCAGTCCGGGCCGCGGACCCGCATTTACGTCACCAAGCGGTCCTGGCTCGATGCCGGCACCGAGGTGCTGCCGGGCGAGCGCAAGTTCATGGATTATGCCATCCCGCCGGGCCGGTCGTTCGCCAACGAGAACCTGAATCGTCCGCTGGATCGCCAGCCGCTGAGCCCCGGTTACGATCTCGGCGGCTATCCGCAGCAATTCCCGCTGTACTGAGCAGCCCCCGATCAAACCAGAAATGCCCGGCCTTGGCCGGGCATTTTTTATGGCGGGTGGTTGCCCGCCAATTCCATCCACGGCGTCGTCGCCGCCTGCGCGGGGCCGACTCTGGAACGGCAATGGCGTCAGCGCGTGTACGCCGCCGTCAGCCGTGCAGCGCCTGCATTTCCTTGACGATGGCCTCGCCCATGCCGGCGGTGGAGACGATGGTGGCGCCTTCCGATTGCAGATCGGCGGTGCGCAGGCCCTTGGCGAGGACTGCGGCAATCGACTGGTCGAGCTTGTCGGCCAGTTCGCCCATGTCGAACGAGTAGCGCAGCGCCATGCCGAAGGAGGCCAGCATCGCGATCGGATTGGCCTTGCCCTGTCCGGCGATGTCCGGCGCGGAGCCATGCACCGGCTCGTACAGCGCCTTGCGCTTCCTGGTCTTCACGTCGGTTTCGCCGAGCGACGCCGACGGCAGCATGCCGAGCGAGCCGGTCAGCATCGCCGCGATGTCGGAGAGCATGTCGCCGAACAGATTGTCGGTGACGATGACATCGAACTGCTTGGGCCAGCGGACGAGCTGCATGCCGCCGGAATCGGCGAGCTGGTGATCGAGCGCAACGTCCTTGTATTCGCGCTGATGCACTTGCGTCACCACCTCGTTCCAGAGCACGCCGCTCTTCATGACGTTGCGCTTCTCCATCGAGGTCAGCTTGTTGCGGCGCTTGCGCGCGAGATCGAAGGCGACGCGGGCGATGCGC
>CAUJJN010000163.1 GCA_963204905.1 Pseudomonadota bacterium
TTCTTAACAAGAATGAATTCGGCCAACTTAGCGTTCTAAAGGAAAATAGACTCGCGGGATTCCAACTGTAAGTGTGTTGATGCACATCCCGCGTGTTGAAGGCAACGTTTACACTGCTTTCCCACAAGGAGTGGTTGGCACGTCGGACAAGGCAAGCAGGTATCGACCGCACCCGCGTGCCGAAGAGTTCAGGGAGAGAGATTGGTAGCCATGACACGATCTACTCGGTCCGGCTCCCCGCCGCTCGCGTGCATCGCGGTGTTTATGTGCCCGGTACGCATGAAATTGACGCGGGTATCTTCATCTCCTTGCGGCTCTAGCAAGATTCAGTTGTCCGTCCGATAGTAAGCTCATAAGGACTAGTCTCGAACCAACACTGGGCTGTCGCTCACTCTGGTCAGCTTCTGACTTGGAGCTTGTCTTCGCTCTGCGTAGCCGAAAGCTGATGCATTGAATAGAAGCGGCGCTCTCACATGCGCCCGGAGTTCGGCGGTATGCTGCTGCATAGTTCTCTTGCCGGCAATGCGGTATCAACAAACACTCGCTTAGGGAGCGATGCACGAGAGCATCCAAGATTATTCAATATCGTTGCGCCGTTCCCGGCTACTGTCGTCAACGTTCCAAAGGCGCTAGGGAGGCTACTTGATGTTGACGGCGACATCTTATCAGACAGTTTGGCCGGGCGGGTTACCGAAGGTGGAGTTGCACACTCCAGCAATCCGGCCTCAGAGTCTTGCCGGATGCCGGATCGCGTTCGTTTGGGACTATTTGTTCCGAGGTGACGAGATATTCGCGATCTTGGAGGAGGTCTTGGGAAAGGCCTTTCCAGATGCGACGTTTGTAAGTTACGAGCATTTTGGCAGCACGCTCGGCGCAAATGACCATCAGGTCCTTGCCGAGCTCCCCGGCAAGCTTGCCGAGCACAAAGTGGACGTTGTGATATCAGGCATCGGCTGCTGTGGCGCGTGTACTCCCGCGGTGATGCGCGCCAGTGCAGTGATCGAAAAGGCCGGCATACCGACAGCCTCGCTCGTTTGTCAGGGGTTTGCAGGGCAAGCGCGTGCTGTGTCACCTGGACTCGGTTGCTCTTGGCTTCCTATTGTCGAGATGCCTGCGTACGTAGACAGTTTGACTAATGCAGAACTGCGGGAGATGGTAGTGTCTCACGCCCAGCAGGCTGTTGTGAAGTGCTTAACTGAGCAGCCTATCCCTTACGGCAGGGCGGCTAAAAATTATTCGCCGTCAGACATTGTGGCGACTGGGGATTACGATGCCGTCAACAAATTCTTTTTAGAGGAAGGCTGGTCGGACGGTTTGCCAATTGTCCCGCCTACGGCGGTCGCTGTCGAGCGCTTCTTCGAATTCACGTCCGATTCCCCGGATCGGTTGATCGGGTGCGTTCAGCCTTCAGGCGCGGCCATCACAACCTGGAACGTTGCTGTCAACGGCGTCATGGCGGGATGCGCGCCTGAATATATGCCAGTGTTGGTGGCGCTGGCTGAAGTTGTTGCCGACCCAGCATACGGGGTGGAGCACAGCGGTGATACAACCGGGGGGGATCCGTTGATTATCCTCTCCGGCCCGATCATCGAAGCACTAGGGTTCAATCGCGAGAATGGAGCGCTTCGCGAAGGCGCTAGAGCTAATTCCACCGTCGGGCGCTTTTTGAGACTGCTTCATCGCAATGTCGTCGGCTTGCGTCCTGGCGAAGCGGACAAGTGCACTTTTGGACATTCGGCTCGCGCGGTTCTAGCCGAGCACGAGCCCGAACTTGCAAAGCTGGGATGGACGACCTTTGCAGAGCGGCAGGGCTTCGCAAGAGGAGCGAATGTCGTCACGGTCGGGCGATTTACGGGCGATACTGTCGTTGGGTCGATAGGTCGCAATCTTGACGAGGTAATTGCGTATCTAGCTGATGGTCTAGTTCGCCAGAGCGGCTGGGAGCTGTGTTTTACGGCCGGTCTTGCACCTGGTACGCATAGGCCTCTTCTTGCGATAAGCCCGATGGTAGCAAAGACACTCGCTAAGAACGGATGCAATATTGAGCAGCTGCGAAAGCGGCTCTTCGACCAGGCTCGCATTCCCGCTTGGAAATTCGAAGCATATATTGGAGCGTACTCAAATTTCGTTCCGGGACGCCGAACCTTGTTACAACTTCGCGATGATGGGTTGGCTGCACCGCTTTTTGCAGAGAGCGATGATCCAAACCGGTTAGTGCCGATCGTTCAGCGCGCGGACGATATCTTGATCGTTGTGTCGGGAGATCCCTACCGTTCGAACGCAATGGTCTTTGGTAGCAACGGCCTGCACGGCTTCCCAACAAGCAAAGAGATAAGGCTGAAGTAGTCCCGAACAAAGCGCATCTCTCGATAGGGAACATCGGTGGGATCTATTGGGCTGACGGCTCATCGGCCTATACCCGCGTGTTTCCGAACCTGCCGCAGCCGGCCGTGCCTGTCCTCAGGCAGAATGGCTGCACGACCCGAAAGGGTTTCCTCCCTATGTGACTGAGCCGGGATCTTTTAGGGTCCCGGCCTCCTTTTTCGCACCTGTTTTTCCTATCGGTCCTGGTTACTATTTCGGTCTATCCGAAGGAATCGGTGAAAGCTCTATTGTCGCTCACAGTCGCACGCGTCCAATGTGATCCGCGACCAACAAGCCACTTCCTTAGTCGTCCGTCCTTCGTTGTTGCGAGCATCGCGTTACTCCTGCTCTGTGGGGCGCAGGGAGTCTAAATCGACAGTTCACAAAGTGAGAACCGGCGCAAGAATGCTGGATTGGCTAACGGCATTATCCGACCAGGAATCTAGGTGGTCCTTCCTATAACGACCTGGCGTCATTCCGGTCATGCGTTTGAAGGACCGTGTCAAATGGGCTTGATCCGCGAAACCTGTCGCCGCCGCGACATCCGCCACAGCTTCGCCCTTCGACAGAAGCTCAAGGCACCTATGAAGCCGGCGTTGCATATGCCACGCATGCGGAGGCATACCGACGATATTTGTGAAAGAACGAACCAACAAAAAGCGATCGATGCGCGCTAAACGAGCAAGGTCGAAAAGACTCACATTGCGATCGAGATGCGCCGCCAAATATGCCTTGCATATCTCGACCGCTCGCAATTCTGTGCCTTTGCGCGGCATCCTGCATGGCAGGCCAGCATAACGGGAAAAAAAGCTTTCGAGAACGGCGGCAAGTGCGGCTTCCTGTTCCAGCAGGGGCGCCTCCTTGAGGCTGCGAAAAAGCTGGACCAAATGCCTTGATAAATCGTCGTCAACGATAGCGGTTTTGCAAAGGAAACTGGAGCCATTCGGTTGGTGACGTTCCAGGACCGCGGATGGAATGGTGACAGTGTAGTAGTACCATCCTTCCTCCACCCCAGGCACCGCCGCGTGGACTTCATTCGGGGGCACGGCGAGAATAGTGCCGCCGACCGCTGAATGAGACACGCCGCGATAATGCAGGACTTGTACTCCATCGCCCAGAAGCGAGAGCATTAGCCCATCGTGAATATGACGAGGTAGAACGTGATGGCGATAGCGGCCTGCGACGACCTCTAGTCCTCCTAGGTCGTGTAGCTTGAGGCCGCGGGGTATCAAGTCATGGCTCGACATTGGACGAACTTGGGACGGCTCGTTCCAAAAGACAAGAGAAACAGAGCTTAATAGCCCGTTTCAACGCGAAATTTAATCCAACTACGTTCAAGCCTCAAAGCCACACGCCCGCGAGAATGTTTACTGGTCTCATCACGTGCTGACCAACGGGCTCTAGTCCACTTGCATCTCGACCCGATCCGGCCACACCACTCACCAACGAGGGGCACGGCGAATTGGCGGCGCAAAAACAGTGTCCGACAGTCAAGCATAAGAGAGAGACGGCGTTTGTGGCTAAAAAGGGGAATAACGCACGTGCTTAATGTATTGATCCGCCCCAAGTTTTTGGCAATCTCTTCGGCCCTTCTTCTCTCGGTAATAAGTCCGGCTTATTCCGCGGAGACTCCGCTTCGAATTGGAGTCATGAATGACCTATCGGGGAACTCCGCTGATGTCACTGGGCGGGGTTCGATAATCGCCGCTCGCTTGGCGATTGAAGATTTTGGAGAAACAGTTCTCGGGCGAAAGATCGAGTTGATCGTTGCTGATCATCAGAACAAGACTGATGTTGCGGCGAGTATCACGCGCCGATGGCTCGACGTCGATAACGTCAGCGCAATTGCGGATGGAGGCACTTCCGCGGCGGCGCTCGTGATTCAAGACATCGTGAAAGAGAAACGAAAAATTGCGATGTTCGCCGGGCCAGCAACATCCGATCTAACGGGTAAAGCGTGTTCGCCGTTTGGTTTTCATTGGACGTACGACACCTACGCGCTCGCGAATAGTTTGCCTCAAGCCTTGGTCGCCGCCGGCGGCGACACTTGGTTTTTCATTACAAGCGACTATGCGTTTGGTCATGCCCTTGAACGCGATGCGACCGCAGCCATCAAACGCAGTGGGGGAAAAGTGTTGGGTGCAGTTCGTCATCCACTCGGAACGTCTGACTTTTCATCGTTTCTGCTACAAGCTCAAAACTCTCATGCGAAGATTATCGGGCTTGCCAACTCGGGCGACGATTCGCTGAACGCTATCAAGCAAGCAGCAGAGTTCGCTGTGGGTACGGGTGGGCAGAGACTTGGCGGCCTCCTTCTTCTCATCAACACGATCCATGGCCTCGGACTCGAAAATGCCAAGGGAATCGTCGTGTCAGAGGCATTCTACTGGGACATGGACGACGGTACGCGAAGCTTCTCGAAACGTTTTGAGGCGCTCGCGAAGAAGAAGCCAAACATGGTCCAGGCTGGCGTCTATAGCGCGATAATGCACTATTTGAAGTCTGTTCAGAAGGCCGGCTCGATCGACGGGCCTGCCGTCGCTGAAGCTATGCGGGCACTGCCGGTGAACGACTTCATGAGCAAAGAAGTCAAGATCCGGGGAGATGGCCGTGTAATGCGAAACATGTACCTCTTCGAGGTTAAGACACCGGCTGAATCGACTGGCCCCTGGGATTACTACAAGTATCTCGCCACCGTACCGGGCGATAAGGCCTTTAGACCGGCTGCCGAAAGTGAGTGTCCGCTAATGAAGTAGCCCTCACTTCATCACAGTTTCGATGACCGCTGCGTATCGGCGCGCCCGCAGCTCAGAGACAAGAGGCGGTTGGGACCACGACGATCGGGCCGCGACATTCCTATTGGAACCTCGCGGCTGCAGGGCATTGCGCGTTCATTTCACGGATGTGAATTGGTCAATGAGTGGTGAGATCGTTCTTTAGACGCGATCGGAACCTTGGCTGGAGCGGTGATCGACGCATTCGTGATCCTAGGCATGCAACAGCATCTCGCCCATTTGGCGCAATTAGTGACCGTGATTCAGGAATCACGTTTGCCGCGTGTGTTACAATATTTCGTCGTTGGATCGTTGGTGAATTCGCACATTGATGACGTCGGGATCTCCAATTGGCGCGGCGTTTTTCTGATGTCTGCAAACGCCGTGTCGTCGACGGTCCAAGCTTCCGCGACGTGAAAGAGCAAGACCGGCGCACGGTACTGCCGATACCACGATAATCGAAGCCTTTTTGAAGCACCGGCGTGATTGCTGCATCGCTCGAAAACGCAACAAGGATGCGGTGTGGAGGTTCTACATGGTTCGAGATCATGTCGGTCATGACGTTTCACGGCGAGTGCCTCCGCGGGAACGATGAAGGGTGCAGATGATGAGTGACAAGATCAAAGAAGCAGGTTGTTTGTTGCAATCGCAAAACAGGGGTTGCGAGGAAAGACGGCGACGATGCGGAGGCAACGAACCTCTTGGGCTGCGTCGATGAGCGTCGCCCCCGATTTCGACCCGGTCGAACTCGAGAAGCTGCTAGGCGGCCGAGTTGTGCTGCGGCCTGCCGTTAGCGGCCAGTCAAATCCAACTTGGGTTGTTGACCATGGGGGCCGACAGCTCGTGCTGCGTAAGAAGCCAAAAGGGGCAAATTTGTCCAGTGCACATGCAGTGGAGCGTGAATTCCGAGTGATGTCTGCATTAGAGGGAAGCGGCGTCCCCGTCCCTAAAATGGTGATGTTGGAAGAGAACTCCGATGTTCTCGGAACGCCATTCTACTTGATGGAGCGCCTTCATGGGATTGTATCGCAAGACAGCTCTCTTCCACAGTTCTCTCCTGTAGATCGACGTGCCGTCTATCATGATGCAGCTCGGGTGCTGGCGACGCTGCATAGCGTGGACTGGCAAGCCGTCGGGCTCGGCGGGTTTGGTAAGGCGACTGATTACTACAACCGCCAGGTGAATCGATGGTCTCTCCAATGGCAAGCGACCTGCCGCGTGAGGATCGTTTAGTCGACGATCTCGCCGGCTGGTTCAGCAAGAATATACCGGCAGATGGCGCTACGACCATCGTTCATGGAGACTACAGGATCGGGAACTTAATGCTTGATCCTTCCACGCCAGGCATTGTCGGTGTTCTGGATTGGGAATTGTCCACTCTCGGTGATCCGTTGTCGGATGTCGCTCACTGGTCGGTCTTCGCGAGGTTACGTCCGGAACAGTTAGGCGGTGTTGGTGGTCTCGACCTCGAAGCATTGGGAATTCCAAAGACTCGAGAGTTTCTCGAAATCTACCAGTCGGCAGGAGGCCCCCAATCAGAACTTAAGCCATTCCATCGAGCGTTTGCATTCTATCGAATGTCAGTGATCTTTGAAGGCATAAAGGCGCGGGCACAGAAAGGTCAAGCAACGAGCGCTGATGCTGCTAGAGTGGGATCGCTGGCGCCGGTCTGCGCTAAACTCGCCGCGGACATTCTGTCCAGCGATCGTGTTGCAGAATAGTGCCGAGGGGCGAGACAGAGTCTAAATATTCGCCGGCGGGCGAACGATTAAGCTCTCCAGACGATCTTGAGATTCTCGTTCTCGGACCAGCGTTGCCGCCGGCAACTGTCCATCACCTCAAGCCTTTCGGCTTGAACACTGCGTTTGTCACTGCCCATAAGGACCGTTCTCAACACCACGTCTCATTCGGCAAGGCGGTCTTCAGCGGGCGGATGCGACTCCGCGAACGAGGAGTGCCTTTATTTACGGACATGGTTCGATACGGCCGGTTCTGTGGCCAGAAGAAAAGCTGGAGGTCAGGAGGCTTAACTCGCCCCTGGTAATATCAAGTTCAAGCGCCCCACAGTGTTCACCTTGCCGCTTGCCGTAGCCCGCCGCAAACGGACTGGACGCATTCACTGGCTGGTGATTTGCCAGTCAAGACTATGTCTAGCTTCAACAGCGGTCCCGCTTCAGTGTCGGCAGGTGGCATCCTGAATGCAACAATTTGACGCCTTTTAAGTCAACGCCGCGTGCGGCCGGCGAATGACGTCTGAGGTGTGTCCCGAGCAATGCTCGAACGATAGGTTCGATTCGACACTCTTCGAATCGCGGAAGACATTCGATGACCGATCGAACGACGCGGCGCTAGAGCGTCCAGGTAACCCTCTTATGTGTGCTGACGCGCGGTCCGATGCGCCGCAGATATTTCATCTGCTGTCAGCCCTTGGCTTGCCGATCTCTTTTCTGCGCATCTGGATCAGACGGAACCAAACTCCGTCCGCAGCTGACGCTTTAGCAGCTTTCCCGCCGTATTCCGAGGCAGAGTTTGCACGTAGATGACCTTCTTCGGCACCTTAAAGGGTGCGAGCATTGCACGGGCGTGGGCGATGAGGCCCGTTTCATCTTCGGTATGTCCGGGCTTCAATACCACGATCGCCGTCACTGCCTCGATCCACTTCGGATCAGGCAGACCGACGACCGCGACTTCGAACACGGAAGGATGCTTGAACAAGGCTTCCTCCACCTCGCGGCCCGCTACCACCACGCCGCCGGACTTGATAATGTCTTTCAATCGGTCAACAACGAACAGATACCCATCCTCGTCAAAATATCCGACATCGCCGGAATGGAACCAGCCACCCTCGAAAGATTCCGCTGTCTCATCGGGCTTGTTGTAATAACAATCCAGGAGCTGCTGCGAACGATGCACAATCTCGCCATGCACACCGGGCGGGCAATCCTTCATGTCCTGGTCGACGACGCGTGTTTGTACTGTAATCATGGGTCGCCCAGCGGACGCCGGCCTGTCGTCGTGCTCCTCAGGCTTAAGAATGGTGGCGACTGGCGCAATTTCGGTCTGGCCGTAGCAATTGTAGAAGCGCACACCCGGCAGCTTCTCGCGCAGTTCCTGCAGCACCGGTACAGGCATGATGGAGGCGCCGTAGTAGATATTACGCAGCGTGCGGAGATCCCGCCTCAGGAAGTCGGAGTGGCGTAGCAGGCTTATCCAAACCGTCGGCGGGGCGAAGAAGGATGTGATCTTCAGGCGCTCGATCAGTTCGAGCACGACTTCGGGCGTGGGACTCTCGATCAGATGCGTGACTGCGCCCATCATCATCTGAGGCATGGTGTAGGCATGCATCTGCGCAGTGTGGTACAGCGGGAGGGCGGCGAGCGCGACGTCATTTGAAGAGAATTCCATCTCGATCGCGCAAGCGAGATATTCCGTCACATATGCGCGATGCGACATGACGGCGGCCTTGGGCGCCGCCGTCGTGCCGGACGTGTAGCATAATTGCGCGGGATCGCTGTCGATTGCAGCGGTCTCGTCGATTCGCGCTGCATTCTTGTCGAGGGCGGTCGAGAGAATGTCATCATCGCCGCCCCGAATGAGGCCGTAATTTTCGACCGCGGCGGTCTTCCGCACGGTGCTAACCGTGGACGCGAGGTTATGATCATGGAACAGGGCCTTCGCGCCGGATTGTTCGAGGATATATGAGAGTTCGCTAACAGTCAGCGCATAATTTATAGGTACGTGCACCAGGCCGAGGCGGGCGCAGCCGAGCCAAAGAATGAGATATGCGTCGGAATTTTTGGCGTAAGCGCCAACGCGATCGCCTTTCTTCAGACCCATGCCCGCCAGGCGATGCGCCACGCGGCCAGCGGCTGCGTCGACCTCCGCAAAGGACCATGTGCGGCCAGAGAAGGTCAACGCCGCGCGATCGCGATACTTCATCGCCGAGCGGCGCAGTCCGTCCGAAATTGTGTTGCGGTGGAGCGCGGGCGTATACTCGTGTTGGCTCATTTTAGATGATAGCTCCTGGACCTGAAGCAGTAACTGCGAAGCCTTTTGGGATACGAGGGGAACACACCAAAATCGATGCTATGTCTCTAAAGTTGTCGAGACAGGCTCATTGGCTTTCAGATGAAGATCCCGTTGTTGGTGAGAAGAGAAGATTTCGGCATTCGACCGGGATTTGTCTCCGATGTACGGCAATCCGAATATCCTAACCAGATAGGAGAGTTGGATTTGGGTGATCTCGGTCCTTCTCATTCAACATATTGCAGACTGTACCAAGCTATCGGAATGAAGGTGCGCACCAGATGCTTGATCCAATACGAGATGCGAGTGGCGATTGATGTACGACCGAAATATCCGCGGGAATCCAAAGCCGGCCCTTGAGTCTGTTGCGCTCTCCTCTCAGCTCTTCACATCGCGCACTGAATTGAGAAAACAGTTCAGTGGCGACGAGGAGACACCGTTGATGCTTGACAATCCTGAAGGACTGTCAGGGGGCGGGCTTGAATGTTCTTGGAGTTTTTCCTGATAAATCGCGCGTCCACTGCGCCGCCTTGTCGCTGGAGATTGTCGTGTGAACGCGTCGCAGCATTTCGGGCCACATAGTAGCCCCGACGAAGCAACGATTCTCACGCACGAGGTGTGCAGATCTTTGGGGATCCTGGATCAACCCCTGCGGAGGCGCAAGTTCACCGCGGCCTTGGCTCATCGTGGACTGCATGCAGCAAGCTCCAGATTGGAGATTGGACGGCGCTATCAGACCGATATGGATTCCAACCGGCATGACCGAACAAGATGATAAGCGAGGCCCCTTGGCTCTTGGAGTGATATGTTCATCGTTGGCCAAGAGCTGAGTCAACTGCTTCAGCGCTTCTTAGCCTGCCATCGAGACGCCGTTGTTCTGCCAATGGGCGTGCGGTTGCCGATGTTGCAGGTTCAACGGGCCTGGCGAGCAAAGCGTCAGCCATCCAATGGCTCACCTCTGCAACGAAAGCCGACTTGAATGAAAGCAGGGAAGCAGCAAAAGCCCCACCGCATGTATGTGCAATTGATAATGTAGGGCAAATTGAAATCCGCGAAGCGCGCAAATGAGCTTGCAAGGAGATGGCTTATGTTAGAAGCGTCAGCCTCGATGGATAGAGTTTAGCGGATTGGTGATTGAGGGCCGACCGCAACCATGGTGGCGCGCCAGTCCGCCTTGTCATCGCGCGCGGCCTCCGATGGCTTGACGAATTTGTCGCGGACTCAGCAACAGATACCCAGGCAATTGCGCCGCGAGCATTGCAGCCTTCGGCACGTCCACATGACGCTGTCGCTGGCGTTCCTGTCTCCGATGCCGGTCAAGGCCGCGGTCGAGGGTCGGCTGCCTCGTGGCGTCGGTGTTGAACAGCTTCGCGACCTCCCGATCCAGTGGGATCGTCAGCTCGAGGCACTTGGCCTCTCACCTGCGTACTGAGCAGTGTGCATTCCTAACGCGCACCTACCGATAGCCCGCATCGCCAACTGGAAACCGAGTCTCGGCGCGGCCCTAATCTGCAATCAGTGTTGAAAAACCCTCCGTCAGTTGGCCCGGATTCTCCGCTTCCTCCATCATCTCAAATGAGATGAGCGGGCTTCCGACCGATCGGCCAGGAACGGGAATTTGCACCGCAGAGACGGGCGGCCTGAAACCGTTGAAATTTGCCACTATCCGCGAGCAGAGACAGGCACTCGGAAAGATGACCCGGAAAGCCCGCGAAAAACGGCCGGTTTGCTCAATAGGCAAAGATCTGGGGTTTGCTGGAACTGGGTGGTGGGCGCGACAGGGATCGAACCTGTGACCCCTACCATGTCAAGGTAGTGCTCTCCCGCTGAGCTACGCGCCCGCTCGAAACCTGTTCGGCCGAATTTTGTTCGGTTGAACAGCTCCAGCTTGGTGTTCCGTCGGCCTTGCGGCGCGTCCGAAACAAATTCCGGCGTGTTTGGGCACGCCGGTTGGGTCGGCATCCCTATATCGGCTCCCTTCCTGCGGTGCAAGCCAAGATGTCCGAAAGTCGTCTACCGACACGGCCAGAAAACGGGTTGAAGGGTTTCTGCCCCGGCCAGAGCTGCGGGGAGCGTGGGCAAATCGGGCTTGTCGGACATGGGGCTGGTTGAATTTCTGGGTTTGGCGGCGTTTGCCGTCGTCGGCGGCGCGGCCATCGTCTTCCAGGCGGCGGTCAACGCCGACTTGCGCGCGGCGCTGAATTCGGCGTCCTGGGCCGCACTCGTCAGTTACACCGGGGGCGCCGTGGCGATGGTGGTTTTCGTCGTCCTCAGCCGCTCGTCGTGGCCGCTCGCCGCCGACCTCGCCAAAACGTCATGGCTGTCGTGGACCGGCGGCCTGTTCGGCGCGGTCTATGTGGTGGCCGCGATTTTGCTGTTGCCGAAACTCGGCGCGACAACCCTGCTGGCGCTGTTCGTCGCAGGCCAGATGGTGATGTCGGTGGTGCTCGATCACTACGGCATTCTTGGCGTACCGCAGCACGCCATCGATCTGCCGCGGCTGGTCGGCTGCGGGCTTCTGGTCGCTGCGGTGATCCTGATCCGGATCTGAGAAATCAGGCCGCCAGCAGCTTGTTCACTTCGCTGACCAGTTCGCGCAGATGCACCGGCTTGGCGAGCACCTTGGCGTTCTTCGGCGCCGCCGAATCCGAATTCAGGGCAACGGCCGCGAATCCGGTGATGAACATGATCTTGATGTCCGGGTCGAGTTCCGAGGCGCGGCGGGCCAATTCGATGCCGTCCATTTCCGGCATTACGATATCGGTCAGCAGCATCTCGAACGGCTCCTCGCGCAGCCTCTGATAGGCGGAGAGGCCGTTGTCATACGAGGACACCTGATAGCCGGCGTTTTCCAGCGCCTTGACCAGGAACCTGCGCATGTCGTTGTCGTCTTCGGCGAGAAGGATCTTGTGCATGGCGGTTGATTATCGAATCCGGTGAGAGAAACCTAGGACTTCAGTTAGCCAG
>CAUJJN010000164.1 GCA_963204905.1 Pseudomonadota bacterium
GCCTCGCGCTGAGCTTCGGGAACGTCGATATACCATGCGCGCGGCTGCGGGCCGGGATCGCCGTTCCAACGGTATCCCCGCGCTTTGAGGACATCCTTGAGGTCGAAGGGCGAGTTCTCCGCCCAGATGCGCCAAGAAACGGCACGAGCGCCGTCCAGGAGGCGGCTAAGACCCGTAACGCCGGATCGGGGCAGCCGCATTGCCAGCAACTCGACCGTAGCAAGACAGTCGTGCATCGCGCGGTGGCGGTCGTAGAAGAAGCCGGCGGCTTGAGCGAGATAGGCGAGTTTCGTGCCCTCGAACCCCTCCGCGGCCCAATCGATCTGGCTGAGCGAGCAAGCCCACGGCTTCGTCGAGAACACGTCGCTGAATCGTTCAAGGAAGCGGCGATCAAACGCCGCGTTGTGCGCGATGACGAGCGAAGCCGGCGCCGCGAATGTGGCTACCGCTGCGGGATCAATAATCTGGCCGGCCACCATCTCGTTGGTGATGCCCGTGATCGCGGTGATTTCCGCAGCGATAGGCTCGCTCGGCTGACGCAGCCCTTGGAAGCTGTCGCCCACGCTGAAAACGGTGCCATCCAAGCCGTAGTTGAATGGCGTCATGGCGAGTTCGATGATCTCGTCGCGCTGAGGGTCGAGCCCCGTGGTCTCCACATCGACCACCAGGCCAAGGCGCAGCGGGGTGCCGGGAGGCGGAACGGTGCGAGGGCGTGGCTTGAGACGCCGGATCACCCGGTAATCCCCCGTGGCCTCCAGTGTCTGCGCCAAGGTCTCCAGATGGTCGGAAGATGTCGTCATCCTAGACTTTATGCCCAGCGGCTTGGGTCATGCCGGTCCGGGTCTCAGCAAAACACAGACGTCATCCCGTGGTGTCATGATCGTCGTGCGTGCCTTCGCGCGCGTGACGCTGACCCGAAAATTCTGACGCGCCTGAGTCATCACCCCGTCATGGACATTGCCCGAGACGATCCGATCAGGGTTGGCCACGATTTCGCCTTTGAACCGTTTTGGCCATCCTTCAAAGATCACAACCTCATCGAATTGCTTTCCCTTCGCCTTATGCATGTTCATCACCACGATGCCGGATTCCGGCTTATGGGCTGTTGCGAAATGCTCCTGAACAAACGATTGGCGGGTGATCGCAAGAGCGTCGCTATAGCTGCCAATGTCACGCCAATCCTGCGCCAACCCCTGACGGAGCTGCATACCTCGCTCGAGCAGGCGCACGTTGCGAACGTCCTTTGCGACATCCTTCAGTCGCTGACAGGCCCCGGCATCCAACACGCCGCGCACCATGACCCAATCGGCATCTGGATCACCCGAGAACATCAGAGCAGCAGTTGCCTGATGAACGGCATAGGTCCCCTTCAAGACGCTGTTCCCCGGCGTCGGCCGTCCTTTTGCTAGACATTCGTTCCACTTGGCCAGTGCCGCGCGAAAGCGCGCAGCCTCGTCCATGTCTCCCTTGGTCGGCGTCGCGCCGCCTCGGCCATGGAAATAGCTGCACATCAACTCGACAAATTCATCGAAACATCCATCATGTCGACGCTGCTGGAGCAGAAAGGCGATGATCTCTGCGGCCAGGATCGGGCCTTCCATATCGACGGCGGCCGTGTGGGAAATCGGCGGGACATTGCCGAATGGCTCGTGCAGAATATCCGACACGATCCGGGTCATTTTCTTGGTCGGCACGAGAATCGCCAATGACCAATCGCTCCGGCCAGTCTCCATCAACCGCTTCCGGGCTTGCAGCACTTGACCGACCAATGAGGCAAAAGCCTGGTTGGGGTTCGACTCGAACAGCGCGCAACCGATCCCCTTGTAGTCATTCTGCCGAAATTTCCCCGTGAGGATGTCGTTCCCGAACAGCGCGATCTCGGTCCCCTTGCTCCGATGGTTATCACCGGCAAGGTCGTGGACCGCTGGCGCGAAATCCGCCTTGAAGTGGTTCAGTCTTTCTGGATCGGCGCCGATGAAATCGAAGATGCGCTGCTCCGGGTCGGCAAGAGCGATCAACGTGCTGTGGGCGCCTAGCGCCTGAACCACCCGCCATTGATCGGCACTGGTATCCTGGAACTCATCTAGAATGATGAATGGATACATCGTGGAGATGAGTGATCGAACCTTATCTGAGCCATGAAGGAGGTTTGCCACGCGACCCGCGAACAGATCGAAACAAACCTTTCCTTCTTCTGTCGCCAACCGGGCGCGCTCCGCTTCCTCCTTCGCGCGCTTCTCTGCCTTTTCCTCGTCCGACAGATTCTTGGCCGCCTTGTAGCCGCTTCGAACCGTCGACAAGGCAATCGCCTCATTCGGAGGCGTGAGGATCGTCATCCGCCGCGGGAATCCGACAAGGTAGCCGTGCGTTTTGAGGATGCGCCAGAAGAATGAATGGTAGGTATCGACCTCGATCCGGCGCGTCTCCTCCCGCGTGATTGCGCTTTCCTCGTCGATCGCCTCCAGCACGCGCGAAACGGTAGCACGCGCGAAGCTGAGGAAAAGGATGCGCTGGCCAGGCTTCAATTTCTCTCGTGCGATCTTGGCCGCTTTGAGGATCGAGACGGTAGTCTTCCCCGAACCGGGGCCGCCGGTGACAAGTTGATGCCCAGCGGCCTGTAGAATTTCCTTCTGCGTTTCGGTTAGGTCGACCACAGCACAATCGCCCTATCCTAACAGGTCAGCAAAATCGTCTTCACCTTCGGCTTCTGCTGGCTGTGAAGGCGGATCGCACAGCGCTTTCAAGGTGACGCAGACATCGCGTAGCCACTGCGGGATTTCGGCTTCGGAACACTGCGCCAAGAACTCGGCGATTCCCCAATTACCTTTCGACCAGCCGAAATAATCCCCGAGCGCGGCGGCGGCCTGTTCTTTTGGATCGGGGTATTTCGCGAGAAGGTGGGGCGGCCAATCGAGTTGATCGGCAAATCGCTCGAGTGCGGCTTGGGTCGTATTCTTGAGGATCAGATCCTCGACACCCTTCTGGTCATGCATAAACAGACGTTCCACCTGCGCTTCGATGGCTGCCTTGGCGGCATCCGCCTGCTTGTCACATAACGCAAAGGTTCGTTTCCCGAGGCTTTTGTAGAGCGCCCCCAGGTCGGCGATTTGGGTCTCGCTTCCGGCGTCGATCACACATACGCCAAGAGCTTCCAAAGACGCATAGGTGCCTGGGTTAAGCTCCGCCAAACGCCGCGCGACGACCGGGAGTGACGTCGCCTCTGTCGCTCCCTCCGCGATGAGGACACGGCGCGAAAGGAGTCCCTCGCAAAATCGGGTTCGGAAATCCTGCCGATAGCGCTTGTGCTTGATGCTCTCCGGCAACTGGATCTTGGATTGGCTCAGTTGGCCATCGTCCGATCGCGAGAGGATGACGGTTTCGTCGAGGCTAAACTCTTCGAGCACATAGGGCGAGTGCGACGTGAAGAGCGACTGCGCCGACAGCTTGCGCAGCTCATGGACAATCCGCTTCTGCGCGTATGGCGGAATAGCCGTTTCGGCTTCCTCCATAGCGAAAATGACATTCTGCTTGTCCTCGGCGATCTGTGACAGCATCGCGAGCACGAGCATGTTGATCGTCCCCGTTCCCTGCCGGAAAAAGGGAGCGGCATGATCGCCCGCACCCGTGGCGATGAACGCGGTGATGACCTTGCGCAAATGCTCGCGCGTCAGGTTCGACACCTTCAGGTGCGGTTTCACTCCCCATTCGCGCGGGACGTATTTCTTCAGCGACTTGTCGATGCTCTCGAGCACGCCCGAGATGCCAATGGCCGGGTCGCTCGCGACATCGAAGGCTGCGAGCGTTCCGATCGTCCCTTCCCACATCTGCGGCCGGATTTCCTTCAGCCGGAGGATGATGTCCAGCAGGCTGCCGTGTTCCAAGCTGAGCGCCCGAGACCCTGTCCTCAACGAACGCAGGAACAGAAATCCGCAGTGCTGCTTGTCCTTCTTCGAGAACGATGCGGGCGTGTCATCCTCTGAAAGGCTGCGGGTGAAATAGCTGTTGCCGACAAAATCATCCTCATCAGGATCGTATTCGCCGACGAAGGTGACGCGCAGCGCCGCCTTGATCTCAGCAGCATCAACCCCGGCCGGGTTCGCCTCCTGAAAGAAGTCTCCCGTGGTCGTATTCAGCCACTCGACATTGGCGCCAAATCGCGCCTCCTGCTCCGGCGACAGATTGGTGATCGTCACCTCGACCGTGATTTTCGGCGCAGGGCCTTGCTCCGCACCTTCGGGAGACTCTGGGTTTGGGATGGGAAGGTAACGACCCTGATAGAAATCGTGTTCATCCACGGGTGGCCGCCGGCTAAGCCGATCTGGCCCCAAGGCGAGATCGATCGCTTCAAATACCGACGATTTGCCGGTGTTGTTGTCGCCGATCAGCACGGCGTGATCAGGCAGCACCAGCTTAGCCGACCGGATACCGCGAAAGTTTTCGATCGTTACCGAGTATATCTTCACTGCCCGCCCCCCTGTGCGCCCGCTCGATTGGCTCGTGCTGCTATGTCAGCGCATCGCGCCATGAGCGCCTCGAAGGGTTCAGCGTCGTCGAAGAGCAGCCCATCCTCGACCATGCGGGCATAGTCGTCCTCCAGCGCCTTCGCGCCATCGCCGGCCGGCACGAGCTGCAAGCCGCCATTGACGGCCGCTGCATAGTCGATCGGCGTGCGGTCAGCGGCCTTCTCCGCGAAGAACATCGACTTGTGGCGGGCGACAGCGCTGGCCAGTTCGCGATCGGCGAAAGCAGCTTCCGCGAAGCCGGCTTCATCCAGCCGGACGACATCGTGCCAGTGTCGTGCGAAGCGGTCGCCGCGCAGCCGTTCCTGGAGGCAGAAGACATGGATGGCGGTCGCCTTCTCCCAGAAGGTCCGCTCCGCGTGCATGACGCGCGGCCGCGCCGTCGGGAATATCAGCCCGTCGATCAGGCCGGCCGCATCGCAGACGACGTCGCGCAGGCTCGCCGGTTCGCCCGTCGAGCGGGCGCCGAACTCCAGCATGACGCTGGGCGCGACATAGCCGGAGCCGGCCGCAGTCGCCTCGTAGTCGATAAAGAGCTTGTCATCCTCGACGCGAATGGCCGCCGCCAGACCTTCGGCGGCCAGCGCGGTCGAGATCACCGGCTGCACGGCCTCAGCGACCCAGACCGGCAATCGCCGGCGGACCTCGCTGGACCAGCGCTTTTCCTCGCTCCGGGTTTTCGGCAGGCCCTCGCCATTGTCCCCGACCAGATCGGGCGCGATCGCCCGAATGTCGTAGGTCAGATCCACATCCTCCGAAAACCGGCGGATGACCTGATAGGCTTTCGACAGCGACGTGCCGCCCTTGAACACCAGATGTTCACCAAGCGGCGCGGCGTAGAGGGTCGCCAGCGCCCACACCACCCACACATCCTTTTCGAGAAGATGGGTAGGACGGCCCGAGCGGTCGGCGGCGACGCCCAACGCATCGCGCCGATCCTCGGCCGAAAGCTGCAGGAATACGTCAGCCATACGCCGCCTTTCCGACGCTCTGCGCGAGCCACGTCGGAAGCTGCGGCGCGGCGGCGACCAGTTCGCCGAACACGCCGGGCGGCATCTTCCGCTTCAATGTCGTGAGCGCGGCCTCCGCCCTTTCGGGGCCGAGCCAGGCCAGCGCCCGCACGGCCTCCCCCGCGGGGCGGTTGGCCAGGGCCAGTTGCCAGCGCGGCGCGTGCCGCAATTCCACAACCTGCTTGCCAAGGTGCATCTTTCGGCTGCGCCCGGAGGTCAGATAGACCGAGCGGACAGGCACCTGCGTCGTCAAGCCAAGGGCGTTCGCCGCGGCAGCGCCGTTCGAGACGATGATCTCCCCCTTTTGGGTCGCAAGGGCCTCGACAGCCTGCTCGACCGAAGGTGCGCGCGTGCCGAACCGGCTGGCGATGGGACGCAGATAGACGCCACGACCGGCGCGGATGAGCTGCCCGCGCTCCGACAGGCGCGACAATGCCTGATCCACGGCCGCCCGGTTTCCGAGGTGGAGCAGGCCCTTGGCGGACACGGGCACGCCTTCGGGCAGTCCCGTCGCATGGGCCAGAATCTGTTCGGTCAGCCGTGTCATCGTCTTTCTCCTGTTGGAAATATAAGCGAGTTTCTGACAGTTTTCAAGGAAGCCCGGATAGGGGAAAGCCTTCCCCTGCGGCCGAGCCAGGGTCTCGGCCGACCCCTTCTGCGGGGAGAACCCCGCAACGCCCCCTGGAGAGTGAGAGTGCGGACGGGATTTCCGTGACGGGTTGAGGGCTGGAGAAGAGGTCTCCGGCGCCCGTCGCGGAGAACCGCGATGTTCAGGAACGACCGCAACGGGCGTGCCGGCTCCGGCCGGACGAACCTTTACGACGACATCACCAGCAAGATCATCGCCGAGCTGGAGGCGGGCCGCTTCCCCTGGGTCCAGCCCTGGGGATCGGCCTCGGTCAAGGCGCCCCTCGCCATGCCGAGAAACGCCGCGACCGGGCGGCACTATTCGGGGATCAACGTGCTGATCCTCTGGGGCGCGGTGATCCAGCACGGCTTTCCCGGCCAGAGCTGGCTCACCTTCCGCCAGGCCCTGTCGCTTGGCGGCAATGTCCGCCGCGGCGAACACGGCACCACCGTCGTCTATGCCGACCGTTTCACACCGGAGGACGAGAAGCGCCGCGCCCGCGAGACCGGCGAGGAAGCCGCCGCGATCCCGTTTCTCAAGCGCTTCACGGTGTTCAACGCGGCGCAATGCGACGGGCTGCCGGAGGATGTCGCCATTGTGGCTCCACCGCCTCCGCCCGGCCTCATCGAACCGCGGGTCGAGACCCTGATCCGGGCGACCGGCATCGACTTCCGCATCGGCGGCGACCGCGCCTTCTATATGCCGGCGCACGACTTTGTGCAGGTGCCGCCGCCCCAGGCATATTTCGAGCCGATCAACTGGCACCGCACGGCCCTGCACGAGCTGGGGCACGCGACCGGCCATGCCTCCCGGCTCGGCCGTGACCTCACCGGCGGCTTCGGCTCGAAGAAATACGCCTTCGAGGAGCTGGTCGCGGAGATCAACGCCGCTTTCTGCTGCGCCTCGCTCGGCATCACGCCCACCGTCCGCCATGCCGACTACATCGGTTCCTGGCTCGAAGTGCTGCGCGAGGACAATCGCGCCATCGTGCGCGCCGCGTCCCAGGCCAGCAAGGCGGCCGACTGGCTGCTTGGCTTCCTGCCGGACGCCGACATCGGCATGGCCGACGACGAACGGGAGGCGGCGTGATGAACGCCCCCGTCTTCCCCGCACTGGCGCCATCCCCCGAACAGCAGGCGTCCATCCGCCTGCGTGTTCTCAGCCTGGGCGCCGGCGTCCAGTCCACCACGCTCGCCCTGATGGCCGCACATGGCGAGATCGGCCCCATGCCGGATTGCGCGATCTTCGCCGATACCGGCTGGGAGCCGAGAGCCGTCTATGAGCATCTCGCCTGGCTGCGATCGCCCAACGTCCTGCCCTTCCCCGTCCATATCGTCTCGGCCGGAGACCTGCGCGCCGACCTTCTTGCCGGCGCGCGCGGCGAGCGATGGGCCTCGATCCCGGCCTTCACCCGCACCGTGACGCCGGCAGGCGCGGAGCTGCCCGTCTATGACGAGAACGAGAACGGTGATCTCGTCACTGTCGGCTCCCGCATCGTGCCGACCGAACGGGTCGGAGTCGGCATGATCCGCCGCCAATGCACCGGCGACTACAAGATCGCGCCAATCCGCCGGAAGGTCCGCGAGCTGCTCGGCATCGCCGGCCGGCGCTCACCAAAGGCTCCCATCGCCGAACAGTGGATCGGGATCTCGCTCGACGAGGTGCTACGCATGAAGCCTTCGTTCGAGACGTGGCAGATCATCCGCTGGCCGCTCATCGAGCAAGGCATGACCCGCCTGGATTGTCTGCGCTGGCTGGATCGGCACGACTACCCCCTGCCACCCAAGAGCGCCTGCATCGGTTGCCCGTTCCATTCTGACGATCACTGGCGGCGGATGCGCGACCGCGATCCCGAGGCTTGGGCCGACGCCGTATCGGTCGACGCCGCCATTCGCACCGGATTCCGGGGGATTCGTGGTGACGTCTATCTCCACCGTTCCGCGGTGCCGCTCGACCAGGTCGACCTGTCGACCGATGCCGATCGCGGCCAGCTCGATCTCTGGCCCAACGAGTGCGAGGGCCTGTGCGGCGTGTGATGATCCTGAAAACCGGAAAGGCGGAGAGGCGGGCTTCCGGCTTCACGCTTTTCCGCCCGCCCGGCGCGGCCCTCTTGAGAGTGAGAGGGCTGCGCTTCGCTTCGTGACGGGTCGGAGGTCGAGAGAGAGGCTCTCGGCCGCCCGTCGCGGAGTAACGATCATGGCGACTGCCATTCAGAAGATCACCCTGTCGTCGGCGCGCGACATCCCCTTCAACAAGCTGGTGCTGAGCCAGTCCAACGTCCGGCGCGTCAAGGCCGGCGTCTCGATCGAGGAGCTGGCCCAGTCCATCGCCCGGCGCGGCCTGATCCAGAGCCTGCATGTCCGTCCCGTCCTCGACGCCGATGGCGCCGAGACCGGGATCTTCGAGGTGCCCGCCGGCGGCCGCCGCTATCGCGCGCTCGAATTGCTGGTGAAGCAGAAGCGTCTGGCCAAGACCGCGCCGGTGCCCTGCGTCGTCGGCGACGCCAACAGCGGCATCCTGGTCGATGAGGTCTCGCTGGTCGAGAACATCGAACGCGCGCCGCTGCATCCGCTCGATCAGTTCCGCGCCTTCCAGGCCATGCGCGAGAAGGGCATGACCGAGGAAGCCATCGCCGCCGCCTTCTTCGTCGGCGTCAATATCGTGAAGCAGCGCCTGCGCCTCGCTTCCGTCTCGCCGGTATTGCTCGAGATCTACGCCGACGACGGCATGACGCTCGAGCAGCTCATGGCCTTCACCGTCAGTTCCGACCATGCACGCCAGGAGCAGGTCTGGGACGCGATCAAGGATGGCTGGCAGAAAGAGCCCTATCACATCCGCCGGATGCTGACCGAGACCACGGTGCGGGCTTCCGACAGGCGGGCCGTCTTCGTGGGTGTCGAAGCCTATGAAGCGGCCGGCGGCATCGTGTTGCGCGACCTCTTCCAGTCCGACGACGGCGGCTGGCTGCAAGACCCGGCCCTGCTCGACCGCCTGGTGGCCGAGAAGCTCAAGACCGCCGCCGACGAGATCGCGGGCGAAGGCTGGAAGTGGGTCGAGGCCGCCCTGAGCTTTCCCTACGGCCACGAGCACGGGCTTCGGGAGCTTGTCGGAACGGCGGTCGACCTGACCGACGAGGAGCGCGCCACTCGCGAGGCGCTGCGTGACGAGTATGACCGGCTCGAAGCCGAATATGCCGAAGCCGACGAGCTGCCCGACGAGATCGACGCGCGTCTCGGAGAAATCGAGCAGGCGCTCGACGCCTTCGAGCAGCGCCCGGCGATCTACGATCCGGCCGACATCGCCATCGCCGGCGTCTTCGTCAGCCTCGACGCCGACGGCTCGCTGTCGGTGGACCGTGGCTATATCCGCCCCGAGGACGAGCGCCCGGTCGATCCCGAAGGAGACGATACGACGGAGGCGGACGGCGACACCGGCCATTCGGCCACGCCCGCCGTTCAGCGCGCCGTCGTCACCGTCGGCGGCCAGGCCGCGGAGCCGGAAGACGACGAGGAGGACGGCATCAAGCCGCTGCCCGAGCGCCTCGTCATCGAGCTGACCGCGCATCGCACGCTGGCGCTGCGCAACGCGCTCGCCGAGCATCCCGACGTCGCCATGACCATGCTGCTGCACAAGCTGGTCAGCGATACCTTCCGGCGACCCGCGCCGACGGGCTGCCTCGAGGCCAGCGTCCGCCACGTCTTCTTCTCCGCCCAACCGGAGGAGCTGAAGGACAGCGGCGCGGCGCACGAGATCGCCGAGCGGCACGGGCGCTGGGGCGATCACGTTCCCGCCGACGACCAGGCGCTGTGGGACTGGCTCACCGATCTCGATCCGGGCACGCGCCTCGATCTGCTCGCCCATTGCGTCAGCTTCGGCGTGAACGCGCTGTTCGAGCGGCCGAACCCCTACGGATCGGGCGTCAGCCAGCATGGGCTGGATGTCCGCCTCGCCCAGGCCGACCGGCTGGCGCGCGCCACTGGCCTCGACATGGTGGCGGCGGGCTGGCGGCCGACGGTCGGCAACTATCTCGGCCGCGTCACCAAGCCCCGCATCCTCGAAGCTGTCCGGGAGGGCGCCGGCGAACGGGCCGCCCAACTCATCGACCATCTGAAGAAGGGCGACATGGCCAAGGAGGCCGAGCGCCTGCTGGCCGACACCGCCTGGCTGCCCGAGCCGCTGCGCCTGATCGATCCCCATGACGAGGAGACCATCGAACCGGGCGCGGAGGCCGACGCCGACGAAGAGGCCGCCTTGCCGGCCTTCCTCAGCGAGGACGGCGACGAGGATGCCGAAGAGATCGAGGACGAGGACGCCCTGACGATCGCTGCCGAATGACCCTCACGGCGGGGGAGCGGCGAGAGGTCGCTTCCCCGCATCTTCGCAAGGAGACCTTCCATGATTGAACCCGACCCGTCGGCCACGCGCCGCGTCGTCTTTCAGTATCTCGTGCCCGTCCACGTCGAGGTCGAAGACGGTCTCGTCGTTTGCGTCACCGTCATCGACGAAACGCCGGTGCGCGATCCAACCCTGGTCGAAGGCGATGGCGGCTATCTGCCGGAAGCCGTCGCCGCCGCCGACGATGGCCAGCCCTGGCCATCCTGGCGGTTCGGCTACTGACCCCTTCGATCATCCCTCAACCGAGCCCGGCCATCGCGCCGGGCTTTCTCGTTTCAGGAGCCTGTCATGGCCAACTATTTCACCCATTTCTCGTGCCTGCTCGACGTCGGCACGCCCGAGAACGCCGCCCGCGCGCTCGACCTTTACAACTCGCTGTCCGCGGAAGGCGCGTCTGAGGAACCGCCCTCCGAGGGCTTCCTTCTGTCGATCGAGCCGCGATACGGCGGCACCGAACTCTGGATGCGTGACGACGTGACCGGCGATCCCGAGCGCCTCATCCAGTTCGTGAAGCGTTGCGCCGCCGAGTTCGGCCTCACCGGCAGATGGGGCTTCCAATACGCCAACACCTGCTCGCGGCCGCGTCTCGACGGGTTCGGCGGCGGCGCCCATGTCCTCGATCTCGCCACCGGCGAGACCGTGGACTGGATCTACACCGATGGCTGGCTTGCCCAGACCCTCTCCGACGAGGGAGGTCCGCTATGAGCATCCCCTCCCATGCCCGGAGCAATTTCCAGACCCTGCTGCGCGCGGCGGGCGACGGCAATCTCGCCCTCATGGAGTGCCTCGACGCGGTGACGGGCAGCCCCCGCTACGTCATCTGCGCCGTGGGGCGGGACAACGGCGACTATGTCTTCACGCCCTTTGGCCATCTCGCCGACGGCAATCCCTACGACGCCTATCTGCCGCCCGATCCCGACGATCCCGAAGGCTTCGTGCGGCCCGAGACGGGAGAGGCGTCATGACCGACATCGACGCCATCTTCGCGGCGGATCGCCAGCATCCGCCGCATGAACGGTCTCTGCCCTGGCCGGAGACCAGAGGCGGCCTCACCGTCGTCGTCGAGCCCAAGCCTCACTGGGCCGACGACATGCGGGCGTTTCGATCCGATGCTCGGGAATATTGCGCCTATGCCGACTGGACCGCGAACGGCGCTCGTGCGCGGTTCTTCGGCCATGTCGATACCTGCGGCGATGACCTGATCCGCAAGGCCCGCACGCTCGTCGCCTCCGAGATCGCGGACGGGCTCTGGAACTGATCCCCTTGAAAAGCGCCCCACCTCACGGTCGGGCGCTTTTTCCGTGCGGGCACCTTGAGAGTGAGAGAGCCGCCGGGACGGATTTGAGCTGGTGCGGTCGAGAGAGAGCGCCGCACGGGCTCGCCCTTTTCCGCTCTCCTTGAGGTTCCCACCATGACCATGATTTCCGCATCCGCGGCGGCGACCGCCGCGCCGCTTCCGCTCGGCTCCAATCCCGAACCCGCAGCCGCCCTCCTCGCGGCCGCCGGCCAGCTCCTGCCTCATCTCGAACGCGGCGAGCGCGTCGACGCCGCCGCCCAGCGTGCGGCGATGGAGACCGCCTTCGGCGCGCCGGACACCACCGGCGCCTGGGACTGGAAGACGGCCTATGACGCCTGCGAGGCGGCGACCGTCCTGTTCCTCCATAAATACGGACATGCGCTTTTCCGTAAAGCCGGGTCTCCGGCGGCCCGCCTTTCCGCGCTGTCGAAAATCGCAAACCTGCTGCCGACGCATACGCGGCGTTCGGCGGAGAGCCAGACCTTCCAGCAGTTCTCGACGCCGATCCCGCTCGGCCTGGTCGCCGCCCACGCCGCGGCCATTACTCCGGCCGATCGGGTGCTCGAGCCGTCGGCGGGCACCGGCCTGCTCGCCATCCTCGCCGAGATCGCGGGCGGCGCGCTCGTTCTCAACGAGTTGGCCGACACCCGCGCCAATCTGCTGTCGCTTCTCTTCCCGGCCATTTTCGTCACCCGTTTCGACGCGGCGCAGATCGACGATCATCTCGATCCCGCCGTGATGCCCAGCGTCGTGCTGATGAATCCGCCCTTCTCGGTCATGGCCAATGTCGAAGGCCGCATGCCGGACGCCGCTTACCGCCATGTCGCCTCGGCCCTGGCGCGTCTGGCCCCCGGCGGCCGGCTCGTGGCGATCACCGGCGCCAGCTTCGCACCCGACAATCCGGCCTGGCGGGACGCCTTCGTCCGGTTGCAGGCGCGCGGGCGAGTCGTCTTCTCCGCCGTCATCGACGGCTCCGTCTATGCCAAACACGGCACCACCATCGAGACGCGCCTGACTGTCATCGACAAGCGGCCCCCCGACGATCCCGCCGTGTTTCCGGCAGCGCCCGGCGTCGCGCCGGATGCCGCAACGCTGCTGGGCTGGATCGACGAGCAGGCGCCGAAACGGCTCGCCGTCGATCCCTCCGTCGTGGTCCCGGCCACCGCGCCTGCCACCCCTCGCAGCGTGCGTGGCTATATCAACCGCGCCGCCAAGGCCGTCCCGGCGACTGCGCCGATGGCCGAACCGGAGGGCGTGCCGCTCGCCTACGAGACCCAGGACTGGCTCGCCGGCGAAGGCGGCCGTCTGTCCGAGAGCATCTACGAGGAATACGGATTGCAGGCGATCCGTATCGCCGGCGCCCAGGCCCATCCGACCCGGCTGGTGCAGTCGACCGCAATGGCTTCGGTCGCTCCGCCCAAGCCGAGCTATCGGCCAAGCCTGCCGCCCAACATCCATGAGCTTTTGTCGGACGCCCAACTCGAGACCGTGATCTATGCGGGCGAAGCGCACGCGGACCATCTCGCCGGGTCGTGGACGGTGGACGCCACCTTCGACATCGTCACCGCCGCGCGCGAAGATGCGGAGAACGCCGCTCGCTTTCGGCGCGGCTTCATGATCGGCGACGGCACCGGCGTCGGCAAAGGCCGTCAGTCCGCCGCGATCATTCTCGACAACTGGCTCCAGGGCCGCCGCAAGGCGGTGTGGATCAGCAAGTCCGACAAGCTGATCGAGGACGCGCAGCGCGACTGGTCGGCGCTCGGCATGGAACGCCTGCTGGTCACGCCCCTGTCGCGCTTCCCGCAGGGGCGGCCGATCACGCTGCCGGAAGGCGTCCTGTTTACGACCTATGCCACGCTACGCTCCGATGACCGCGGCGAGAAGGTTTCGCGCGTCCGGCAGATCGTCGAATGGTTGGGCTCCGACTTCGACGGAGTCCTCATTTTCGACGAGGCGCACGCGATGCAGAACGCCGGTGGCGGCAAGGGAGAACGCGGCGACGTCGCCGCCTCGCAGCAGGGCCGCGCCGGCCTGCGCCTCCAGCACGCGCTGCCGAACGCCCGCGTCGTCTATGTCTC
>CAUJJN010000165.1 GCA_963204905.1 Pseudomonadota bacterium
GACGCCAATTTCAAGATGATCTGGGAGATCGATCCCAAGGCGTCCAGCCGGCTGAACGACATCGCCCGTTCGGTGAAAGGCGCCGACAAGCTGATTCTCGCCACCGACCCTGATCGCGAGGGCGAGGCGATATCCTGGCACGTCCTTGAAGTGCTCAAGCAGAAACGAGCGCTGAAGGATCAGCCGGTCGAGCGCGTGGTGTTCAACGCCATCACCAAGCAGGCGGTCACCGACGCCATGAAGCACCCGCGCCAGATCGACGGCGCGCTGGTCGACGCCTACATGGCGCGCCGCGCGCTGGACTATCTGGTCGGCTTCACCCTCTCCCCGGTTCTGTGGCGCAAGCTGCCGGGCGCGCGCTCGGCGGGGCGCGTGCAATCGGTCGCGCTGCGACTGGTCTGCGACCGCGAGCAGGAGATCGAGAGTTTCGTCGCGCGTGAATACTGGTCGCTGGTGGCGACGCTGACCACACCGCGCGGCGATGCGTTCGAGGCGCGTCTGGTCGGCGCCGACGGCAAGAAGCTGGCGCGGCTCGACATCGGTAGCGGCGCGGAGGCCGAGGACTTCAAGCGCGCCATCGAGGCCGCGAACTTCACCGTCGGCAGCGTCGAGGCGAAGCCGGCGCGGCGCAATCCGTATGCGCCTTTCACCACCTCGACGTTGCAACAGGAAGCCAGCCGCAAGCTCGGCTTCGCGCCGGCGCACACCATGCGCATCGCGCAACGGCTCTATGAAGGTATCAACATCGGCGGCGAGACCACCGGTCTGATCACCTATATGCGAACCGACGGCGTTCAGATCGACCCGTCCGCGATCACGCAGGCGCGCAAGGTGATCGGCGAGGACTACGGCAAGGACTACGTGCCGGATGCGCCGCGCCAGTACCAGACCAAGGCGAAGAACGCGCAGGAAGCGCACGAGGCCATACGCCCTACCGATATGTCGCGCCGCCCCGCCGAGCTGCGTCGCAGTCTCGATCACGATCAGGCGCGGCTCTACGAACTGATCTGGATCCGCACCGTCGCGAGCCAGATGGAATCCGCCGAGCTTGAGCGCACCACCGTCGACATCGTCGCCAAGGCCGGCGCGCGCACGCTCGATCTGCGCGCCAGCGGTCAGGTGATCAAGTTCGATGGCTTCCTCAAACTCTATCAGGAAGGCCGCGACGACGATCCGGAGGACGAGGACAGCAACCGCCTCCCCGCCATGAGCGAGGGCGAGGCGTTGAAGCGTCAGGCGCTCGCCGTCACGCAGCATTTCACCGAGCCGCCGCCGCGTTTCTCGGAAGCCTCGCTCGTGAAGCGCATGGAAGAACTCGGCATCGGCCGCCCTTCCACTTACGCATCGATCCTGCAAGTGCTGCGCGACCGTGGCTATGTGCGGCTCGACAAGAAGCGGCTGCACGGCGAGGACAAGGGCCGCGTCGTGGTCGCGTTCCTCAAGAAATACTTCTCGCGTTACGTCGAATACGACTTCACCGCCGGACTGGAGGAAGACCTCGACCGCATCTCCAACAATGAAGTGTCGTGGCAGGACGTGCTGAAGGCGTTCTGGGCCGGCTTCATCGGCGCGGTGGACGACATCAAGGACCTGCGCGTCGCCGAAGTGCTCGACGCGCTCGACGAGATGCTCGGGCCGCACATCTATCCGCCGCGCGAGGACGGCGGCGATCCGCGCCAGTGCCCGACCTGCGGCACCGGCCGGCTGAATCTGAAAGCCGGCAAGTTCGGCGCATTCGTCGGATGCACCAACTATCCGGAGTGTCGCTATACGCGCCCTCTCGCGGCGGACGGCGATGTGGGCGGCGATCGCATTCTCGGCAAGGACCCCGAAACCGGCCTTGAGGTCGCGGTGAAATCGGGACGCTTCGGGCCTTACATCCAGCTCGGCGAACAAAAGGACTACGAGGAAGGCGAGAAGCCGAAGCGCGCCGGGATTCCAAAAGGCACGTCACCGAACGACATGGAGTTCGAGCTTGCGCTGAAGCTGCTGTCGCTGCCGCGCGAAGTCGGCCGGCATCCGGAAGACGGCGAGCCGATCAAGGCCGGCATCGGCCGCTTCGGCCCTTACGTGCAGCATCTGAAAACCTACGCCAGCCTCGAAGCCGGCGACGACGTCTTCAACATCGGCCTCAACCGCGCGGTGACCCTGATCGCCGAAAAGATCGCCAAGGGTCCGGGCAAACGGCGGTTCGGCTCCGATCCGGGCAAGCCGCTCGGCGAGCATCCTTCTCTGGGGACAGTGGCCGTCAAGAGCGGGCGCTACGGCGCTTACGTCACGGCGGGCGGTGTCAACGCCACCATTCCGAGCGACAAGACGCAGGAGAGCATCACGCTTGAGGAAGCCATCGCGCTGATCGACGAGCGCGCGGCGAAAGGCGGCGGCAAGACCAAGCGCCCGGCAGCGAAGAAAGCGGCGAAGAAGCCCGCCGCCAAATCCGCCGACGCCGTCGACGCGCCGGCAAAGAAAGCCGCCAAAAAGCCCGTTGCCAAAAAGCCCGCTGCGAAGAAAGCCGCGAGCAAGGCGCGCGCGCCGGTGAAGTCGGCGGCGAAAGCCTCTTCCGTCAAGGCGCCAAAAGCGGCCGCGAAGAAGAGCGCGGGCAGGTCATAGCGGGGCCCCTTGAGCAAACCGCGCGACAGCCGATTTCCCGACCGCGATGCGATCATCGCGTTCGTGCGCTCGTCGAAAAGCGAGGTCGGCACCCGCGAGATCGCGCGCGCGTTCGGATTGAAGAATTCCGATCGCGTCGAGCTGAAGCATATCCTGCGCATCCTCGCCGACGAGGGCGTGCTCGCCAAGCGCGGCCGCAAGCTGCATGAAGCCGCCGCGCTGCCGCCCACCCTGATCGCCGATGTCACCGGCCGCGACAGCGACGGCGAGCTGCTGGCGACGCCGGCGGAATGGGACGCGGAGACGCAAGGCGCCGCGCCGAAGATCCGCATCCGGCTGTCACGTTATCCCAAACCCGGCACCGCCGCCGGCATCGGTGACCGCGCGCTGCTGCGTGTCGAACCCGACAGCAACGACGACGCGCAGGCTTACATCGGCCGCGTCATCAAGATCATCGATCATGCCAAGTCGCGCGTGCTCGGTATCTTCCATGCCCTGCCCGGCGGCGGCGGACGCATGGTGCCGGTGGACAAGAAGCAGGCCGGCCGCGAACTCAACATCGCCAAGGCCGACACCGGCGACGCCAAGGACGGTGATCTGATCAGCGTCGATCTGGTCCGTTCGCGCGGCTACGGCCTTGCATCGGGCCGCGTGAAGGAGCGGCTCGGATCGCTCGCGACCGAGAAGGCCATCAGCCTGATCGCGATCCACGCCCATGACATTCCGCAATCGTTTTCGCCGGCGGCGCTGACGGAAGCCGAGGCCGCCGCGCCCGCGACTTTGCAAGGCCGCGAGGACTGGCGCGACATTCCGCTAGTCACCATCGATCCGCCGGACGCCAAGGATCACGACGATGCCGTGCACGCGATGCCGGACGACGATCCTGCCAACAAGGGCGGCTACATCATTCACGTCGCCATCGCCGATGTCGCCTTTTACGTGCGGCCGGGATCGGCGCTCGATCGCGACGCGCTGTTGCGCGGCAATTCCGTCTATTTCCCCGACCGCGTCGTGCCGATGCTGCCGGAGCGCATCTCCAACGATCTGTGTTCGTTGCGGCCCGGCGAGCCGCGCGGCGCGCTCGCGGTGCGGCTGGTGATCGCGCCGGACGGACGCAAACGCTCGCACACATTCCATCGCGTGCTGATGCGCTCGGCCGCGAAACTCAGTTACGTGCAGGTGCAGACCGCCATCGACGGACATCCCGACGACACCACGGGTCCGCTGCTGGAGCCGATTCTCAAGCCGCTCTACGCCGCTTATGCCTTGGTGAAGCGCGCGCGCGACGAACGCGAGCCGCTCGACCTCGACCTGCCGGAACGCAAGATCGTCCTCAAGGCCGACGGCACGGTGGATCGCGTGGTGACGCCGGAACGTCTCGACGCGCACAAGTTGATCGAGGAGTTCATGATCCTCGCCAACGTCGCCGCCGCCGAGACGCTTGAGAAAAAGGGACTGCCGCTGATCTACCGCGTCCACGACGAGCCGACGGTGGAGAAGGTGCATAACCTTCAGGATTTTTTGAAGACGCTCGATATTCCCTTCGCCAAGAGCGGCGCTTTGCGACCTGCCGTATTCAATCGCGTGCTGACCGGGATCAAGGGGCACGACTCCGAGCACATGGTCAACGAGGTGGTGCTGCGCTCGCAGGCGCAAGCCGAATACGCCGCCGAGAACTACGGCCACTTCGGCCTGAACCTGCGCCGCTACGCGCATTTCACCTCGCCGATCCGGCGCTATGCCGACCTGGTCGTGCATCGCGCGATCATCCGCGCGCTGGGGCTCGGCGCCGGCGCCCAGCCCGAAACGGAAACCATCGAAACGCTCAGCGAAGTCGCCGCGCAGATTTCCGCGACCGAACGGCGCGCGATGAAGGCGGAGCGCGAAACCGTCGACCGCCTCATCGCTCATCACCTCGCCGACCGCATCGGCGCGGTGTTCCAGGGCCGCATTTCCGGCGTCACCCGCGCCGGCCTGTTCGTCAAGCTCAGCGAAACCGGCGCCGATGGGCTGATTCCGATCCGCACGCTCGGCTCCGAGTATTTCAACTATGACGAAGCCCGCCATGCGCTGGTCGGCACGCGCAGCGGTGCCATGCACCGGCTGGGTGACGTGGTCGAGGTTAGTCTGGTAGAAGCAGCACCAGTTGCCGGCGCGCTGCGGTTCGATCTGCTTTCGGAAGCGCGGGAAGCACCGCGCGGTCGCCAACGGGTCCGTGACGCCGACCGCTCGCACGAGGTGCGACGGTCGCGCGGCAAGATCAAGGCCGCGCGCAAGGCGAAAAAGCCCGTGCGCAAGTTTGCAAAAACCCAGGGGAAGCCTACCAAGACCAAAGGCAAATCGGGCAAGGGCAAGAAATAAGGGCCGATCGTGAAAACACCCGCCGTCTCAACCTGGACCCAGAAGGTCGACTCGCCGCCCGAGCGCGACGTCTGGCTGGCCATGAAGCGTGGCCTGCGCTGTCGCTGCCCGAATTGCGGCGAAGGCAAGCTGTTCCGCGGCTTTCTCAAAGTCAACACCAACTGCCCGGTTTGTGGCGAGGCGCTGTTCCATCACCGCGCCGACGACCTGCCCGCTTATCTGGTGATCGTAATCGTCGGCCACATCGTCGTGCCGGTGGCGCTGTGGGTGGAAACCAACTTCGCGCCGCCAATTCCGCTGCAACTGGCGATCTACCTGCCGCTCACATTGGTGTCGGCTCTGCTCCTGTTGCAGCCCGTCAAGGGCGCGGTGGTCGGATTGCAATGGGCCTTGCGAATGCACGGGTTCGACGACACCGTGTCCACCGACACGCCGATCCGTGACAAGGCAGCCAGTACCACCGCACCGGAAACCCGATGACAGACACGACGACCACAACGCCCGTGAAAGAAGAAAAAGAACCCGATCACCATCCCTACCGGCGCCCGCGCGACGCGGCGACCCTGATCCTGATCGATCGCAGTCACGCCAAGCCCAAGGTTCTGGTCGGCAAGCGCCATAGCAACGTGGTGTTCATGCCGGGCAAGTTCGTGTTCCCTGGCGGCAGCGTCGACAAGACCGACAACCGCGTGCCGGTGGCGGCGCCGATCCCGCCGGAACTCGAAGCCAACCTGATGAAGGGCAGCCCGAAGACCGAACCGTCGCGGGCGCGTTCGCTGGCGATCGCGGCCATTCGCGAGGCCTGCGAGGAAACCGGGCTGTGCCTCGGCTGCAAGTGCGACACCGACGGCGCGCGCAGGCTCGACGGCGTCTGGGAACCGTTCGCCAACGCGGGATTGCTGCCCGACCCGTCAGGCCTGTTCCTGATCGCCCGCGCCATCACCCCGCCCGGCCGCGTGCGACGGTTCGACACGCGTTTCTTCACCGCCGATGCTTCGACGATCGCCCATCGCGTCGAGGGGGTGATTCACGCCGACGCCGAGCTTGTCGAATTGGTCTGGCTGGAAATCGGTTCGGATTCGCTCGCGGACCTTCACCCCATGACCAAGCTTGTCCTCAAGCAGTTGGACAATCGGCTCGCGACCGGCCCTCTCCGCCACGATGCCCCGATCCCGTTCTTCCACTTCTACAGCGGCAAGATGCAGATGGATCTGCTGCCGGGCTGACCTTGTTTCCTCCGGCCACTTCGATCTGGGTTCCCGCAGGTTTTTGCCGCTAAAACCTTGACTTTGGGCCATTGCCGGCTAGTTTGCCGGCCAAACGCGGATTGGCGCTCGCCGGTCGGCTGCCGATTCCTGACATTTCGAGGTTTACCCATGGCCAAAGCGGTCACCATCAAGGTCAAGCTGGTTTCCACCGCCGACACCGGCTTCTACTACGTCGCGAAGAAAAACTCGCGGACCATGACCGACAAGATGGTCAAGAAGAAGTACGATCCCGTCGCGCGCAAGCACGTCGAGTTCAAGGAATCCAAGATCAAGTAATCTTTTCAGAGATTTGGCTTGAATTTTCAACGGGACCCTCGCGGTCCCGTTTGTCGTTTTGGCTGACCTGCTTGCGCCGTACCGTCATTGCGAGCGGAGCGAAGCAATCCAGAGAATCGCGCCGCAAGGACTGGATTGCTTCGCTCCGCTCACAATGACGGCGTTACGCCGACTTCGCCGTGATTTCGAAAGAAGCCGCCCTACGCCGCCGCGGCGACCACGCGGTTGCGGCCGTCGTGCTTGGCGCGATAGAGCGCGAGGTCCGCGCGCTTGAGCACGTCCGACATCGGCTCGCCTTTGCGCTCCAGCGCGGCGAGGCCGATGGATATCGTTACCTCGATATGCCGCGTGCCCTTGTCGATGGCGAAAGGCTCCGCCGCCACCGCGCGGCGCAGCCGCTCGGCGACCATGCCGGCGACATGCATGTCGGTCTCGGGCATCACGATGACGAATTCCTCGCCGCCGTAGCGGCAGGCGAGATCGATGCCGCGAATCGACTTGCGAATCCGCACCGCGAATTCGCGCAGCACGTCGTCGCCGGCGTCGTGGCCATAAGTATCGTTGACCGTCTTGAAGAAATCGATGTCGAGCATCATCAGCGCCAGCGCCTTGCCGCGCAGCGACGCCTGCTCGGCCAGCGTCCCGAGATGGGTTTCCATGTAGCGGCGATTGTGCAGGCCGGTCAGCCCATCGGTGATCGCCATCTCGATCGAGTTCTGAACGTTGTCGCGCAGGTGATCGGTGTAGCGGCGGCGGCGGATCTGGGTGCGCGCCCGCGCGAGCAATTCGTTCTTGTCGACCGGCCGTAACAGATAGTCATTCACGCCGATCTCGAGGCCACGCAGCAGGTGCGCGTTGTTGTCGGCGTCGGCGATGGCCAGGATCGGCACCTGCCGCGTGCGCTCCAGCGAGCGCGCCTGACTGCACAGCCGCAAGCCGTCGAAGTCTTCAAGGCCAAGCGAGACGATCAACAGATCGTAATTGCCTTCGGCCGCATGAAACAGCGCATCTGCGGGATTGGGTTCAACGTCGACGGAATGCTCGGTGGCGAGCACCGGGGCCAGCCGCTCGTAGGACGACGGCCTGTCGTC
>CAUJJN010000166.1 GCA_963204905.1 Pseudomonadota bacterium
CCGCATCGCCATACCACGGGAACCGGCCAGGACCGATCAAAACCATGACCGAGCGCAAAAACGGACTGACCTATGCCGACGCCGGCGTCGATATCGATGCCGGCAACCGCCTGGTCGACCTCATCAAGCCGATGGTGCGCGCCACCGCACGCGCCGGGGCTGACGCCGAAATCGGCGGCTTCGGCGGCCTGTTCGATCTCAAGGCGGCTGGCTTCAAGGACCCCGTTCTGGTGGCGGCGACCGACGGGGTCGGCACCAAGGTCAAGATCGCCATCGAGACCGGGATCCACAACGGCATCGGGATCGACCTCGTGGCCATGTCGGTGAACGACCTCGTGGTCCAGGGCGCCGAACCGCTGTTCTTCCTCGACTATTTCGCCTGCGGCAAGCTCGACCCTGAAGCAACCGCCGCCATCGTCGCCGGTATCGCCGAAGGCTGCCGCGAGTCCGGCTGCGCCCTGATCGGCGGCGAGACGGCCGAAATGCCCGGCCTCTATAAGGACGGCGACTACGATCTTGCCGGTTTCGCGGTCGGCGCGGCCGAGCGCGGCACGCTACTGCCAGGCCGCGATATCGCGGCAGGCGACGTCGTGATCGGGCTGGCCTCCTCTGGCGTTCATTCCAACGGTTTTTCGCTGGTCCGCAAGATTGTCGAAAAATCCGGGCTCCATTTCGACGCACCCGCACCATTCGCCCCGGTGCTGACGCTCGGCGCGGCGCTCCTGACGCCGACAAGGCTTTACGTCAGATCGTGCCTGCGTGCGATCCGCGACACCGGCGGCGTCAAGGGACTGGCTCATATCACCGGCGGCGGCTTTACTGACAACATTCCGCGTGTGCTGCCGAAGGCGCTCGGCGTGCGGATCGATCTCGCTCAGCTGCCCGTGTTGCCGGTGTTCAAATGGCTGGCGCAACAGGGCGACATCGCCGAACTGGAATTGCTGCGTACGTTCAATTGCGGCATCGGCATGATCGCCATCGTCGGCCGTGATACGGCTGCCGCAGTCATGGACAGCTTCAGCACAAGCGGTGAAACCGTCATGCAACTCGGCGAGGTCGTCGAGAGTGGCGATAGTGAGCGTGTCGTCTACGACGGGCACCTCAACATGGCATGGTAACTACCGTGAAACGACGCGTCGCCATTCTCATTTCAGGGCGCGGCTCCAACATGGCGGCGCTGATTGCCGCAGCCAAAAGCAGCGATTTCCCCGCCGAGATCACCGCCGTCATTTCCAACAAGCCGGAGGCCGCCGGCCTCGCCAGGGCGAAAGAGAACGGCATCGCAACGCTGGTGGTCGACAGCACGCCGTTCGGCAAGGATCGCGCGGCGTTCGAAGCGGCCTTGCAGGCCGCGCTCGATGAACGCGAGATCGAATTGATCTGCCTCGGCGGCTTCATGCGTTTGCTGACCACCGAGTTCGTCGAGCGTTGGGCCGGCAAGATGCTCAACATCCACCCCTCGCTGCTGCCGTCGTTTCGCGGCCTCGATCCGCACGGACAAGCGTTGCGCGCCGGCGTGAAGATTTCAGGCGCGACAGTTCATTTCGTGACGCCTGAAATGGATGCCGGCCCCATTGTGATGCAGGGTGCGGTCGCCGTGCGCGACGACGATACGCCGGATACACTGGCGGCGCGCATCCTCGACATCGAGCATCGCATTTATCCCGAAGCGCTGCGGCTGGTGGCAAATGGCGGCACCCAAATCGAGAACCAGGTTTGCAGGACCACGGTCACCGGCAGTCCCGACGACACATTGATTTCTCCGACGACAATCTAGACGTCGCCGGCACGACCCGCCAAGGACAACGACATGGCTAAAGTAGCAATTGTGGGCTGCGGGGCGATGGGCTCCGTCTACGCCGCCCTGATGACCGATGCCGGCCACGAGGTTCATGCGGTCACGTTGTGGGCGGATCACGCCGCGGCGATGGCTTCCCACGGCCTGCGCTGCGAAGGCATCAGCGGCGACCGTACCGTGCGTCTGCGCGCCTCGACCACAACGGATGGAATCGGGATTTGCGATCTGGTCATCATCGCAACCAAGGCGTTCGATGTCGAAGCAGCCGCGCGCGCAAGTTTGTCGTTGATTGGTCCGGACACAGTCGTGCAATCGATCCAGAACGGCCTCGGATCGCCCGAAATTGCGGCGCCGATCGTCGGCGTGGACCGATTGGCTGTGGGCGTGGTCGGCGGCTTCGGCGCATCGATGCGAGGTCCCGGCCATGTCCATCATAACGGCATGGAGATGATCCGCTTTGGCGCCTACGCGGGATTGCCGCAGCCCCACCTCGAAACCTCCGCAGCGATCTGGGAATCCGCCGGCTTCAAGGTGATGTTGTTCGATGACATCAAGCGCATGGTCTGGGAAAAGCTGATCATGAATGTCACCTTCTCGGCGACCTGCTGCACGACCGGACTGACTATCGGCGGCGTGATGAACGACGTCGATGCATGGCCCGTGGCGCGCGGCTGCGCCGAGGAGGCTGTCGCCGTTGCGCACGCGTCCGGCATCAAGCTGGATGTCGGCGATCCGATCACGCACATCCGCAAGCTCGGTGGCAAGATTCCGCACGCCAAACCCTCAATGCTGCTGGATTACGAAGCCGGACGCCGCTGCGAGATCGACGCAATCAACGGATCGATCCCGCGTCTCGGCGAACCACTTGGCGTTCCCACGCCAGTCAATAGTACGCTGGTGCGGGTGATCCGGGCCCGCGAGCGAACTCTGATCACACCGCCTTGACGGCTGTCAGGTCCCGCAGCTTTTTACGACGCCATGTCGCGCCGACAATCAGCACAACGGCGACGCCGATCAGCGACATCACGAGTTCGCCGAGATCGGTCGACCCCATCGCCTTGCCGGCGAATCCAAAGAGGGCTGAGGATGCATCCAACATCAGGATCAACTGCCCCTTGAACACCTGATGCAGGTAAGGCTCAACGCCGATATCAGTGGCAATGACGTGCCCGGCGATCCAGCCCAGCAAGGCTGCACCGGCCCAGACCAGAATAGGCAACCGATCCAGAACCGCCATGATCAGGGCCGCCCCCGCGATGATCAGCGGAATACTGACGATCAGACCGAAAATGAGCAGGGAGACGCTGCCATCAGCGGCAGCGGCGATGGCGATGACGTTGTCGAGACTCATCACCACATCCGCCACCACGATCAAGCGGACTGCCTGCCAAAGATTATTGGCGGCACCGACCTCTTCGCTTTCCTGATCTGGCACCAATAACTTCGCGGCGATCACCAGCAACGCCAACCCGCCCACCAGCTTGAGGTAGGGGATGGTCATCAGAACAACGATGATGCTGGCAAACAGAACCCGCAGCGTGACCGCCGCTCCCGCGCCAAGGATCATGCCCCACTTGCGCTGCTGGTCGGGCAGATTGCGGCAAGCAAGCGCAATCACCAGCGCGTTGTCGCCGGACAGCAGAATATCGATCCAGATGATCTTGAGAACCGCGAGCCAGTATTCCGGCCGGACGAGGTCACGCTCGAACTCGGCGAACACCTTACCGATGGTCGCCAGATCGAAAATTCCCCCGTCCATAGCACCGTGCCCTTGTCGTCAACCGATCGTGACGCTCCGCCCCGGGATGGGCGAAACGACGGCCGACATATTTTTCAGCCGACGATCTCGTTGCCGGCGAAGAACTGCGCGATTTCAATCGCCGCGGTTTCCGGTGCGTCGGAACCATGCACCGAATTTTCGCCGATCGACTTGGCGTGGGCCTTGCGGATGGTGCCTTCGGCGGCCTTCGACGGATCGGTAGCGCCCATGACATCGCGATACTTGGCAATCGCGCCCTCACCTTCGAGCACCTGCACGACGACCGGTTCGGAGATCATGAAGTCGACCAGTTCACCAAAGAACGGGCGTTCCTTGTGCACGGCATAGAACGTCTGGGCCTGTTCGCGCGTCATGCGAATACGCTTCTGCGCGACGATCCGCAGACCGGCCTTCTCGATCAGCGCATTGATGGCGCCGGTCAGATTGCGAGCGGTGGCGTCGGGCTTGATAATCGAAAAGGTACGTTCAATCGCCATGTCTTCGTCCTTGTAACAACCATGAAGGAAGGTTGCGGGGCTTATATCGGCGCCGCCACGCCCGGGCAAGGCGACATTTCCTGTCAAATGGCGCTTTAGTCGCTAAATGGCGAAGGAGGTTTGGCGGCTGCTGGACTCAGCGTGCGCCGGATCACATTCCATATCCGGCAGGCTGAACGGGACGGAAAAGCACGGCGACCCACACGCAGACACGACGCTTTCGAGACCATCTCGAACCATCCACAGCGGATCGCGTCACACAGAGACAGGAGATGACCATGAAGAAATTCGCGCTCGCCTTCGCCGCCGCTGCCTCACTCGGAGTTGCCACGCTCGCGCCCGGCACGGCGTCCGCCGGCGGTTTTCATCACCACGGCCATCATCATCACGGCTTCCATGGGCATTCCCATTTCGGCTTCCATGGTGGTCCGCGGGTTTATATCGGCGGTCCGGTGTATGCCGGAGGTTACGGATGCACGGTCCGTCGTCTGGTTCCCACGCCTCATGGCCTGCGTTGGCGCTGGGTGAATCGCTGCTACTGAGGAACCTGAAGGACCTGTGGAATGGCCCCGTGCGCCAATGGCGCCGGGGCTTTTTCATGAAGCCGAATCAGAAGGCTTTGTCTTTCGGTCAATATTTACTAAAAAGCGCAAAGGATGGATTAGAGTGAAACCAACTTAGCCTCCTGGGTTTATTCCTGCGTCCGTTGAGATCATGTGAATGGAACCAGAGATGGCAGAGCAACCGACCGACAACCCGGACCGGATTGACTATGCGACCAGCACAACGATCTGCCGAGCGATTGGGGAGCGAATGCTAGACGCGGGTTCTTCCGATGCCGCCGATCTACCTCCACGGTTCCAGTCTTTGCTTGCCGCCTTGCAGAGCCAGGAAGATCGCGACACCGCCTCCGAATGATTTCCGCCGCCTCCCCCGCTTGAGACAACTCGTCGGGTAGTGTCGTCGTCGGGTAGTATCGGGAACTTTGCTCTTCACACGACTTGCGTTCCGGCGCGTCTCCGGTGAAAAGCCCGGATGCTTTCCCTCACTGACATTTCGGTTCGCATCGCCGGACGCCTTTTGATCGACCACAGCACGGTGCAGATCGTCCCCGGCGCGCGGGTCGGTTTCGTGGGACGGAACGGCGTCGGCAAATCGACGCTGTTTCACGCCATCCGGGGCGAGTTGCCATTGGAGAGCGGCAGAATCACTGTCCCGCCGCGCTGGTCGATCGGCAGCCTTGCTCAGGAAGCGCCGGACGGTCCCGAGAGCCTGATCAACGTCGTGCTCAAGGCCGATCGCGAACGCGACGCGCTGCTGCGAGAGGCAGAGACCGCCAGCGATCCACATCGAATTGCCGATATTCAGACCCGCCTCGCCGACATGGATGCGCATTCGGCGCCTGCCCGCGCCGCCGCGATCCTGAGCGGCCTCGGCTTCTCGACCGCTGATCAGGCGCGGTCCTGTCAGGAATTCTCCGGCGGGTGGCGGATGCGGGTGGCGCTCGCCGCCACGCTATTTTCCGCGCCGGATTTGCTGCTGCTTGACGAGCCAACCAACTATCTGGATCTCGAAGGCACGCTATGGCTTGAGGATCATCTCGCCAATTACCCGCGTACGGTCATCGTGATCAGTCACGATCGCGATCTGCTCGACACTTCGGTCGATCAGATCCTGCACCTCGATCAGGGCAAGCTCTCGCTTTACAAAGGCAGCTATTCATCATTCGAGGAACAACGCGCGGCGCGCGAGATGCTCGACGCGAAGCACGCCAAGCGGCAACAGGAACAGCGAAAGCGGTTGCAGGATTTCGTCGACCGCTTCAAGGCCAAGGCATCCAAGGCGCGGCAGGCTCAGTCGCGCGTCAAGATGCTGGAGAAGATGAAGCCGGTGACGGCGCTGGTGACGCAGGACGTTCGCGAGATCACCTTTCCGACGCCGGAAAAGACGCTGTCCCCGCCGATCATCGCGCTCGATGGCGTCACGGTCGGCTACGATCCGGCCAAACCGGTGCTCAATCGCGTCACACTGCGGATCGACAACGACGACCGCATCGCGCTGCTGGGCGCCAACGGCAACGGCAAATCGACGCTGGTGAAGCTGCTCGCCGGCAAACTCGCCCCGTTTTCAGGCAAGGTCGTCCGTGCCGACAAATTGTCGGTCGGATACTTCGCGCAACATCAGACCGACGAACTCGATCTGGCTGGCTCGCCTTACGATCATGTTCGGCGACTGATGCCCGATACGCCGGAATCCAAAGTCCGCGCCCGGGTCGGGGCCATCGGCTTCTCGGGTAAGGCCGGCGATACCACGGTCCGAAACCTGTCAGGCGGCGAAAAGGCGCGACTGTTACTCGGCCTCGCTACCTTCGCCGCCCCTAACATGATTATTCTCGATGAGCCGACCAACCATCTCGACATCGACAGTCGCGCCGCGCTCGCTGAAGCCATCAATGAATTTCCCGGCGCGATCATCATGGTGTCACACGACCGCTACCTGATCGAAGCCTGCGCCGATCAATTATGGGTGGTCGCCGACCGGACCGTCACACCCTATGACGACGATCTCGACAACTATCGTCGCACCGTGCTGTCGTCACGCGGCGGGCAACCCGCCTCCTCGCGCAGCCGCGCTACCGACCCTTCCGCGCGGGAGAAACACCCGCGTTCCAGGACGGACAAGCGCGCGTCGCCCAGGCAACGCATCTCGGAAGCCGAAGCGGAAATCGCGCGCATCAGCGAAATCATCACGAAAATCGATGCAGCGCTGGCGATGCCGGATCTCTATCAGCGCGATCCGAAGCAGGCGGCGCAACTCGGCAAGGCACGCACCGGCGCCGCCGCGGCGCTTCAGCGCGCGGAGGACGAATGGCTCGTCGCCAGCGCAGCGCTGGACGAGGACGTCGGCCAATCCCCGTGAGATGTTTCGACGCGCTTTGCTTCAATCGCGCCGGCGTCTAACCCGCGTGTCGCTTCTTGGCTTTCGCACGGGTCGGCTTGGCGGGTGCAGCGGCGGCTGGCAACCCCTCGATCGAACTCAAGCGGCCTGAGTTGAAAGTATAAATCCCGGCACGCGGTCCCTTGGTGTAGGTCAACACAGCGATCCTTTCACCACCCGGACCGGAAGACAGATTCACGTTGTCAGGAATTCCTGCGCCACGCGCCACGTCACATTCGGTATGCCCCAGCGCGACGTGCCCGCCTTGTGCCGGCGGCGCTGCGCCCGGCCCATCGGCCATCGCACTGGCTTCGCTCGGCTGCGCCATGCCCGGACATTGACCATCGGCGCTGATGAGGTCCTCGGGCATGACCGGTTTCTCCGGAGACAGCGGAGGCGTCTCGATGGAAACATTCCGGTTCAAGCTACGCCCCGCGCGTGAGAACCATTGGGCGTCCTTCGACATCAGATCGCTCGAAAAAACATCGGACATGCTGGCTCCCGCGCAGCCTGCCAACAACGGAGCAAGCAACGCAACGGGAAGCAAAAGCTTTCGATGGGAAGAGCTGTTACGCACGTTCAACCGACCTTGTGTCCTTCGCGAGGTCTATCCAAGACCGTGTCCCACCATTGATTTGCGGCACGACCATGACCGGCATCGGTCCGATGGTGTCGAAGGTGGTGGAGAATGCCTCTACCGTTAAATATTTAACAATATTATTCGCGCCGTTGCCACCGTCCCCGTTCGTCGGCCTGCCAATAGGTCACCGTAAAACCTCGCGCCTTGCCATCCTTCCAGGCGCTCCGCGCGTCGGCGACGGCCTCATCGTCATTGCCATCGAACATCAGCACGACACGTTCGTAGCCCTCGGCGTCGGCCGGCAGGACCGCGCAATCCACCAAAAAGCGGATATGTGCCCGGTTCGGATTGGTTTCCGCCGCCGCGATGACGACCGGCTGATCCTGGGCGTCAGCCGTTCGCCATGTCGAGTGTGGAAGAAATGAATCGTCCCTATAAGTCCACAAATGAGCGTCGAGCACATCCGCCCGCTCCTCCGACGCCGCCTGCACCACGGCGCGCCAACCACGCTGCAAAGACTTCTCAAGCAACGGCGGCAACACGCTTTCAACGCTCATGTTTTGCAGGTGATAGAACAGGATTTCCGTCATCGCCTGGCTTCATAGTGCTCGGCCACGAGCCGCTCGAGCAAACGCACGCCATAGCCCGATCCCCAACTCTGATTGATGTCGGATTTCGGCGCGCCCATGGCGGTGCCGGCGATATCGAGATGCGCCCAGGGCGTTTCGTCCACGAACCTCTGAAGGAACTGCGCGGCTGTAATCGAACCACCGTGTCGACCACCAGTATTTTTCATGTCGGCGAATTGCGAGTCGATCAGCTTGTCATATTCCGGGCCGAGCGGCATCCGCCACACCCGCTCGCCGGTCGCCTGCCCGACCGCCGCGAGCCGTTCCGCCAACTGATCGTTGTTCGAGAACAGTCCCGCATATTCGGTTCCGAGCGCGACCATGATGGCGCCGGTCAGCGTTGCCAGATCAATCATGAACTTCGGCTTGAACTTTTTGGCGACGTACCAGAGCACATCGGCCAGCACCAAACGCCCCTCGGCGTCGGTATTGATGATCTCGATGGTCTGGCCGGACATCGACGTGACGATATCGCCCGGCCTCTGCGCATTGCCGTCGGGCATGTTCTCGACGATCCCGATCGCGCCCACGACATTGACCTTGGCCTTGCGGGCCGCGAGCGCGTGCATCAGACCGACAACGCACGCGGCGCCCCCCATGTCGCCCTTCATTTCCTCCATGTTGCCGGCCGGCTTGATTGATATGCCACCGGTGTCGAAGCAGACGCCTTTGCCAACAAATGCCACAGGCGCATCGCCGCGCTTGCCGCCATTCCAGCGCATGATGACGGTGCGGCTGGGCTGGGTCGAGCCCTGCCCGACGCCGAGCAGCGCCCCCATCTTCAACTTGGTCATTGCCTTGACGTCGAGCACCTCGACATTGACGCCGAGTTTACGGAGCAAGCTGGCGCGCCGCGCGAACTCGACCGGGAAAAGAACATTCGGCGGTTCGTTGACCAATTCGCGCGCCAGCAAGACGCCATCGCCGATATGGCCTTGCGGACCGAACGCCTTGCGCGCGGCGGCAACGTCATTCACCGCGATGGCGACTTCGGTTTGCCTTGCGCCGTTGTCTTCGTCCTTCTTCCTGGTCTTGTAGCGATCGAATTTATAGGCGCGCAATTGCATACCCAATGCGAGCGACGCGGCCTGGGCCGGCGTCATCGCCGCCGTCGGCAACTCAGCGACAACCGTTGTCGAACGGTTCCCCGTGCCGATCTTGCCGGCCGCGACCCCGCCGAGTTTAAGAAAGTCCCGTTCCGCGAGATCTTTGACCGTGCCAAGGCCGATCACGATCAGCCGGTCCGCCCGCACCCCTTCCGGCGCGAGGATATCGAGCACCGCTCCCAGCTTTCCCTTGAATCGGTTGGTGGCCGCCGCACGTTTCACGGTGTCGATCGCACCCCCGAGCGCCTTCCGGGTTGCGGTGCCGACTTTCAATGCGTCATCACAGAAAACCACCAGCGAGCCGCGTGCGGCTGCCGAAAACGGAACGAAGCCGAGCTTGACGTCGGGCATGAACAATCCTCCATTCGATCACATGCGCGAGCATCGCCCGGCGGCGGAGGCGCATCGTCGACGATCGTTTTTGGTCGCGACAACCGATCCGTCAAGCGCAATTCACATCTGCCGCGCCCTCCGTTCGACGGATTGCTCACTTCACCTCGATTTTGCGGACGAGCGACGGGTCATCGACAAGTTGTTAACGATATCCGGCGCGCGCCACGACACAGCCATTTTGTTGCCAGATCAAGGCGATGTCATCTGCCCGAATTCTTGGTAATGTCCGGAATTCAGCGACGGCCCACGGGGAGATTCCTTGCGAATCCGGGTACGTTGCAGTCTTGCGTGATTGAATGGGGACAGCGTTACCCGATGGGGTCGATCGACAAGTACATCGTCCGGACGACGCTTGCCTCGTTCGCGGTGGTTCTGATCAGCCTGACCGGGGTGATCTGGATTACCCAGGCGTTGCGCGGCATCGACCTCATGACGAGCCAGGGTCAGACGATCATGACCTTTCTCGGCATCACCAGTCTCGTAATTCCGGCCCTGGTGCTGATCATCGCGCCGATTGCGTTGATGATCGCGGTGTCACACACACTGAATAAACTGGCGACCGATTCTGAAATCATCGTGATGAACGCGGCGGGATTGTCGCCAATCCGCCTGTTTCGGCCGTTTCTGATTGCAACGGCAATCGTCGCGCTCCTGGTAGCCTTCATAGCGGCCTACCTCGCGCCGGACGGCATGCGGCGGATCAAGCAGTGGGACGCTGAGATCACCGCCGACGTTCTCGCCAATATCTTGCAGCCCGGCCGTTTCTCTCAGCTTGAGCAGAACCTCACGATCCGAATTCGCGAGCGCCTTCCCGGGGGCGTGCTGGCGGGCGTCTTCGTCGATGACCGCCGCGACCCCAAGGAACGGATCAGCATCATGGCCGAACGCGGCACTGTGCTGAAGAACGAGCGCGGCTCCTTCCTCGTCCTGCAGAACGGGCATCTCGAACGATTCGAGACGGACAAGCGCGATCCTGTCCTGGTCTCGTTCGAGCGCTACGCCTTCGATATGTCCAAATTCTCCAATCGCGGCGGCGGAGACATCAACTACGGCATTCGCGAACGCTACCTTTGGGAATTGATCTCGCCGGACCCGAACGATCCGATCTACAAGCAATTGCCCGGGCAATTCTTCGCTGACCTGCACGACCGGCTAATGTCGCCGATCTATCCGTTCGCCTTCGCAGCCTTGACCTTCGCGTTTCTTGGCACACCGCGAACCACCCGGCAAAGTCGTAACTTCTCGATTACCGTTTCGATTCTCGGCGTTTTCGGCATTCGGATGATCGGCTTCGCCTGCTCCGTCATGGCGGTGAAATCACCCGTGGCGGCACTATTCCAGTATCTCATGCTGGTCGCGGCGATTGCCGGCAGCGTGTGGGTCATCCTGAGGGGTATTGTCATCGAACCACCCGCAGCCGTGATGGAGGCCATCAACCGGTCGAATGCTCGCCTGCTTCGCCTGATTGGGCGTCCGGTGACGCCATGAGCATGTTGATCAACACCCTGGGACGCTACTTTGCCGGTCGTTTTCTGGTGTCGGCTGTCGGCGTGTTCGCCAGCATCTTCGTGTTGCTCGTGCTGGTTGACTACATCGAAATGGTTCGACGAACGTCCAGCCTGGTCAATGCCTCCGCCATCATGGTCGCCCAAACGTCGTTGTTCCGCGTTCCCCAGTTGTTGGAGAAATTGACGCCCTTCTGCGTCCTGATCGGCGCCATGACCTGCTATCTGGCGCTGTCGCGGCGGCTCGAATTGGTGGTGGCGCGCGCCGCCGGAATCTCCGCCTGGCAGTTCATCTCTCCCGCTTTGGCAAGCGCGCTGGTGCTCGGGATCGTCGCGACCACACTCTACAACCCGATGTCGGCCGACCTCCGGGAACGCTCGAAGCAACTGGAGGCGGAACTTTTCGGCAGCGCACCCGGGGGCGGATTGCAGGAAGCGACCGGATTTTGGATCAATCAGGTCAACAGCGACGGCCAGGCCATCATCAATGCGGCCCGTAGCGAAAGACAGGGACTGCGATTAACCGGGCTGACCATCTTTCGCTTCGACAACGCCCACCGCTTCGTCGAGCGAATCGAAGCCAGCGAAGCCACCCTCGAAAAGGGACAATGGGTGCTGAAAGCGGTGCGTCGATACTCCCTCGATTCTCCGCCAACCATTCAAGACACCTTCAACCTCGCCACCAGTTTGACCCCCGCGCAGGTCCGGAACAGCTTTTCGACCCCCGAAACCGTGTCATTTTGGCAACTACCCTCTTACATCAAATCCTCAGAAAGCTCCGGATTGGCCAGCGCCGGCTATCGATTGCAGTATCATAAACTTGTGGCACAGCCGTTTTTGCTGATAGCTATGGTGTTATTGGCTGCGTCCGTCAGCTTGCGGTTTTTTAGGTTCGGCGGAGTGCAGAAGATGGTTTTGAGTGGCGTGAGTTCTGGCTTTCTGCTCTACGTGTTGTCCAAGGTAACTGAAGATTTGAGCAAGGCCGAATTGATGCATCCAATCGCTGCCGCATGGCTGCCCGTTTGCGTGGGCAGCCTGACCGGCTTTCTGGCTTTGCTGTATCAGGAGGACGGGTAGTGGCCAGCGTCGCCACCCGCCAGGGACATTTGACTGCCGCAATGCGACGCGCCCGGCCGCGCCGCAACCGTGGGAGCTTGTCCGCATGGATTGCCATTCTTGGCCTGATTTCCGGCGGTGCTATGCTGTCGGGGACCGGGATGCCTGCGGCCGCGCAGGGCTTTACCTATAATGCCCCTCACACCCGTCCCGTTCCGCCTCCGCCACCCGCGAGCAGCAACGGGCAGATGCTCGTTCAGGCCGCTGAGGTTGATTACAACTACAACGACTCGCAGGTCTCGGCGGTCGGCAACGTCCAGATTTTTTACAACGGCACGTCGCTGCAAGCCGACAAGGTCACCTACGATCAGAAATCGAAGCGGCTGCATGCCGAAGGCAACATTCGGCTGACCGATGTTGACGGCAAGATCACCTATGCCAACGTCCTCGACCTGAGCGACGATTATCGTGACGGCTTCGTCGATTCCCTGCGCGTCGACACCGCCGATCAGACCCGGATGGCCGCGACGCGGGCCGACCGCACCAAAGGCAATTACACCGTTTTCCAGAACGGCGTTTACACCGCTTGCGCGGCGTGCCGGGACAATCCGAAGAAGCCGCCGCTGTGGCAGGTCAAGGGCGCCCGGATCATTCACGATCAGGTCGACAAGACGCTTTATTTCGAGGACGCCAAACTTGAATTCTTTGGTGTTCCGATCGCGTATCTGCCGTACTTCTCCACGCCAGACCCAACCGTGAAGCGGAAGACCGGCTTC
>CAUJJN010000167.1 GCA_963204905.1 Pseudomonadota bacterium
CCGGCTCGGCATCGCCTCGAAACTAGACGCCAATGCCTCGATCGCGCTCGGCACCTCCGGCGTATCGCTGCTCGAATTGACGGGAGCCTACGCCCCCTTCGCCAACGGCGGACGCGGAATCTCGCCGCATGTCGTCAACCGCATTCGCGCCGAGAACGGCAAGGTGCTGTATCGCCGCCCGCCTGACCCGCGCGATCAAGTGATCGAGCCTCGCTACGTGGCGATGATGAACACCATGATGCGAGAAACGCTGGTGAATGGCACTGCGCGCAAGGCCGAAATTCCAGGCTGGACCGCCGCCGGCAAGACCGGCACCAGCCAGGATTTCCGAGATGCGTGGTTCATCGGCTACACCGCCAATCTCGTCGCCGGCGTCTGGCTCGGCAACGACGACAACTCGCCGACCAGGAAAGCCACCGGCGGCGGACTGCCGGTGGAAATCTGGACACGCTTCATGCGCGCCGCTCATCAGGGCACACCTGTTGCGGCATTGCCGGGCGCGCAATCGAACGGCTTGTTTCCGAGTTTCGCGCCGGCCCAGCAAGCCAGCATGATCCCGGCCGGCACATCGAGCGGCAACACGACGAGCGGCGGTGCGACTATCAACGGCGCAGGACAAACCGCGATGCCGCCGCGCGCCGCAACGCAGACTTACCCCGCGCCGCCTTCGCCGGTTCCGGTGAACTCCAGCAACACGCCACGACCAGCGCAGGGTTCCGTGCGGCCTGAAGCAGCGGGTGGACTGGACGGCTGGCTGGTGGAGCGCCTGTTCGGCGGCCGGCGCTAGGGATGCGTCGAGATTGAACCGTCACTGCGGAGCGCGCGAGCGACGCGGCAGTCCAGCCCCTACCCTTTGGCTTCCAGGATTGCTCGACTCCGCTCGCAATGACGGGCGGTTCGAAAGCCCTCAGTCCGTAATGCCGTAACGGTGCAGGTCATTGCCGTGAACGTCGAGCCACGTCTTGGCCTGTTCGACCTTCGGACAAATCCGCGCCACCACTTTCCAGAACCGCGGCGAGTGGTTCATTTCCACCAGATGCGCGACCTCGTGGGCGGCGAGATAATCCAGCACAAAGGGTGGCGCGAGGATCAGCCGCCATGAGAACGACAGCGATCCCGCCGAGGTGCACGAGCCCCAGCGGCTCGACTGATCGCGGATCGACAGCCGCCTCACCTTCACGCCAAGCTCCGCGGCATAGTGATTGGCGGCCTTTTGCAGGTCACCCCGCGCCTCGCGCTTGAGAAAATCGTGCACACGCCGGTCAACATATTCGACGCCACCGGCGACACAGAGAATCCGCTCCCCGCTGTCGCGTGTCTCGGTCCACACCGTGCCGCGACTGCTGGCGCGATGCACAATACGATGCGCGACACCGCGCAACGGAACCACAACGCCTGCCTGAAACGGCGCTGCCTTCGGCAAACGCCCCAAGCGCGCGGCAATCCAGCCACCATGACGCTGCGCAAAGTCCTTGGCATCGGCAATGGTGCCGCGTGGCGGCATGGTGAGAATGGCTTCACGATCGATCGGATGAATCCGCAGCGTATATCGCCGCGCCCGACGATGTCGTCTCAGTCGGATCGCGAAAATCTGCGACCCGAATTTGATCGCGATGGTCGATGGTTCGTGGGGACGGCGATAAAGAAGGGCGCGAAAGGCCATGTCTGCGGATCCGGCATTCAGGAAGTTGCCGGGATTCTGCCACATCTGCCGCCAAGGAAAGCGGGCCGCGCAAAAACAAATCATTTGCCCAATATACAGGGGGATGAACCTGAAATCGCCCCATATCCTGTAGGCTAAAGGATCAATTTTCAGCTCAAATGCGATCGAATGCGGCCATCAAGCCGCGTCGCCTTATTCATTACTTCACTTAACGATGAATCTAGATTCAATATTTATAATCGGAATCAAAAGGGCGCGTGAGTTCATCATCGCGCCCGTTCGCTTCTGCTTGCAAATCGAAGAATTATTCAGCGGCGGCCATCCCCAGCTCGACATGCGACGATGGCTGCGCCGACGCCTGCATGAAAGCGGAGATGCGTGGCACGATCTCCTTGCGGAAACGCGAGCCGTTGAACACGCCATAGTGCCCAACATCCTTCTGCACGTAGTGGACGCGCCGGTTCGCCGGAATTGCGCTGCACAGTCCGTGAGTTGCTTCGGTCTGCCCCAAACCGGAGATGTCGTCGTTCTCACCTTCGACGGTCATCAGCGCGACGCGCCGCACCTTCGACGGATCGACAGGCTTGCCGCGATGAATCATCTCGCCCTTGGGCAGTGACTGCTTGACGAACACTTCGTCGACGGTTTGCAGATAATATTCCGCGGTCAGGTCCATCACCGCGAGATATTCGTCGTAAAAATCGCGATGCTTCTCGACCTTGTCGCCGTCGCCCTTCACCAGGTTGTCGAACAGCCGCCGATGCGCATCGACATGGCGATCAAGGTTCATGCTGACGAACCCGGTCAACTGCAGGAAGCCGGGATAAACGTCACGCATGAAACCGGGATGCGGAAATGGCACCTTGGTGATGACGTTGCTGCGGAACCAGTCGATGCCGCGCTCCTGCGCCAGGTTGTTCACTGCGGTGGGATTGCGCCGCGTATCGATCGGTCCACCCATCAAGGTCATCGACAACGGCACGCAAGGATCATTGTCGGCTTCCATCACCGACACGGCCATCAGGACGGGCACCGCCGGCTGACAGACCGCGACGATATGGACATCGCCGCCCAGCACATGCAGGATTTCGATGAGGTAATCGACATAGTCGTTGAGATCGAACCGTCCCACCGACAGCGGAACCATGCGCGCATCCGCCCAATCAGTGATGTAGACATCGTGGCCGGGCAGAAAGGCCTCGACCGTGCCACGCAACAGGGTGGCATAGTGGCCGGACATCGGGGCCACGATCAACACACGCGGCTGCGGCTTGCTCAGCGGCACCGTAATCCCGCGATCGAAGTTCAACAGCCGGCAGAATGGCTTCTCCCACACCGAGCGAACGGCGACCGGCACGCGACGTCCTTCGACTTCGGTGAAGTCGAGGCCCCATTCGGGTTTGCCGTAGCGGCGCGTGATGCGTTCGAACAGCTCACAACCGGCAGCAATCGACTTGCCGAACGTGGTATGTGACCAGGGATTGACCGGATTCTCGAACAGTATCTTGGTGGCGTCCGTGACCGCGCGCGCTGGATTGAGAGAGGCCTGCCCCATCTCATACATCCAGTACATCGGCATCATCATCGCGGAGCCACCCTGTACCGGCAGGGTCGGCGCACCGCCAAATTCACCAATCGCCATCAGAAATCCCCGAGTTGCATTTTGCGTTGCAATAGTGTGACGGGTGCACTGCGGAGCGTCAATCCATCCATTTTGCCATGTGTCGCGAATCGGCAACTTCATCTTGCCAAAAGGCAGTTAACGAGGAGATTCCGCCTTCCGCACGACACTTTACGCCATGGAACCCGGTATTGCCGAATTCGATTCCCTAGATCTGTGGTTCCGTCACCACACCTTTCGGCGGCGTTTCAGGCGACACAGATACCGGTTCGCGCCATCAAAGCGTGCCAGAATCGAAGCTGCCCCGCTTCGATTTTGCGAACAGGCGCCAGACCGCGACGGATGGTCCGTATCAACGATGGACGGGGTTACGGTAGAACCAATGCCATGATGACCGAAACCGCCGACACTGCATTTCCCGATTTCCGCCACCCGCAACGGTATATTCGTCTCGACACCATTCTGAGATTGCGGTGGCTCGCAGCCCTTGGCCAGCTCGCGGCCATCTTCTTCGTGGTCCAGAGCCTCGACTTTGACGTTCCGATCATCCCTTGCATCGCGATCATCGCGGCTTCGGCGATCATCACGCTGGCGTTGCAGATCGCCGCCAATCCGATGCAGCGACTGGCGCCACGCTACGCAGCGGCGTTGCTTGCGCTCAACATCGCGGAACTGGCTGGCCTCCTCTATCTGACCGGCGGATTGGAGAATCCGTTCTCATTCCTGTTCCTCGGCCCGGTGCTGATTTCCGCGACTGCGCTGCCGACGCGGATCACGATTGCGCTCGGCGTGTTTGCCGCGGTTTGCGCCACCGCGCTCGGCTTCCTCCATCTGCCGCTGCCATGGAACGGTGATGAGCCGCTGGTCTTGCCGCCGGTCTACATGGCCGGAATCTGGCTCTCGATCCTGCTGGCGATCGGCGTTACCAGCCTCTACACGTTTCAGGTCACCGAAGAGGCGCGCAAGCTGGCCGACGCGCTCGCCGCCACCGAACTGGTGCTGACCCGCGAACAGCACCTCACACAGCTCGACGGTCTTGCGGCCGCAGCCGCCCACGAACTCGGCACGCCGCTCTCAACGATTTTCTTGATCTCGCGCGAACTCGAACAGACGACCCCTCACGACAGCCCGCTCGCAAGCGACGTCAAAACCCTGCGCGAACAGGCACAGCGCTGTCGCGACATTCTCGCCAAGATCGCGCAACTGTCGTCGTCCGGCGCGCCGTTCGACCGCATGCCGCTTTCGACATTGATCGAGGAAGCCGTCGCGCCGCACCGCGATTTCGGCATTGCCATCAAAGTTCGCATTGCCACATCCGATGGGGTAGAACCGGGCAGCATGCGGAATCCCGCGATTCTTTACGGTGTCGGCAACATTCTTGAGAATGCGGTGGACTTCGCCCGCTCAACGGTCGAAGTCGATGCCAGATGGAACGATGACATCGTTGAGATCATCATATCCGATGACGGCCCCGGCATCCCGCCCGACCTGCTGAAACGGATCGGCGAGCCGTATTTGTCGCGCCGACGCGGCATGGATGCGACGCACCGCGAGCGGCGGGGCCTTGGTCTCGGCATCTTCATCGCGCGCACCTTCCTGGAACGGTCCGACGCCGAGGTGACCTTCTCTAACCGCACCTTTCCAGACCACGGCGCGGTGGTGCGGATCGCCTGGCCCCGCAGCAGTTTCGAGACCACGCAGGCCACGAGCGAGGTCGAATAGGCCCGCTCTCTGTTCGCGGACGCGGTTGAATCAGCTTGATCGGCCCACGGGGACGGATAACTTCATCGGCGAGGGAACTCACAACATTGGTCTCGCGACGAAATGTGCCCTTGGAATCGCATGGCAGAACCCCATATTCTGAGGATCGACAATCAGGAAAACGCCCGTGACCGTCATTGCCGAACTTGCCACAGAGACCGACCGCTCGCTGATGATCGTGGAAGACGACAAGCCGTTTCTGGAACGGCTGTCGCGCGCGATGGAAACCCGGGGATTTACCGTGACATCGTGCGAGAGCGTGTCCGACGGGTTGAGCCATATTGGCAAGGCCGCGCCGGCCTTCGCCGTGGTCGACCTCCGGCTCGGCGACGGCAACGGCCTTGACGTGGTGGCCGCGCTGAAGCGACAGCGGCCGGACGCGCGGGCCATCGTGTTGACCGGCTACGGCAACATCGCCACCGCCGTGACCGCCGTGAAAATGGGTGCGGTCGATTATCTCTCGAAACCAGCAGATGCGGATGACGTGGTCGCGGCTCTGCTCGCCAGCGGCACCGAAAAGTCCGAACTGCCGAGCAATCCGATGTCGGCAGACCGCGTGCGCTGGGAACACATCCAGCGCATCTATGAGCTCTGCAACCGTAACGTCTCGGAGACCGCGCGGCGACTCAACATGCACCGGCGCACCTTGCAGCGCATTCTCGCCAAACGCGCCCCGCGCTGAGGCGAAGCGTCAGGCCAGATCGTCGGAAGCGTATCCCTGCGGATCGATCAGCCGGTTGATCCGCAGCGCCGCAGCCATCGCAAACCGAACCGTCATCAACTTTCGCGTCGGCGCCGGCAACCGGTGTTCCGGCGCCTCGCAGTGCAGATACGCGCCATAAGCGTCGGCGACGATCAGTCCGGTTTCGGCCGGAAAAATCTCGCATGGCAGATCCTGCGTAAACGCGAAGAACAACCGGTCGCAATGCGCCCTGTACTCGTGCCACTTGTTATCGGCGCGCAAATCCTCCACCGACGATTTGATTTCGACGATCCAGAGATCGCCGCTCGCATTGAGCGCCACCAGATCGGCGCGCCGCCCCGACGGCAGCGGCAGTTCGCTGATGCAGGAAAAGCCGAGCGATCCGAGCCAGCGTGTGGTGCCGCGCGCGACCATGAGCGCCGTCGGCGACTGACGGCGGTCGGGCGGCGGCGCGAGATTTAATCCAACCGAATCCATCATCTTCGAACCCTAACAGATTTCATCACCACACAGCAGGGCGAGATCGAACGCCGACTGGTCCGAAAGCCGGTCGCGATGCCGCGTGCGTGCATCCGAGATCGACCTCGCAAAGGGCACGGGGGTCGTGCGACCGCGTCTGCCGCGGGCTTTTGGAGGTAAAATGACATTCACAACCACGGTTCGGACCGTTGCGCTGGCGATCGCGGCGCTCCCTTTTGTCGCCGCAGCAACCCCGGCGACAGCCAGGCCTGCCATCGAGGTCGCGTTCGTCCTCGACACCACCGGCTCGATGGGCGGGCTGATCGAAGGAGCCAAGCGCAAGATCTGGTCGATCGCGACCGCCATTGCCGACGGCAACGCGGACGCTGACATCCGCATGGGGCTGGTCACCTATCGCGACATCGGCGACGACTACGTCACCAAGACCTATGACCTCACCACCGATATCCAGGACCTCTATGCCAGCCTGCTGGCGGTGAGGGCGCGCGGCGGCGGCGACTGGCCGGAAAGCGTCAACGAGGCGCTGGACGTCGCC
>CAUJJN010000168.1 GCA_963204905.1 Pseudomonadota bacterium
GGCCGCGGTGCTGGCGCATCCCGACGTGCATTCGAGCATCGTGGTCGGGCTTCCCGATCCTGAACTCGGCAATCGCGTCCACGCCATCATCGAGATCGTCGACGGCGCCGATGCGCGCGCCGTCGTCAACGGCATGAACGCGGTGCTGGCCGACCGGATCAGCCGAAACAAGCATCCGGAAAGCTATGAAGTCTCTCAGGTGACCCTGCGCGACGATTCCGGCAAGGCGCGCCGAACGCTGCTGCGCGAGGAGCGGCTGACATGGTTGAAGGAGGGCCGCGAGTTTCGCCTCTATGCCGATCGCGGGGGCGGGAAAGGATAGCGAAGTGATGTCGCAACTTGCTGTCGCCAAACTGCTGGCGGATCAGATTGCCGACCCCGACACGCAATGGAGTCTCGGCACCTTCGGCGCCATCGCCGAATTCGCTCGTGACCGCGACGAGCCGGTGACGCTTTCGGCTTCGGATGACGGTGTTGCCGCCGTCACCGCGCGCGGCGGCATCGCGATCCGCGTGCGGGACGATATGCGGCCTTTCGCATCGGAAAGCCTGGCGAAGCAGCACTGGAACCATCGCGTGGCGATGTGTCTGCCCGAGCAGGCTTGCGCCATGGGGCGGCGCGCGGCGTTGACGGAGCTTGGTCCGGATGCGCAAGCCCTGCGTACGCAGGATCGCGACGGTGTGCTGTTCGATCTCGGCCTCGATGCGCCGCAGGCCGATCTGTGCGTGCGTGTTGCCGATCCGGAAGTGGCGCGTGAATTGCGCCACCATCTCGGCCGTCCTGTGTTCGAGCCGGGCAATCCGGCGATGGGCTTGATCCTGGCGGCCAATCCGCACCGCGTTTTCATCAGCCGCATCGGCCGCGCCGAAGTCTATCAGCCGATTCCGCCGCATGACGGCAAGAGCCTGGAAGGGCCGCACACACACGTGCTGCCGAAACTGCTGAAAAGCGGGCGCACCCACCCCGCGACAGAACCCATTCCCGATGGGTTTGTGCCTTGTGCGCATTTCTATCCGGCGCATCCGGCCAAGGATGCGCTGGGGCAGGCGCGTGCGTTCGAACGGTCGCGGCACGACGCGTTTCAACGCCTGCTGGCGGAATTGGGCGCGCCGGAAAGCGCTGCATTCAAACACGAGGTGATCGCGGCGGTCGGGCGCGGCGAGTTGCCATGGATGGAGGCGCGTGTCGCGAGCCGGACTGCACGCGCCAACATCCGCATCGCGCTGCGTCAGATGAAAGCGGCGGGCGAGGCGTCGTCTGCGCTGACCGCGTGGCTCGCCGCATTCGACCGCGCGGAGCCTTCGGACGACGAGGCCGACGATCCGTCGCGCGGCCACGCCGATTGAGAGGCTTGCGTGAAGAGATCAAGCTGCGCGCGGCTTCATCTGCGATGCGGCCGTTGTTATCATGCGCGATGACGTTCGGCGCGAACTACGGCCCCTGATGCGAAACGAGGATCGCTGCGGTTACACGTCGACGTTGGCCGCGTGCGAGTTGTCCTGGATGAATTCGCGGCGCGGCTCGACGACATCGCCCATCAGCTTGGTGAAGATGTCGTCGGCCTCGTCGACCTCCTTGATCTTCACTTGCAACAGCGAGCGCACATTGGTGTCGAGCGTGGTTTCCCAGAGCTGTTCCGGGTTCATCTCGCCGAGACCTTTGTAGCGCTGCATCGCGATGCCCTTGCGGCCGGCTTCGGTGACCGCCTCGAACAGCCCGATGGGGCCGTGGATCATGGTCTCGACATCCTTGCGCCGAAGGATGCCCGGACGCGGATAGATGTCTTGCAACGCAACCGCATATTCATCGAGCTTGCGCGCGTCGGCGGACGACAGCAGGGCGGCATCGATGATCGCGACATCCTTGACGCCGCGGATGGTGCGCTCGAACTGGAAGCCCTCGCCCTCGGTGAAGTGGCCGGTCCAGCCGCGTTCGACCTCGTCGGCCAGCACGTCGAGCCGCCGCGCGATGTAGTCCGCGGCCGCATTGGCTTGCGCGATGTCGCCGGTGACGCGCGGGTTCAACACGCCGGCGATCGCCGCCTGTTCGACCACGCCGCGATTGTAGCGGTTGTGCAGATTGTTGAGCACGTTGCGAATGACACGCGCGTCCTCGACCAGCGCCAGCAAATCGCGACCGGCGCGCACGTCGCCAGAGGCGGTCTGGAAGCTGCAATCGTCGAGACCGGTGGCGATCAGGTAGTCTTCCAGCGCGCGCTCGTCCTTGAGATACTGTTCCGACTTGCCGCGTGTCACCTTGTAGAGCGGCGGCTGGGCGATATAGAGATGCCCGGCCTCGATCATCTGCGGCATCTGCCGGAAAAAGAACGTCAACAACAGCGTGCGGATATGCGCGCCGTCGACGTCGGCGTCGGTCATCACGATGATCTTGTGATAGCGCAGCTTCGACAGGTCGAAGTCGTCGCGGCCGATGCCCGTGCCCAGCGCGGTGATCAGCGTGCCGATCTGCTCCGACGACAGCATTTTATCGAAGCGCGCGCGTTCGACGTTGAGAATTTTTCCGCGCAAGGGAAGGACCGCCTGGAACGCGCGGTTGCGGCCCTGCTTGGCGCTGCCGCCGGCGGAGTCGCCCTCGACGATGAACAGTTCGGATTTCGCGGGGTCGCGTTCCTGGCAGTCAGCGAGCTTGCCGGGGAGCGACGCGATATCCAGCGCGCCCTTGCGACGCGTCAGTTCGCGCGCCTTGCGCGCGGCTTCGCGCGCGGCGGCTGCTTCCACCACCTTGCCGACGATGATCTTGGCTTCGGTCGGATGTTCCTCGAACCACGACGCCAAGGCCTCGTTGATGACGTTTTCGACCACCGGGCGGACTTCGGAGGAAACCAGCTTGTCTTTCGTCTGCGACGAGAATTTCGGGTCCGGCACCTTCACCGACAAAACGGCGGTCAGGCCTTCGCGGCAATCGTCGCCGGTCAGCGCGATCTTTTCCTTCTTGGCCATGGCGTCGGCATAGCCGTTGACCTGTCGCGTCAATGCGCCGCGAAAGCCGGCGAGATGGGTGCCGCCGTCGCGCTGCGGAATGTTGTTGGTGAAGCACAGCACGTTCTCATGATAGCTGTCGTTCCACCACAAGGCGGCCTCGACGCCGATGCCGTTCAGGTCGGCGCGCACCATGATCGGCGCTGGCACCACGGCCTTCTTGTTGCGGTCGAGATACTTGACGAATTCCTCGACGCCGCCCTCGTAGCGCATCTCCTCGCGCTTCTCGACCGGGCCGCGCATGTCGGCCAGCAGGATGTTGACGCCGGAATTGAGGAAAGCGAGTTCGCGCAGCCGATGCTCCAGCGTGGCGAAATCGTATTCCACCATGGTGAAGGTTTCGGCGCTGGCGTAAAACGTCACCTCGGTGCCGCGTTTACCCTCGGCGTCGCCGACCACGCGCAGCGGCGCGACGGATTCGCCGTGGGCGAACTCGATGTAATGTTCCTTGTCGTTGCGCCAGACGCGCAAGATCAGCTTGCTCGACAACGCGTTGACAACGGACACGCCGACGCCGTGCAGACCGCCCGACACCTTGTAGGAGTTTTGGTCGAATTTTCCGCCGGCATGCAGTTGCGTCATGATGACTTCGGCTGCCGAGATGCCTTCGCCCTTGTG
>CAUJJN010000169.1 GCA_963204905.1 Pseudomonadota bacterium
TCCATGTCTTTACTGCGTCGCACAATCGCCGGTCAGAAAGGCGCGAAATATGACGAAAGCGTGGCGCTTGCGTGAGCCAATATCGTTAGTATACTAACGAATAGACCGGCTTGATCCGATCGTCAAGATCGGATCAAATGCGTCGGGAAAACAACAGCTTATTGCTAGGGAGCAGGGCAAATGTCGCATGGCGAGCCGCAGGGAAACGTGCATTCCGGGAAATTGGTCATCCGTAACATCGGACTGGTTCTAAGCGGCGCCCTCGAAAACCCGATCCTCGACGCCGATACCGTAGTCTCCGTAGATGGCAGGATCACCGCCATCGGCCGCGCCAAGGATGTCGACACCGAGGGCGCCAACACGATCATCGACGCCAACGGCGTGACCCTCACACCCGGCCTGATCGACAGTCACGTTCACCCCGTCGCCGGCGACTGGACGCCGCGACAGAACCAGATGAGCTGGATCGACAGCAATCTGCACGGCGGCGTCACCACCATGATCTCGGCCGGCGAAGTGCATATGCCGGGGCGGCCGAAGGACATCGTCGGTCTCAAGGCCATGGCGATCTTCGCGCAGCGCGCCTTCGAAAATTTGCGCCCGAGCGGCGTCAAGGTGCTCGCCGGCGCGCCGGTGATCGAAAACGGTATGGTGGAGGAAGATTTCAAGGAGATGGCCACCGCCGGTGTGCGCTGGCTCGGCGAGGTCGGCCTCGGCAGCGTCAAGGACGGCCCCACGGCGCGCAAGATGGTGGCGTGGGCGCGAAAGTACGGCATGAACAGCACGATCCACACCGGCGGCCCCTCGATCCCGGGCTCCGGCCTGATCGACGCCGACGTTGTGCTTGAAGCCGATACCGATATCGTCGGCCACATCAACGGCGGTCACACCGCGCTGCCCGACGGGCAAATTCGTTGCATCTGCGAGGGCTGCAAGCGCGGCCTCGAGCTGGTGCATAACGGAAACGAGCGCTCGGCGCTCTACACGTTGCGCCTCGCCAGGGAAATGGGCGATCTCAACCGCGTCATCCTCGGCACCGACGCGCCAGCCGGCTCCGGCGTGCAACCGCTCGGCATCCTGCGCATGATCTCGATGCTTTCGTCGCTCGGCGATGTGCCGGCGGAAGTCGCGTTCTGCTTCGCCACCGGCAACACCGCGCGGCTACGCGCACTGGATTGCGGGATCATCGAGGTCGGCCGCGCGGCGGACTTCGTGTTCATGGACAAGGCGCAGCACTCGGCCGGCAAGGACATCCTGGAGAGCGTGCGGCTCGGCGATCTGCCCGGCGTCGGCATGACCGTGATCGATGGCCTCGTTCGCAGCCAGCGCAGCCGCAACACGCCGCCTGCCGGCAAGGTGCCGACCATCGTTCAGGGATAGCGGCATCAAGGATCAACGCAGCTTGGCGAGCAACGCGACGAACACGCCGCGTTCCTTCGCCGTCAGCGGCGCCAGCGTTTCTTCCGTCACGCGCAGCGCGTTGGGCGACATCTTTTCGACCAGCGCCTGGCCGGCGCGCGTCAGCGTCACCAGCAGCCGCCGACCATCGCCTGGGTCCGGCCCGGTCTCGGTCAAGCCACGTGCGGTGAGCCGATCAATCACGCCCTTGATGGTCGCGACATCCATCGCGGTGAGGCGGCCGAGCTGGTTCTGCGAGCAAGGCCCCGCTTCGGCCAGTTTCGACAACGCGGCCCATTGGGTCGCGGTGAGTTGCGAACCGATCTCCGCCGCGAAGATCGCGGTATGACGTTGCGACACCTGGCGAAGAATGAAACCGACCTGCTCATCAAGGTTGTATGACGCGGACTTGTGCGCAGTCGTCCTGCTTCTGGTCGTCGGCGTTTTAGCCATTGGCGCTCTTTCGCGGTGCCGTTGGCCGCAAAGCAGACCCTCGAACGTCCATAGGACTACATTGCAAGATGGGCATCGCGAATATCCGGCCTTGCATCAAGATCAACCATGGTGCCGCTGAAGCAGATCCGGCCACGCTCGATGATGTAGCTGCGATCCGAGATCAGCCTCGCGAAATGCAGGTTCTGCTCGGACAACAGGATACTCAAACCTTCTTTCTTCATCGTCAGGATGGCGTGCGCCATCTGTTCGACGATCTTCGGCGACAGACCTTCAGACGGTTCATCCAGCAGTACCAGCGACGGATTGCCCATCAACGTCCGCGCAATGGTCAACATCTGCTGTTCGCCACCGCTCATGCGACCACCCGCGCGATTGCGCATCTCGGCAAGGTTCGGAAACAGCGCGAACAGCTTTTCGCGGCTCCATTGCGGCGCACCCGGGCGCGCCGGCTGGCGACCGACCTCGAGATTTTCCTCGACCGTGAGATCCGTGAAAATGCGCCGTTCTTCCGGAACGTAACCGAGACCAGCACGGCCGATCGCGTGGGTCGGCGCTTTCGAGATATCCTGCCCCTCGAAGGTGATGCGACCTTCGCGATGCGCCACCAGCCCGACGATGGAACGAAAGGTCGTGGACTTTCCCGCGCCATTGCGGCCAAGCAACGCAACGACCTCGCCCGCGCCGACCTCCAGGTCGACATCGAACAGGATATGCGCCGGTCCGTAATAGCTGTTGAGCGCGGACACCGACAGCTTCATGCGCCCGCTCCTTCCTGATGCCGCGCATCGTAGACCAGGCCTTCGCCGAGATAGATCGCGCGCACCTGCGGATCGCGCCGCACTTGCTCCGGCGAGCCTTCGGCGATCAGCGTCCCACGGTTGAGTACAAGGATTCGGTCCGCGTGTTCGAACACTACATCCATGTCATGCTCGGTGAAAAGCACGCCGATGGCTTGCTCGCGCGCGATCCGCGCTGTCAGCCGCATCAATTCGATGCGGTCACGCGGCGCCATGCCGGCGGTCGGTTCGTCCATCAGCAACAGCTTCGGGTGATTGGCGAGCGCGATCGCCAGCTCGAGCCGCTTGAGATCGCCATAGGCGAGTTCACCGCATGGACGCTCGGCGTAACCCTCGACGCCCACCAGCGCCAGCAGCCGATCCGCTTCATCGCGCTGGAAATCCGGCGTCGAAC
>CAUJJN010000170.1 GCA_963204905.1 Pseudomonadota bacterium
GAGGTTCGTTTTCTTCGCTCATGGATCGAGAAGCCGTTGCACATGGGCGCGGTGATGCCGTCGGGTCGCGTCCTGGCCCGGACCATGGCGCAGTATGTCGATGCTCATGATAGTGGGCCCGTCGTCGAACTGGGGCCGGGAACCGGCGCGATCACCAACGCGCTGATCGAGCACGGTGTCGAGCAGAGCCGTCTGGTACTGGTGGAATACAATCCCAGCTTCTGCGCCTTGCTGCGCGATCGCTATCCGCAGGCAACCGTGGTGCAGGGCGACGCCTATGCGCTGCGGAATTCGTTGTCGAAGGTGTTGAAGACGCCGGCATCCGCCGTTGTGTCCGGCCTGCCGCTGGTCACCAAGCCGATGCTGACCCGGTTGAAACTGATCCGGGATGCGTTCTCGGCGCTCAGCCCGGGAGCGCCTTTCGTGCAGTTCACCTATTCGGTGACGCCACCGATTCCGAAATCCCTGCCGGGGGTATCCACCGAAGCGTCCGAACGAATCTGGATGAATCTACCGCCCGCCCGTGTCTGGGTGTATCGCAAGGGCTGAGCCTCCGGCGCAATCGCCAAAGAGGCGAGCTGGATGCGTGCGATTGATGCAATCTGATTCATCGGTTCGAATGAGATGGGCTCGTCAGGCATGAGCCCGATAAAGATTCTGATCATACCCGGCTCGCTGCGCAGCGGATCGCACAATGTGCGGCTCGCGGGCACCGCCATGGCTGACCTCGTCGAAGCCGGCGCCGATGTGTCGCTGATCTCGCTCGGCGATTTTCCACTGCCGATCTACGACGGCGACCTGGAGGCGACGTCCGGTGTCCCCGCCGAAGCCGTCAAACTCAAGCGTCTGATCGGAATTCACCATGGCGTCTTGCTGGTGAGCCCCGAATACAATTCCTCGCCACCACCGCTGCTCAAGAACGCGCTCGATTGGGTGACCCGCGTGCGCGAGCGCGACGAACCGTTTGGTCATGTCCTGCGTAGTCGTCCGTTCGCGCTGGCTTCGGCGTCAACGGGCCGGTTTGGTGGTGCGCGATCCTTGATGATGCTGCGGTTGATGCTGTCGGGCTGCCGCGTCACCGTCATCCCGACGCAATTCTCGTTGTCGTTCGCCGATCAGGCTTATGACGACATGGATCGGCTTAAATCCGTCAGCGATCGTGACACACTCACTGCCATGGCACGGCAGTTGATCGATGTCGCGGAACAGATGAGGCAACATGACTGACAGCGTTATTCCCCCGCGTGATCGCTTGATCGTTGCGCTCGACCTGCCGAGCGTGGCCGCCGCGGAAGCCATGATCGCCCGGCTCGGCGACAGCGTGACATTCTACAAGATCGGCTATCAGCTCGCTTATGCTGGCGGGCTGCCGCTGGCGCGGCAACTCGCGGATGCCGGCAAGAAAGTCTTTCTCGATCTCAAGATGCACGACATCGGCAACACCGTCGCCAGCGGCGTCAGGAGCGTGGCCGGGCTTGGCGCGACATTTCTGACCGTGCACGCCTATCCGCAAACGATGCAGGCGGCGGTGGAGGCCAGCGCCGGATCAGGCTTGAGGATTCTCGCCGTGACGGTGCTCACGTCCTACGACGAAGCGGATCTGCAAGCCGCCGGTTATCGGCTGGGCGTGTCCGATCTGGTGCGGCACCGCGCCGAGCAGGCCAAGGCGCTCGGTGTCCATGGCCTCGTGTGTTCGGCCGAGGAAGCGGCTACGCTCAGGCCGATCGCGGGTGTGAATATGAGCCTGGTAACGCCGGGCATCCGACCCGCTGGCAGTGAGGTCGGTGATCAGAAGCGGGTGATGACGCCGGCGCGGGCGATCGCGGCCGGAGCGGACTATCTGGTGGTGGGTCGACCGGTGATGGCAGCGTCCGATCCGAAAGCCGCCGCGGAGGCAATCGTCGCGGACATTGAGCAGGCAAAAAACTGACGGGAGGAAGCAATGGCGAAGGGATACTGGATCGGCCGCGTCGACGTGCATGATCTCGAGGGCTACAAGCGGGACTATGTCGCCCACAACGGCACCGTGTTTCACAAATACGGCGCCAGATTTCTGGTTCGCGGCGGCCGGTTCGAAAGCAGGGAAGGCTCGTCGCGCTCGCGCAATGTCGTCATCGAGTTCAAGGACTATGAGACCGCGCTGGCCTGCTACGAGTCGCCGGAGTACCAGGCGCTGGTCAAGGCGCGCGGCCCTCAGTCGGAAGGCGATATCGTGGTGATCGAAGGCTATGACGGGCCGCAGCCGTGAGGCGGCCTTGGTTGCCGGGATGCTTCGTCCCCGCTATACCGCGACATCATTGAGGTCCGGACCATGTCGGAAATGCGATTGATCGTTGCGGGGGCCGGCGGCCGGATGGGCCGCGCCTTGATGCGCGCGATATCCGAAACCAAAGGCGCCGTTGTCACCGGCGCACTGGAGGCGCCGGGCTCCGAGTGGATCGGGCACGATGCCGGAACCCTGGCGGGCCTGCCGCCGAGCGGCGTCCAGGTCTCCGCCGATCTGTGGTCGCTATCGGCCAAGGCCGACGGCATTCTCGATTTCACCGTTCCGCGTGCCACCATCGCCAACGTGGCCATCGCCGCGCAGCGCGGGCTGGTGCATGTGATCGGCACCACCGGACTATCGGCCTCGGATAACGCCATCATCAAGAGCGTGACGAAGCAGGCCGTGGTGGTGCAGGCCGGGAACATGAGCCTCGGCGTCAATCTGCTGGCCGCCCTGGTGAAGCGCGTGGCGCGCTCGCTCGATCCCAGCTTCGATATCGAGATCGTCGAGATGCATCACAAGGCGAAGATCGACGCGCCGTCCGGCACTGCGCTGATGCTCGGCGAGGCGGCAGCGGCGGGTCGCGACATCGCGTTGCATGATCACTCGGCGCGCGGCCGCGACGGCCTCACCGGCGCGCGGCGGGAAGGCGACATCGGCTTCGCGGCGCTGCGAGGCGGCACCGTCACCGGCGATCACACCGTGATCTTCGCGGGTCCTTATGAGCGCATCGAACTTTCACACAAGGCGGAGGATCGCATGATCTTCGCGCACGGCGCGCTGAAGGCGGCGATGTGGGCGCAGGACAAACCGCCCGGACATTATTCGATGGCCGACGTGCTCGGCCTGAGCGACTTCTGACAGACAGGTACCGCGCGCTCTCGCGCGGCGATTATCACGACAAACACGAAGTGGAATGGAACAGGTATGAGCGATCGACTTCTCGTCCTCGTGCGTCACGGCCAGAGCGAATGGAATCTGAAGAACCTGTTCACCGGCTGGAAGGACCCCGATCTCACCGAGCAGGGACGCAATGAGGCGGCCGAGGCCGGACGCAAGTTGAAAGCGCAGGGGCTGACGTTCGATGTTGCGTTTACCTCCGTGCTGACACGCGCGCAGCACACGCTCGACATCATCCTGCAGGAAATGGGACAAAGCGGCCTGTCGATCCATAAGAACCTGGCGCTGAACGAGCGCGACTACGGCGACCTGTCGGGTCTCAACAAGGACGACGCGCGCAAGAAGTGGGGTGAGGAGCAGGTTCACGTCTGGCGTCGCTCTTACGACGTGCCGCCGCCGGGCGGCGAAAGCCTGAAGGATACGCTGGCGCGCACGCTGCCGTATTTCGTGCAGGAGATTTTGCCATGCGTGCTGCGCGGCGAGCGCACGCTGGTCGCCGCGCATGGCAACTCGTTGCGAGCGCTGATCATGGTGCTCGAGAAGTTGACGCCCGAAAACATTCTCAAGCGTGAACTCGCCACCGGCGTGCCCGTGATCTATCGACTCAACGCCGACGCCACCGTCGCATCGGTGCTTGATCTCGCCGCGTAACGGCAAAATTGCTTCGGATCTCATGCTCCTCGCAATGATGGGCGCCACGCCGGCCTTACGCCGCGCCGACCCGTCCGGCTTCCCAGCCCAGCATGGCCTGCTTGCGGGTGATACCCCAGTGATAGCCGGTGAGCGCGCCGCTCTTGCCGATCACGCGATGGCACGGCACCACGAACGAGATCGGATTACGCCCGACCGCTGCACCGACCGCACGCGATGCTTTCGGATTGCTGACATTGCAAGCGATATCAGAATAGGTGGCGGCGCGACCCATCGGAATCCTCAAGAGCGATTCCCAGACGCGCACCTCGAAATCAGTGCCGATCAGGACCACGCGCAACGGCTGATCCGGACTCCATAGCCGCGTGTCGAAGATGCGTTGCGCCATCGCGGCGGTACCGGCGTGGTCCTCGACGCATTCGGCGCGCGGCCAGCGCCGTCGCATGTCGGCGAGCGCCGCCGTTTCGTCACCGGGATCGGCGAAGGCGAGGCCCGCGAGCCCGCGATCGCTGGCAATGACGATCGCGGTGCCGAACGGCGACGGATGATAGCCGTAGCGCAGCGTCATGCCGGCGCCGCCGGTCTTCCATTCGCCCGGCGACATCGCTTCGTGGGTCACGAATAGATCGTGCAGTCGGCCGGGCCCGGACAGGCCGGAGTCGAGTGCGGCATCGAGGATGCTGGCGGAATCGCGCAGCAGGCCCTTGGCATGATCGAGCGTGAGCGCCTGCATGAAAGCTTTCGGCGTCAGTCCGGCCCAGCGCCGAAACAGGTGGTGCAGTTCGTCGGGCGTGAGAGCGGCGGCGTCCGCGATGGCTTCGATGGTCGGTTGCGCGCGCCAATGCGCGGAGATGAAAGCAATGGCGCGGCGCACGGAATCGTAATCGCGCAGCGCTGCGTCTTGCGGTCCCGGCTTGGCGAGGCGGTGCTCTTGGGTGGCGAGGTTCATCATGCTGTCGATGTAGGACTTCGGCACGCTTGCCACCACCCGTTTCCCGACAAGGCTTATGTCAGGGGTTGTAGACCGGCCCATGTTTCGCCGCTTGCAAGGCGCTGGTCAGTGCGCTGGCGAAGCTTGATTTCTCGTCCGGCCCAAGGAACTGCGCGATGGCGAGGCTGCGGCCACGCGAAACCAGACAAAGTCGTTCGATACCGTATTCCTGGTGCACGGTCTGGTCGAGCCGGACCCACAGCGGATTGAAAACCCATTCCGTCGCGGCGCCACGATGGTCGGTCTTGCGAACGCGCAGTTGCGATGGTGTGATGGAAATTTCCTCGGTGGCCTTGGCGTCGCGGAAGTTGATCCGGAATGCCCAGTAGATCGCCAGCACGTCGAGCAGGAAGAAAGCGAGAACCGGCCACGCGCCCTTGATCAGGAAGATCATGCCGGCGGTGAAGTTGAGGACGCTGATGACCGCCATCAGCACCGCGAAACCGTTCCGGCTCAACGAGCGATGCGGCACCAACAGGGCCGAAAACAATTCCGGCTCCGGGGCGAGGGCATCGTCAAAGTCGTTGCCTGCGGTCATGGCCTGTCATTATACCCGATCATGGCCAAACGCACCCACCGATCCCCCGCGAAACCGACGAAAAAAGCCGCCGGGATTCTTGCGGCAAAGCCGCGGCCGAATCGTGGCACGACATCGGTGCGGACGGTGGGCGCGAAAACCCGGGTTGAGGAGGTCGGCAAGGGCGCCAAACGCCTCAAGCCGTGGACCGCCGCCGAGGTTCACGAGGCCTTCCGCCGGTTTCAGGAGGCCAACCCGGAGCCCAGAGGCGAACTCGAGCACCTCAATCCGTTCACCCTGCTGGTGGCGGTGGTGCTGTCGGCGCAGGCTACCGACGCCGGCGTCAACAAGGCGACGCGGGAGCTGTTCCCGATCGCGGATACGCCCGAGAAGATGCTGGCGCTCGGCGAGGAGCGGCTGCGCGAGGCGATCAAGACCATCGGGCTCTACCGCACCAAGGCGAAGAATGTCATCGCGCTGTCGGAGAAATTGATCAATGAGTTCGGCGGCGAGGTGCCGAACACCCGCGCCGAGCTGGAGTCGCTTCCCGGCGCCGGTCGCAAGACGGCGAACGTCGTGCTCAACATGGCGTTCGGGCAGCCGACCATGGCGGTGGACACGCACGTCTTCCGCGTCGGCAACCGCACCGGCATGGCGCCGGGCAAGACGCCGCTGGACGTCGAACTGAATCTCGAACGGGTGATTCCACCGGAGTTCATGCTGCACGCGCATCACTGGCTGATTCTGCACGGCCGCTATACCTGCCTCGCCCGCAAGCCGCGCTGCGAAGTGTGCATCATCAACGATCTGTGCCGCTGGCCGGAAAAGACGGTGTAGCGCCTTATACCGTCGGCACGCTGGTTCGCCGAACTGGCTCGATCAGCTCCGGCCTTGGACCGCTGAGCTGTTTGTGCAGGTGCACCATCAGCGCCATGGCGAAGACGGGCGTGGCGAAGTTGACGATGGGGATCGAGACGAAGGCGGCGATGATCAGGCCGGCGGTGAAGATCGTGCCGGAATATTCACGGCGCATCGCCTTGGCTTCGGCGACGGGACGAAAGCGCAGCGCGGCGAATTCGAAGTACTGCCGGCCGAGCAGCCAGGCGGTGGCGATGAAGAAGGCGACGAAGCCCAGCCCCGCGAACAGCGCGAACGGCAGCGCGATCAGATAGGCCAGCAGGGTCAGTCCGGCGAACTTGAGGCCTTCGCTGATGGCGAGGCCGTAAGGCAGCGCGGTGCCGACGCGCTCCGCCGGATAATGTTCGCGCTCGACGATGTCGGCGACGTCGTCGACGAACACGCTGGCCACCAGCGAGGTGATCGCGGGCATCAGGAAGATGGCGCCGAATACGATGCCGAAACCGGCGACGATCGACACCATCCACGACACGATGTTGAGCGGCGTATGATAGTCGGGGCCGAGCGTCGCCTCGGCCCACACCATGCCGGAGGTCGCGAGCCAGCTCAGCAGCCGTTGCAAGGCAACCGCCAGCACCACGATCAGGATCAGCGCGAGTCCGATCGAGCGCCACAGAATGGCGCGCATCGGCGGCGACAGGATTTGCGTCAGCGCCTTGACGGCGGCATCGAGCATGGCGGGTCTCCGCTGCGAAACGAATGCAGAGGTAGAGATGCAGGGCGGGCAAGACAAGAGGATACGAGACAAGCGGATCAATGTCGGGGCGTGGTCCAGTGTCCCCGCGCGGCCCGTTTCAAACGGGCGCGGAGCGCGACGACGGCTGCTCCGGCGATCTCCCGCGACCGAACAGGCGTGCGAGAACCATGCGCGGTGTCGTCCGTGATGCAGACGGCGCCATGGCCTTCGGCGCGC
>CAUJJN010000171.1 GCA_963204905.1 Pseudomonadota bacterium
CCGCATCGAGAGATCGAACCGGTTCAGCGCGTTGAACTCGGTGCGCTGGTTGGTCACCTGCGTCGCATTGAGCGGCTGCCAGATATCCTGCGAATAGGCATAGGTCCGGTTGTAGTTGATGCCGAACGTCGTCCGCCACGCACGCACGTAATAGTCGAGACCGATATTGGTGACGAGATCCGGCTGCTCGGCGAAGCGGCGGCGCTGTTGCGTCAGGCTGTCGGTCAGTTCGGTCTTGACGGCGATAGCATTGCCCCACAGCGTCAGCCCCGGAATGAAGTGCAGCGGCACCCGCGCCTCCAGTTCGACGCCGACCATCTTGCCCTCGCCCGCGTTGCGCAAGGTCGAGATCCAGCGGCCGTTCTCCTGCGACAGCGTGCGGTCGAGCTTGTCGTCGAACTGCCGCGCGAACACGTTGCCGGCCACCAGACCCAACTTGTTGTCGAAGAACCTGTCGATGCCGACGTCGATGCCCCAGATATGCTCCGGCCGCGCTTCCGGATTGCCGCGGGTGTCCGGCGAGACGATGGTGCCGCTGTTGGCGGAAATCGTCGGCGTCAGGTCGCGCAAGTCCGGCCGTCGGACCGTGCGCGCGATGCCGGCGCGCAAGTCCAGATCGGGCGTGAAGGAATAGCGATACTGCAACGACGGATTGACAGCGGTGTCGGTTCCGGTCCGCAACACCCCGAGGTTGTCAGTGGTGCGGGTCTCGCTGCTCTCGACGCGCACGCCCAGCGTCAGCAGGTCCGGCCCAAGCACCGAGAAGCGGTCGCTGACATAGCCATAGGCGACATCTTCGCCGACCTTGTAGATGCGGGTCGGGTCCGGCGGCGTGGTGTTTCCGCCGAGGGTGCGCTGGCGCTGCTCGCTCTCCTGCCGTTCGAGCAGGATCGCGCCAAGTCCCATGTCCAGGACATGGCCGGCGACGTTTGCCGTCACCGAAGCGCCAGGCGCGATGCGCCGCAGATCGATCGGCGAATAGCGGCGCTCGATCTGCTCCGGCACGTAAGCGGCGTTGTAGCGGGTCGAGTTGCGGGTCGTCAGTTCGATGGCTTTTTGCACATCCACGAACACCTTGCTGGAGACGGCCGTGTTGTAGATATGCTGCCACTCGAAATAGCTCCCGACCGTCTCGCGGTCGCGGGTGCGGATTTCGTCGGTGATGCGGTTGACCGCCGTACGCGCGCCGTTCAGGCGGCGATCGGTCTGGGCGCGATACTCCTCGGTCCGGAAATAGGACGGCGCGATCGTGAGGCGATTCTGCTCGTTCAGCTGCGCCTCGAAGCGGGCGTTGAAGGTGGCTTCGTTGAAGCGCCGCGTCTGCTTTTGCAACGTGCCGCCATCGCTCGACGACGCGCCGATGGTGTTGAGGGTGTCGGAGCTTTCCTCCAGCAACCGCCGCTGCACGCCGCCACCGATGAAATAGTTGATCGGTCCCGCCTGCCCGCCGGTCCATCCGGACAGGTCGCCGATCGGGCCGTTCTTGTCGTAGTAGCCGCCGCCGACCGAGACGCCGCCGCCCGGCTTGCCGTTCTGGCGCTTGGTGATGATGTTGACCGTGCCCGCCGCGCCCGACGATCCCATGCTGGCGAGCGGCGAGCGGATGATCTCGATGCGATCGATCAGCACGGCCGGAATCCGGTCCACCTCGACGCTGCGCGTCGAATCGCCGTCCAGCAGCGGCCGGCCGTCGAGCAGCACCTGGGTATACTCGCGCGGAATGCCGCGCAGCTTGATTTCGCGCGAGCGGTTCACCGCGGAGAACGTCACACCCGGCAGGCGGCGGATCGCGTCACCCACTGACAGGTCGTTGAACTGGTTGAGCTGTTCGCCCTCGATCACGACCCTGGCGTTCGGCGCGTTACTGCGATCGGTGAACGCCTGCTGCACGGATTCGCCGATCGCGCCGCCATCGACGCGAATCTCCGGCAAGGTTTCGGTCCGCGACGCGGTCTGCGCAAAGGCGCTGCCGGCGCACAATGAGAGACTGACAGCAGTCAACGTTCGTACGGTGGCACGCATTTTTGATTCCCCAAGCCCTGTTCGACTTCGCTTAGGTGAACCGGATCAATCGAAGCAATCCGTCCAACTTTAAACAGCCTCTAAATGCGTGATAAACTTGCTGAAATTCGAGAAATATCGCGGAAAATCGCGACTGCGTCATAATGTCCGCGCCATCCCGATTGGTCGATATCCGGCGATCGCGAGGTCGGCTGCGGTGATGGGCGACGGCCGCGCGACTGAACAGCTGGCGCGGCTCGATGGTGTCCACAACAGGTCCGTTTCGGTTGCCCACCCGATTTCCGACTGTTAAGAATTTTGACGGGTGCGAACGGTGTCGAATGAGGGGCGGCGCGGCGCGCATCGGATGCCGGGGCGACCATCCTTGAGTGGGCCGCAACGACTCGTGAAACGTGTTGATCTCGTCCTCACCTCGGCGGCGTATGGATTATTTCTTCCAGCAATTGATCAACGGCCTCGTGCTCGGCTCGATCTATGGGTTGATCGCCATCGGCTATACGATGGTCTACGGCATCGTCGGCATGATCAATTTCGCCCACGGCGACATCTTCATGATCGGCGGCTTCATCGCGCTGATCACGTTCCTCATTCTGGTTTCGATCGGCATGACCATGGTGCCGGTGATCCTGCTGCTGGTGCTGCTGGTGGCGATGGCGGTGACCGCGCTCTACGGCTGGACGGTGGAACGCATCGCCTATCGCCCGTTGCGGCAGTCGTTCCGCCTCGCGCCGATGCTGTCCGCCATCGGCATGTCGTTTGTGTTGTCGAACTTCGCGCAGGTGTCGCAAGGCGCGCGCGTCAAGCCGGTGCCGCCGATCATCACCGGCGGCTACACCCTGCACGACTCCGGCAACTTCGCGGTGCAATTGTCGAACGTGCAGATCGTCGTCGTCCTCACCACCATCGTGCTGCTGGCGATCTTCACCTACATCGTGGCGCGCACCCGTTTCGGCCGCGACATGCGCGCCTGCGAGCAGGACCAGACCATGGCAGCGCTGCTCGGCGTCGACGTCGACCGCACCATCTCGATGACATTCGTGATCGGCGCTTCGCTCGCCGCCGTCGCCGGCATGATGTACCTGCTCTATTCTGGGCTGGTGGATTTCTTCATGGGCTTCATCGCCGGCATCAAGGCGTTCACCGCCGCCGTGCTCGGCGGCATCGGCTCGCTGCCCGGCGCGATGCTCGGCGGCCTCGCCATCGGCCTGATCGAGACGTTCTGGTCGGCCTACTTCTCGGTCGAATACAAGGACGTCGCCGCGTTCTCGATCCTGATCATCGTGCTGATCTTCATGCCGACCGGCCTGCTCGGCCGCCCCGAAGTCGAAAAAGTCTGACGGATGGCAACACCCGCCCCCCATCCGGCGAGCGCCGATCCCTCCGCCGGTTTCGGCTTCATCCTGAAGAAGGCCGTCATCAGCGCCCTGGTGGCGCTGGCCCTGTTCTTCCTGATGATCGGCATCCGTACCGAGGCCGGACCGTCGGGCCAACTGATCTACTGGACGCGGTTCGGCGAACTGGCCGCCATCGTCGGCGCGGTGTTCGTCGGCTCCATCGTCATCGAACTGCTGCGGCGCTGGATCGGACCGGTCGGCGGCATCGAACTGCCGGCGAGCGTTCGCGGCGGCTTCACGGTCGTGGGCCGCCTGCTTGCGCCGGCGCTGCTGATCTTCGCGCTGCTGGTGCCGGTGATTTTCTACAAGGAACGCTATCTGCTCGACCTCGCCATTCTGGTGATGACCTATGTGATGCTGGGCTGGGGCCTCAACATCGTGGTCGGTCTCGCGGGCCTGCTCGACCTCGGCTATGTCGCGTTCTACGCGGTCGGCGCTTATTCCTACGCGCTGCTGGCGCAGAGCGGCCTGCCGCTCCCGCACTTCATCGACGGCTTCCCCTACGTCGCCGTCAGCATGGAGCAACTCGGGCCGTGGGCGTTCTGGGTGCTGCTGCCGGTGTCCGGTCTGCTGGCGGCGCTGTGGGGCGTGATCCTCGGCTTTCCCGTTCTGCGGCTGCGCGGCGATTACCTCGCCATCGTCACGCTGGCGTTCGGCGAAATCATCCGCCTCGTCATCCTCAACTGGCAGGACGTGACGGGCGGGCCAAACGGCATCAGCGGCATTCCGCGCCCGACCGTGTTCGGCATTCCGCTGACGCCGGGCGAAAACGGCTTCGCCGCGCTGATCGGCGTGCCGTTCTCGCCGACGCATCGCCTCGTCTTCCTGTTCTATGTCATTCTGGCGCTGGCGCTGATCACCAACTGGGTCACCATCCGCCTGCGCCGACTGCCCATCGGTCGCGCCTGGGAAGCCATGCGCGAGGACGAAGTCGCCTGCCGCGCGCTCGGCATCAACATCACCACGACGAAGCTTTCGGCCTTCGCCATCGGCGCGATGTTCGGCGGGTTCGCCGGCGCGTTCTTCGCAACCCGCCAGGGCTTCATCAGTCCGGAGTCGTTCACCTTCCAGGAATCCGCGCTGGTGCTGGCCATCGTCGTGCTGGGGGGCATGGGCTCACAACTCGGCGTCGCGCTGGCCGCGATCGCGATGATCGGCGGGTTCGAGCTGTTCCGCGGCCTCGATCAATTCCGCATGCTGGTGTTCGGCGGCGTCATGGTGCTGCTGATGATCTGGCGGCCGCGCGGCCTGATCGGCCATCGCGCCCCCACCGTGTTCCTGCAAAAGCGGACGGAGATATCGTCGTCGCTGGTGAAGGAAGGCCACGGATGACGAGCACCGCGCCGATCCTCGCCATCGACGGGCTGACGATGCGCTTCGGCGGCATCGTCGCCATCAATGAGTTGTCCTTCACCACGCAGCGTCGCCAGATCACCGCGCTGATCGGGCCGAACGGGGCCGGCAAGACAACCGTGTTCAACTGCATCACCGGCTTCTATCGACCCTCGGGCGGCACCATGACGCTGGTGCACGATGATGGCGCGACGTTCCGGCTCGACCGCCTGCACGATTTCCGCATCTGCAAATACGCCAAGGTGGCGCGCACCTTTCAGAACATCCGGCTGTTTCCCGGCATGACCGCGCTGGAAAACCTGATGGTGGCGCAGCACAACACGCTGATGCGCGCTTCGGGTTTCAGCCTGCTCGGCCTCCTCGGCGCGCCGTCGTTCCGCGCCGCCGAGCGGCAGGCGATCGACCTCGCGCGCGAATGGCTGCAACGCATCGGACTTTTGGACCGCGCCGACGATGCCGCCGGCAACCTGCCTTACGGCGACCAGCGACGCCTCGAAATCGCGCGCGCGATGTGCGCGCAACCGGCGCTGTTGTGCCTGGACGAGCCCGCCGCCGGCCTCAACGCCAACGAGAGCGCCGCGCTCAGCGATCTCCTGCTGTCGATCCGCGACGATATCGGCACCTCGATCCTGTTGATCGAACACGACATGAGCGTGGTGATGGAGATCTCCGACCACATCGTTGTGCTCGACCATGGCGTCAAGATCGCCGACGGCGCGCCGCGCGCGGTGCGCGACGATCCGAAAGTCGTCGCCGCCTATCTCGGCGCCGACGAAGAAGACGCCGCCCAGGTGATGGAGCAGACCATGGAGGCCGGCGCATGAGTGCCGCCGCGACACCTCTGCTCGCCATTCGCGGCCTGCGCGCCGCCTACGGCAAGATCGAGGCGCTGAAAGGCGTCGATCTCGACATCAAGGCGGGCGAGATCGTGGCGCTGATCGGCGCCAACGGCGCCGGCAAATCCACCCTGATGATGTCGATCTTCGGCAAGCCCCGTCCCCGCGCCGGTGACATCCTGTTCGACGGCCATGACATCACGGCGCTGCCGGCGCACGAGGTCGCGCGGCTGCGCATCGCGCAATCGCCGGAAGGCCGCCGCATCTTCCCGCGCATGAGCGTCGCGGAAAACCTGCAAATGGGCGCCGACGCCACGCCCGGCAGCGACGCCGAGCGCGCTGCGAGCCTCGCGCGCGTGCTGAAACTGTTTCCCCGCCTCGAGGAGCGCATGACGCAACGTGGCGGCACGCTGTCCGGCGGCGAACAGCAGATGCTGGCGATCGGCCGCGCGCTGATGAGCCGCCCGCGCCTGCTGCTGCTGGACGAGCCCTCACTCGGCCTCGCGCCGCTGATCACAAAACAGATTTTCTCCGCGATCCGCACGCTGAACCGCGAGGACCGCCTCACGGTGCTGATCGTCGAGCAGAACGCCAACCACGCACTGCGCCTCGCCCATCGCGGCTATGTGATGGTCAACGGCCTGATCACCATGAGCGGTCCCGGCATGGAACTGCTGCAACGCCCGGAAATCCGCGCAGCCTATCTCGAAGGCGGCCGCCGGACTTAGCCGTATTCGATGTCCGCAAGGATTCTCGTCATTCCGGCCATATCCGCGCGCGTTCCTTTTGCATTTCGCGGCCGAAGAACACGGCGACCAAGTGACGCGGTCCCCAAGGTGGGTCGCGCGCGAAATTTGCTCATGACACCGGCGGCAAATCATCCGACAATGACCGGATAACCGGCTCAAGCCGGATGCAACCTGACACCTCCGCGAGGAACACTCGAATGAAATCCTTGAAGCTGATCGGCAAGGCTCTGGGTCTGGCTTTTGGCGCCTCGCTGGCGCTCTCGACCACGGCCCTCGCCCAGGACATCACCATCGCGGTGGCCGGCCCGATGACCGGCAGCGAATCCGCTTTCGGCCGTCAGTTGCAGAACGGCGCCGAGCAGTTCGTCGCCGACGCCAACGCCGCCGGCGGGCTGATGAACAAGAAGCTGAAGCTGTTCGTCGGCGACGACGCCTGCGATCCGAAACAGGCCCGCTCCATCGCCGAGAAGGTCGGCAGCGCCGGCATTCCGTTCGTCGCCGGTCACTTCTGCTCGTCGTCGTCGATCCCGGCCTCGGAAGCCTATGCCGACAGCAACGTGTTGCAGATCACCCCGGCCTCGACCAACCCGCTGTTCACCGAGCGCAAGCTGTGGAACGTGCTGCGCATCTGCGGCCGCGACGATCAGCAAGGCGTGATCGCCGCGCAATACATCGCGAAGAACTTCGCCGGCAAGAACGTCGCGATCCTCAACGACAAGACCACCTACGGCAAGGGCCTCGCCGACGAGACCAAGAAGGCGCTCAACAAGGCCGGATTCCAGGAGAAAATGTTCGAGTCCTACAACAAGGACGACAAGGACTTTAACTCCATCGTCTCGCGGCTGAAGCGTGACAACATCGATCTCGTCTATATCGGCGGCTATCACCAGCAGGCCGGACTGATCCTGCGCCAGATGCGCGACCAGGGCCTGAAGACGGTGATGATGTCGGGCGACTCCATGAACGACAAGGAGTTCGCCTCGATCACCGGCCCGCTCGCGGAAGGCACGCTGTTCACCTTCGGCCCCGACCCGCGCAACAAGCCGACCGCGAAGGCCATCGTCGAGAAGTTCAAGGCCAAGGGCGTCGATCCGGAAGGCTACACGCTCTACACCTACGCCGCGATGCAGGTCTGGACCGAAGCCGCGAAAAAGGCCGGCACCACCGATCCGCAGAAGGTGATGAAGGTCATCAAGGACGGCGAATGGGACACCGTGCTCGGCAAGGTCGGCTTCGACGCCAAGGGCGACATCAAGGCGATCGACTACGTCGTCTACAAGTGGGACGCCAAGGGCAACTACGCCGAGATCCCGAACTGACGATCCAGCGGACGCGCGCGCCGCGTCACATGGACGACGACATCCAACGCCCCGGTTCGTCGGGGCGTTTTGGTGTGGTGCAGGAATCCGAGCCATGCCGGATTTGAACACGCGCCGCGTTGCGCGATCCCATATTCGCCAGAATCGCCCCGTGATATGTCGGCCTCACCAATCTGATGGAGCTGACACGCGCGATGATGAAGCCCGCCATTTGCCTTGGCACCGCAACGATCCTTTCACTGACATCGCTGGTTCAAACACAAGCGGCGCCCGTCGATCCGGAAACACCTGCCTGCAAGATGATCTCGGTGGATGCGCTGAAAACGCTGCTGGGCGCGCCAGTTGTCATCGATCAGACCAACAATCCCACCCCGGGCATGTCGAACTGCTTCTGGAAGGGCTCGACGAAAAACGCGCGCGTCGGCGTTCACTTCATCACCTTCGCCAGTCAGAAGATTCAAGGCGGCACCGCCCTGCAATATTTCCGCCAAAGCGAACAGAACCAGAGAGAGCGTGTCGGGACGCAACACTACAAGAGCGTCGACGGCCTGGGCCAAGCCGCCTACATGTTCGACCCAATGGAAAATCCGGGCAAAGCCGTGACGATCACGTTCCTTCAGAACGACGACACCGTGACGCTGGAAACCTATGGCCTCGGCGCAGCGGCGGCCAAGGCGCTCGCGAAAAACATCGCGGCGGCGATGAAGCACTGATCGCTCAATCGCCGCGCGTCATCCGAAATTCGCCAGCGCCGGGAATGTCTCCAGCAGCCAGATGCTCAGCCATGTGATCGAGCCGGTGAGAAAGGCGATGCCGGTGATCACCATCAGCACGCCCATCACCTTTTCGATGACGTGAAGATACCGCTTCATGCGCGCGAACAGGCTGGAGAACTGATCGATCATCAGCGCCGCCAGCAGGAACGGAATGCCGAGCCCCGCGGAATACACCGCGAGCAACCCCGCGCCTTTCGTCACCGTGGCCTCCGCGGCCGCGACCGACAGGATGGCCGCGAGGATCGGCCCGATGCACGGTGTCCAGCCGAAGGCGAAAGCGAGGCCCATGATATAGGCGCCCCACAACCCCATCGGCCTGGGCATCGACAACCGCCCTTCCCGCATCAGAAAGCCGATCCGCGTCAGCCCGAGGAAATGCAGGCCCATGATCATGATGACGATGCCGGCGATGATCGACAATTGCGCCGACCAGGCGCGGATCAGGCCGCCGATCAGGCTGGCGCTGGCGCCGAGCGCCACGAACACCGTCGAGAAGCCAAGCACGAACAACAGCGCCGACAGCATGATGCCGCGCTTCGATGCCTCCGGCGTTTCGTCGTCGGCCACCTGCTCGATGGTCGCGCCGGTCAGATAGATCAGATACGGCGGCACCAGCGGCAGCACGCAGGGCGACAGGAAACTGATGAGGCCGGCGATCAGCGCGGCCGGCAAGGTGACGTCATGGATCATGCGGCTAGATGCACCGGTCCCGGAACTTTATGCAAGGGCGCACGCGCGAACCCGCGCGGTTGTGATCGCAGGCATCACGCGACAGACCGAGCGGGCGCATGTGTTGACCCGCGGGCGAAGCCACGATCATCTGCCGTTCAATGGGAGAATCGCAATGAAAAACCTTCTCACCGATATCGCTGGCGTGCGTGTCGGCCATGCGCATGACGCGGCGCTGGCATCCGGCGTCACCGCCATCCTGTTCGACAAGCCGGCAGTCGCCTCGCTGGATATTCGCGGCGGCGGCCCCGGCACCCGCGACAGCGCCCTGCTCGACCCGGTGAATACGGTGGACGGCATCGACGGCATCGCGCTGGCGGGCGGCTCCGCCTTCGGCCTCGACGCCGCCGGCGGGATGCAGGGCTGGCTCGCCGAACAGGGCCGTGGCTTCGCCATCGCCGACGCGCTGATCCCCATCGTGCCCGGCGCCATCGTGTTCGACCTCCTCAACGGCGGCAACAAGAAGTGGGGCCGCTTTTCCCCCTATCGCGATCTCGGCTACGCCGCCGCCAGCGCCGCGAGCGACAGTTTCGCGCTCGGCACCGTCGGCGCCGGCTTCGGCGCGACCACCGTGAACTTCAAAGGCGGGCTCGGCTCGGCTTCGGCCGAATTGCCGAACGGCGTTCGCGTTGCCGCCATCGCCGTCGTCAACGCCGTCGGCAGCGTCACCGTTGGCGACGGCCCGTGGTTCTGGTCCGCGCCCTACGAGATCGGCAACGAATTCGGCGGCCACGGAATGCCCCCCACCTTCACCGACGGCATGCGCGCGATGCGCGTCAAGGGCGCCGCGACCGCCACCGCCATCGAGAACACCACGCTGGTCGCGGTGGTCACCGACGCCATCCTGACCAAGGCGCAGGCACGGCGGCTGGCGATGTCGGCGCAAACCGGCTTCGCCCGCGCGATCTATCCGGTGCATGCGCCGCTCGACGGCGACCTGGTGTTCGCCGCCGCCACCGGCGCGAAGCCGATCGATCCACTCTATGGCCTCACCGAACTCGGCACCGTCGCCGCCAACGTGACGGCCCGCGCCATCGCGCGCGGTGTCCACGAAGCGACCGCGCTGCCGTTTCCCGGCGCGCTTCCGGCGTGGAGGGATCGTTTCGGCAAGAGCTGAGATCGAATTCGTTCGAGAGGGAGCCCGTGATCGTCGTTGCGGAAAACTCGGCGCAACGAACCATTTGCTGAAGCGTTGTCGCACCGGAGCGCATCATGCCATCAACGGCGATCCACGATATCGACTACGACATCCGCTCGCATCGCCTGACAGTCACTTTCGTCAGCGGCCGCCGCTACATCTATGAGGGCGTGCCGCAACGCCTGTACGACGCCTTCACGCGCGCCGAGTCGCGGGGCGGATTTTTCAATCATGAAATCCGTGACCGCTATCCATATCGCGAGATCGACGGCCGGTCATGACGCGTGGTCCGGTTTTGAGTGCACGAGCGATCCGATACTCCGCAGCCTCATACGACCATGACTACGCCCGCAGGGCGGACACGGTTTTGCCGCAAGAATCCCGCGCCCTTTCGATTGAGAAACTCGCGGCCGATAGGCCGCTTGGATTCAAATACGCACAGTAATTTTACGAGATAAATCCGACATATTTGTAAGCTTAGATAAGTATTATTTCGCATTTCATCGAACAACTTAAGGTTAGTTTTCAGTATAGATTGCAACCCAGCCATCCGGGGCGGATGCTTCTCCCGTGTTCGCATATGAGCACGCATCAAAAACAGTGGAGAAACGTCATGAAGAAGATTCTGGTTCTCGCCGCGCTTGCATCCGCCCTCGTCAGCGCCCCGGCCCTGGCCGGCGGCGGTGGTCGCGGCGGCAGCGCACAGGGCATCGCGATCGGCGCCAACGTGCTGTCGGGAAACGGCGGCGTGCTCGGGCTGGTCAACGGGCGCAGCGCGCTGGTGACCAACGTCTCGGTCACGACCGGCAAGAACGGCGTGCTAGGCGCGGTGATCGGCAAGGGCAACCTGCTGGGCGGACTGCTCGGCGGCGGCCACGGCGGCTGCGGCTGCTACTGAACAAGCGATTGCGGACGGGGATATCCCCGCCCGCACGCTCACAAATCACTGCGCCGTTGCGAGTTTCAGCGGGTGAGCCGGCGGCGCGATCCTGGCTGGCGCGCCGAACTTCTTGGTCAGCGACGACATCACACTCAGCGCATCGGCGCGCGCGCCAGAGATCAGCGTGCCCTGCGCGCGCGTCAGATCGATGCCGAACATCAGATCGTTGCCGAGATCGCGCGTGACGCCAACGCCATAGGTCAGGGTACGCGCGACGAACGGCGAATCCAGATACTCTGTATCAGCGTAGCCGAGCGAGGCCGCAAGCGTCCATTTTGGATCGATGGTCCAAGACGCCTTGGCCGAATAGACTGTATCGATGGTGATGGGGGAGATCGGAAACGTGGTTTCCGACGCACGGCGTGTCGCCAGAATGTCTATTTTGAAGGGCTTTGCGCGCCAACTGATGCTGGCGTCGAACAACAGGCGATCGACGTCGCTGAAGTCGACATCGTGCCATTTGCCGTAAAGCCGCGACACCGAGCCGAACGCGGTAAAACTCTCGCCGTCATATTTCGCGAACACGAAAGGCTGTACCCGTTCGTTGTCGCGGCGATAACCGAAGTCATCGAATTCATCATGGTAGCGCCGCCGTGACAGGTTGACAGAGACGCCGACCTCCGCCTTGCCATTCACGATCGAGGCGCCCGGCACGATGGCGCCACGGATGAAGCGATGCGGCGATGGCAAAAAGTTCTGAAAGATCGCGTTGGTCTGGTTCAGGCTGGACTGCCCACCCTCCGCCGTGACGAACAACTTGAATTGCTCGATCCTGGCCTCCAGCTTCAACGCATGGCTGACGTCGGACGAGCGCAGATTGTAACTCGACACGTCCGCGATGGTGGTGGTCGAACTCAGCTTCAGGCGATCGTCGCCGAGCGAGCCACGCAGAATCACCTTGCCCCGTTCGGTCGGCGTCGCCTGCGGATTGGCGTAGTGAACGGTGCCCGCTTCCGCCGCCACGCCGAGCGTCGCGTTGTCGAACTTGCTGCCGGCGACCAGCGCTGTCTCGGTGCCGATGAAGGCACTGCCGCCGATGCCGTTGCCGGAGGAAAACTCCGGATTGGTGTCGTAACCGCCGCGCAGCAGAAATGATGCAGCGAAGTCGTGCTGACCGACCGGCGACACCGCGTCGGCTGCGCCCGCCGCCCCGATTCCGGTCAGTAGAAATACTGTAATCAATACTTGATTGGCCCGCATCGATCCCTCGCAATACTTTGCTATGGGATCGATTACTGGACCGTATGGTTAGCGGAACATGAAAGGCCG
>CAUJJN010000172.1 GCA_963204905.1 Pseudomonadota bacterium
CGGCGCGGCGCGCGGCCTTGACCATGACGTTGATGAGGGCGGAATGCAGCATGAGCGTCTCGATTCATCGCGCCCCCGCTGGGGCGGCCTGTGAAGGGATTGGGTGCCTTGCGGGGCGCGCGGCGTCAAGGGTCGATGTTCATACCGGTCATTTGGTGCCGAGCCATTTCTTGGCGGCGGCTTCGACCCTGGCCTGATCCTCGGGCGTGAGCCGCGCCAGAGCCTCGTCGAGCAGCGGATCGCCCTTGCCGGCGGTTTTCGCCACCAGATGCCATTTCAGCCCCTCGATCATGTCGACGGGCACCCCTTTGCCCTGCGTCAGCACCAGCGCAAGCCGGTTCTGGGCGATGGGGTTGTTCTGTCGCGCCGCCTTGCGCAGCAACGAGATCGCGGCGACTTCGTTCTTGCTGGTGCCGCTGCCATTGAACAGTGCAATCGCGTATTCCACCGTGGCGGGCACGTTGCCGGCGACGGAAGCGGCTTGCAGCAGCCGCACCGCCTTGTCGATGTCCTTCGGAACGCCGGTGCCTTCCTTGTAGAAGCTCGCCAGCGCATATTGCGCGTCGGCGTTGCCGGCGTCGGCGGCGATGCGCAGCAATTCGGCGGCACGTTTGAAGTCCTGCGGGAAGGTCTGGCCGTCGACATACAGCATGGCCAGATTGTAGGCGGCTTTCGGCTCCCCGAGTTTCGCCGCCGACGCGAGCAGGGCGGCGCCGCCCTCGCGATCCGCCGCGCCGCCCTGGCCCCCGATCTTCAGCATCGCCAGCGCGAACATGGCCTCGCGGTCGCCCTGGTCGGCGGCCCGCTTGTACCACTCGATGGCCTTGGCGAAATTGCGTTTGACGCCCTGGCCGTTGGCGTAGAGTTCGCCGAGCATGGTCATCGCGGCGGTGTCGTTCTTCTCCTGCGCGCGCTTCGTCGCCAGGTTGAAGGCCGTACGATAGAAACCGCGCTGATAGGCTCCGAAGACGAGATCGACATTCGGCGGCTCGTTCAGCACGGCGTCGAGATCGTTGCTCTCGGTGCCACCGGCTTTCGCCGCATCTACGGCTGCGGGTTTTTCCGTCGTGGTCGGTTTCCGCACCGGAGCCGGGGGCGATTTGGCTTCCGGTTTCGGCGCAGCCTTCGGCGTAGATTTGGGGGCGGTTTTCGGGGCGGGCGATGGTGGGGGGGCCGGTTGAGCCTGCGGCTGAGGAATCGCTGCTGGCGGCACCAGCGATATCTGCGCCTGCGCACTCGCCGCGAGAAGCATGGAGCCGAGCAGAATTGTGGCGGCGCGTAGCAATTTCATGCCCGCGTCAATTCCGCCCGGTGAGAGAGTGTCCAGCTGCCGCATAACCTTCCTTGAGCGCCCAACCTTCCTTAAGCGCCATGGCCACATCCGCAAGCGCCGCGGCCGATCCTGCTTGATCGGACCAAATCATGTCAGCGACAAGGACAAAATCCGCGCCGGCGGCGGCGAAATCGCGCGCCTCGTCGCGGTTCGCGGCATAGCCGACGCAGGGTGGCTCGAACAGCTCGGCCCACCAGTTCAGCCGCTCCGCGATGGCCTCCGCCGAGGGGCGCTCGCCGTGCGCGCCCGGCTCGCCAAACAGCACGTAATCGGCACCCGCTTCGCCCGCGACCATCGCGTCGTGGCGGGTGTGCAGCCCGCCGACGCCCGCGATGCGGTCCGGTTTCAGGCTCGGCAGCGTCTCCTGCATCGCTTCAAGGCCGATGAGATGCGCGCCATCCGCCCCGCCGCGCGCGACCAGATCGGCATGGCCATCCAGCAACAGCGCCGCGCCGGCGCCTTGCACGATCGGCGCGAGCGTTTTGATGCGGCCGAGCAGGGTGCGGGGATCGCTGTCAGCGAGCCGCAACAGCACGGCGGCGACATCAGCGCGGGCGAGAAGGCTCGGCAGCGCGGCGGCCAACGCCGCCACATCATCCACCACAGGCGTCGCGAGATACAATCGCGGCATCGGGCGGGCAGGGGCGGATTTCGCGGACATGGTGTGCCTTATGCGTCAAACGGAGAGAGCCCGGCCATGACGGAAATTAGCTCCTGCTCGTCATTGCGAGGAGCGAAGCGACGAAGCGATCCAGTTCTTTCTGAAGAAGGGTTGCTTCGCGGAGCCTGTGCTCGGACGGCGCGAAGCGCCGATCCGAGTGCTCGCAATGACGATAGGCAGCTTTTACGCCGCCTTCTTTTCCAGATCGGCCTTCCATTCGCCCTTGGAGGCGAGGCTGTTCATGTGGGCGCGGTGGGTGAAGGCCTGCTGACCGGCGTTGAGGTTTCCGACCTTGCCCGCCCACGCCTTCTGCGGCGCGGCTTGCAGCGCGCGGCCGTAGGAGAAGGTGAGATTCCACGGCAGGCCGCCGATCTTGTTCATGGCGTCGAGATGCGCGGTCGCTTCCTCGTCGCTCTGGCCGCCCGACAGGAAGGCGACGCCCGGCACCGCCGCCGGCACGCATTCCTTCAGCAGCTTGACGGTCTTCTCGGCGACCTGCTGCACATTGGCGCGGTCCTTTGCCTTCTTGCCGGAGATCGCCATGTTCGGCTTCAGGATCATGCCTTCGAGCGCGACCTTCTGGTAATACAGTTCCTGGAAGGTCTCCTTGAGCACGAATTCAGTGACTTCGTAGCAGCGATCGATCGAGTGGTCACCGTCCATCAGCACTTCCGGCTCGACGATCGGCACGATCTGCGCCGCCTGGCACAGCGCGGCGTAGCGTGCCAGTGCGTGAGCATTGGTGCGAACCGCGGTATAGCTCGGAATGCCCTGTCCGATATCGATCACCGCGCGCCACTTGGCGAAGCGCGCGCCCTGCTCATAGTACTTCTTCAAACGCTCGGCGAGCTTGTCGAGGCCGACGGTGATCAGTTCGCCAGGGCAGCCGGGCAGCGCCTGTGTGCCTTCGTCGACCTTGATGCCGGGGATAGCGCCGGCCTGCTCGATCAGCTTGACCAGCGGCGTGCCGTCCTTCGCCTTCTGCCAGATGGTCTCGTCATAGAGGATGACGCCGGAGATATACTTGGTCATCGCGTCCTTGGACCGGAACAGCATCTCGCGATAGTCGCGGCGGTTGTCCTCGGTGGATTCGACGCTGATGGCGTCGAAGCGCTTCTTGATGGTGCCGGAGGATTCGTCGGCGGCAAGAATGCCTTTGCCGGGGGCCACCATGGCCTGAGCGACTTTGTTGAGGTCAGCGAGGTTCATCGAGGTCTCCTGCATGCGTCTGATACGAAATGAAAGCGTTAGCGTCGAAACTGAAAAGCGCGAAATGCGTTCCGTGATGATTGGCCCGCGCCGCTGACAGCCGCTAAAGACGGCGTTGCGGCAAGGGCAGGGCGCGCTATCTGGCGCGCAACACCTCGACGCCGGGCAAGGGCTTGCCTTCCATCCATTCGAGGAAGGCTCCGCCCGCGGTCGAGACGTAAGTGAAATCCTGCGCCACGCCGGCATGGTTCAGCGCCGCGACGGTGTCGCCGCCGCCCGCCACCGACACCAGCTTGCCGAGTTTGGTTCGTTGCGCGGCGTACTTCGCCGCAACCACGGTGCCATGGTCAAACGGCGTCAGTTCGAACGCGCCGACCGGGCCGTTCCACACCAGCGTCGCGGCGTCGTCGATGGCGGCGTGGATGCGTTCGATCGATTGCGGGCCGACGTCGAGAATCATGCCGTCGGCAGGAATCCCGTCGAGACCATAGGCGTGCGACGGCGCGTTGGCCTCGAAGTGATAGGCCACCACCGCGTCCACCGGCAGGATGATGGCGCAATTGGCGGCTTCGGCTTTTTCCATGATGCGCAGCGCGGTCGCGGCGAGGTCTTTCTCGGCCAGCGACTTGCCGACATTGATCCCTTGCGCGTGCAGGAAGGTATTGGCCATGCCGCCGCCGATCACCAGCGCGTCGACTTTCTTCACCAGGTTTTCGAGGAGGTCGATCTTGGTCGACACCTTCGCGCCGCCGATGATGGCGATCACCGGCTTCTTCGGCGCCTCCAGCGCCTTGTTCAGCGCATCGAGTTCGGCCTGCATGGTGCGCCCGGCATAGGCGGGCAACTTGTGGCCGAGGCCTTCGGTCGAGGCGTGGGCGCGATGCGCGGCGGAAAACGCGTCGTTGACCCAGATGTCGCCGAGCTTCGCGAGCTGCGCGACGAAAGCGGGATCGTTCTTTTCCTCTTCCTTGTGGAAGCGCGTGTTCTCAAGGCAGAGGATGTCGCCGTCTTTCATCGCGGCGACGGCTTTTTCGGCGGCTTCGCCGATGCAGTCGTCGGCGAAAGCGACATGGCGCCTGATGACCTGCGCCAGTTCGGCGGCGACGGGTTTCAGCGACTCCTTGGCGTCGCGGCCCTTGGGCCGGCCGAAATGCGCCAGCAGGATCACCTTGCCGCCTTTGTCGGAAATCTCGGTGATGGTTGGCGCGATGCGCTCGAGCCGCGTGGTGTCGGTGACGCGGCCGTTGTCCATCGGCACGTTGAGGTCGACGCGCACCAGCACGCGTTTACCCTTCACGTCGGCGTTGTCGAGGGTGCGGAAGTTGCCGGCCATTCGTTTCTCCTGTCATTGCGAGGAGCGTAGCGACCAAGCAATCCAGTGCTTTTGATTGATCTAGATTGCTTCGCTTCGCTCGCAATGACGTTCTGCGGCTGCGCCCTCGCGTCTTGCTTTCGCGAGGGCCGCTCCGCGTCGTCGTCTCAGATCAGCTTGCCCATCGCGACGGCGGTGTCGCCCATGCGGTTGGAGAAGCCCCATTCGTTGTCGTACCACGACAACTCGCGCAGCAGCGTGCCGTTCATCACCTTGGTCTGGTCGAGGTGGAAGGTCGACGAGAGCGGGTCGTGGTTGAAGTCGATCGAGACGTTGGGCTGGTCGGTGGTGCCGAGGATGCCCTTCAGCTCCTGCGACGCGGCGCGCTTCATCGCCTCGTTGATGTCCTTCGCGGTCGTCTCCTTCTTGGCGACGATCTTGAGATCGATCACCGAGACGTTCGGCGTCGGCACGCGGATTGCGACGCCGTCGAGCTTGCCCTTCAACTCCGGCAGCACCAGGCCGATCGCCTTGGCGGCGCCGGTCGAGGTCGGGATCATCGACATCGCCGCCGCGCGGCCGCGATAGAGGTCCTTGTGCATGGTGTCCAGCGTCGGCTGGTCGCCGGTGTAGGCGTGGATCGTGGTCATGAACCCGGTCTCGATGCCGACGAGATCGTTGATGACCTTGGCAACCGGCGCGAGGCAGTTGGTGGTGCAGGAGCCGTTGGAGACCACAAGATGGTCCTTTGTCAGCTTGTCGTGGTTGACGCCGTAAACCACCGTCATGTCGGCGTTGTCGGCCGGAGCCGATACCAGCACGCGCTTGGCGCCCGCGGTGAGGTGGGCGGAGGCCTTGTCCTTGGCGGTGAAGATGCCGGTGCATTCCATCGCGACATCGACGCCGAGGTCCTTCCACGGCAGCTTGGACGGATCGCGCTCGGCGGTAACCTTGATCTTGTTGCTGCCGATCACGATGCTGTCGCCCTCGACCTTCACCTCGTGCGGGAAGCGGCCATGGACGGAATCGAAGCGCAGCAGATGGGCGTTGGTCTCGACCGGGCCGAGATCGTTGATGCCGACGACTTCGATGTCCTTGCGACCGGCCTCGTAGATGGCCCGCAGGACGTTGCGGCCGATGCGGCCAAACCCGTTAATCGCGACCCGAACTGCCATTCAAATTCTCCTTCGAAGGTTCGATAGACCAGTGTTTGGGCGGTTTCATGCCCCGAATGCGTTGTCGTTGCAATGCGTCACGTCGCAATTGTTCCGATAGCGTTACCTGACGTTGTTACTTGCCGGACTACTTCCCTTGCAGCCGCTTGGCGGCGGCTTCGACGACCGCTTCGGCAGTGATGCCGAAGTGCTTGTAGAGGTCCTTGGCCGGGGCGCTGTGGCCGAAATCGTGCATCCCGATGAAGATGCCATCGGCGCCGATCACGGCGTCCCAGCCGAACCGGACCTGTGCCTCGACGGCGATCTTCACCGGCGCGTTGCCGATGATCGCGGCCCGCTTCTCGGCGGGCTGCTCCAGCAGCAGTTCGAGCGAGGGCACCGAAACGACACGGGCGGCGATGCCGCGTTCGGCCAGTTGCTTCTGCGCGGCGACGGCGATCTCGACCTCGGAGCCGGTGGCGAAGATCGATACCTTGGCCTCGCCGTTGGCGGCCACCAGTTCGTAGCCGCCGGTCGCGCAGCGGTTGGCGGCCTCGGCGGTGGTCCGCACCGGGGTCAGGTTCTGCCGCGACAGCGCCAGCACGGTGGGGCCCTTGAGGCGTTCCAGCGCCAGTTGCCAACATTCGGCGGTTTCCACCGGGTCGGCCGGGCGGAACACCCGCATGTTCGGCATCGCCCGCAGCGCTGCGATGTGCTCGACCGGCTGGTGGGTCGGGCCGTCTTCGCCCAGCCCGATGGAATCGTGGGTCATGATGTAGATGACCGGGATATGCGCCAGCGCCGAAATGCGCATCGCCGGGCGGGCGTAGTCGGTGAAGCACAGGAAGGTGCCGCCGGCCGGGCGGAAGCCGCCATGCAGGGCGAGGCCGTTCATCGCGGCGGCCATGCCGAGCTCGCGGATCCCGTAATGAATGTAGCGGCCGTCATACTGGCCGGGCTGCACCTCTTTGAGGCCCTTGGTGCGGGTGTTGTTGGACGGCGTCAGGTCCGCCGAGCCCAGCAGCAGTTCCGGCACCGCTGGCACCAGCACGTCGAGCGCCAGCTCGCTGGCCTTGCGGGTCGCCACCGTCTGAGGTTCGGCGGCGAGTTTGTCCTTGAGCTTGCCGATCACACTGTCGAGGTCGGCCGGCAGCTTGCGGTCGATCACCCGGCGCTGGAATTCAGCGCGCTGGGCATCCGGCAGGGCCTCGAACCGCTTGCGCCAGTTCTTGCGCGCGGCGGAACCCTTCTTGCCGGCCTTGCGCCAGGCTGCCAGCACGTCGTCGGGAACCTCGAACGGGCCGTAGTTCCAGTCCAGCGCCTTCTTGGTGGCGGCGAGTTCGTCTGCGCCGAGCGGTTCGCCATGGGCTTTGGAGGTGCCGGCCTTCTGCGGTGCGCCGAATCCGATGATGGTCTTGCAGGCGATGAGCGAGGGACGGTCGGACTTTTGCGCCCGGCGAATTGCGGAGGCGATGGCTTTCGGGTCGTGGCCGTCGATCTGCCTGGCGTTCCAGCCGTGGGCCTTGAAGCGCGCCACCTGATCGACATTGTCGGTCAGCGTGATCGGCCCGTCGATGGTGATACCATTGTCATCATAGAGGAAAATCAGCTTGTTGAGCTTGAGATGGCCGGCCAGCGCGATGGCCTCGTGGCTGATGCCTTCCATCAGGTCGCCGTCCGAGCACAGCACGTAAGTGTAGTGATCGACCGTATCTGAGCCGAATTCGGTGGCGAGCAATTGCTCGGCCAGCGCGAAACCGACAGCGGTTGCAATTCCTTGCCCCAGCGGGCCGGTGGTGGTCTCGACGCCGGAGGTGATGAAGTTCTCCGGGTGGCCCGGCGTCCTGGAGTTGAGCTGGCGGAAATTCTTGATCTGGTCCAGCGTCATCTCCTTGTTCCCGGTCAGGTACAGGAGCGCGTAGAGCAGCATCGAGCCGTGACCGGCGGAAAGGATGAAACGGTCGCGATCCGGCCAGTTCGGTTCTGCAGCGTCATATTTCAGGAATTGCGTGAACAGCACGGTTGCGACATCGGCGGCGCCCATCGGCAGGCCGGGATGGCCGGAGTTGGCCTTTTGAACGGCATCCATCGCCAGCGCGCGCACCGCATTGGCCATTTTCGAGGGTTCAACGCGCGTCGTCATGAGCTTCGCCTGCAAATCAACGGTTTCGGGACCGGTTTTCGCCGGTGGGTGAAAGTGCCGGTTGTTACGGAATTTGGATGGGCAGGGGTGAATAGCATCTGCACCCCTTGAGTCCAAGGCCGGCTGGTCGCCGCCGCGGGTTTCCGGCTGCTTTACGGTGCATAGCTGCCCGGCGACATTGCGCTGGACTGCCTTGCCACGTAAATTTCACGCACTAAACATTTGCCGGGGCGCGGTTTTCGCCGGCAATCCTGATGCCAATGCTAAATCCATCACCGCCGGAGGTTCGCGAAAGTCGGCATGTCCAATCGATCTCCTCACACCGGGTCGGACGACACCGCTGCCAGCGGCAACGGATCGGTCGAGATCGAACGCGCGACACGCCGCCTGGTTGCCGCACTCGACGCGCTGGAAAGCGCCGTGGAGCGGCGGCGCGATGCCGACCGCGACGAGGACGAACTGGCCAAGCGCATCCACGCGCTCGGAGCGGATCGATCGCGGCTTGCTGACGAACTCGACAACACGTTGATGCGTTCGCGTAAACTGGAGCGGACCAATCGCGAGATCGCCGAACGGCTCGACGGGACGATCGGCACCATTCGCGCGATGCTCGATGAGGTGGAGGACGAACGATGAATCACATCAACGTCACCATCAACGGACGCCAGTACCGCATGGCCTGCGAGGATGGGCAGGAGCAGCGGCTGATGAGCCTCGCCGAGAATTTCGAGAGGCGCATCGGCGAGCTGCGCGGCAAGTTCGGCGAGATCGGTGACGCGCGGCTGACGGTGATGGCGGCGCTGATGGTGGCCGACGAACTGCTCGACGCCGACGAGCGCATCCGCGCGCTGCAAGCCGAGGTGGATTCGCTGCGCGACGTGCGCGTCGCCGCCGCCGAGCGCAACCGCGCCACGCAATACGCGGTGTCGGCCGCGCTCAACGCCGCCGCCGAGCGCATCGAGAAAACCACGCAGGTGCTCAACCGCACCGTCGGCAACGGCATCGCGATCGGGTGATCGCGCGCTCGCGTCATGTCGTCGTTGATTGGTAACAGCCTTCCCGCACGTCGTCCCCGCGCAGGCGGGGACCCATACGCCGCAACCGCCGTGAAGCGGAAAGCGGTCGCTATTTCTTCCTGTCTCACGTTCGATAACAACAAAGGCCAGGGGTTATGGTCTCCGTCTATGCGGGGGCAACTCCGGGGGAGTTCGTTCCACCCCGCTCTGGCGTTAACGCCCGGTCGCTATTACATTGCCTCTCGCGAAGCTGCGTCGCGCGTCAGGAGTCACATATCCCCGGGGCCTTATCGATCCTTTAGGGAACTGTCCCTGGCCGGGTCCGTGGACCCGGACATATGGTGCCCACCTACTTTCGTAGGGAACTCCGGGATCGAGCACTCCAACGGCCATCGCGGCTTCGCACTTATCCTTTCGGTCGCTGAACCTGTTTTACCTCGCCCCGCTTGCGGGGAGAGGTGAAGTCCTGCGGCTTTCGTGAAAAATCGCAACGGCTTATAAAACGACATGTCGGTGCCGCTTCCTACCCAATCAAAAGGCAGTCTGCGCGCCGCCGCGCTCGCGCGGCGCGATGCGCTGAACGGTCTGGCGCGCGAGGCCGCCGCGCAACGCCTCGCGGCCTTCGCGGATATTTTCGATGTCACCCCGGGCGCCGTCGTCGCCGGTTACATGCCGATGCGCGGCGAGGCCGATCCGCTGCCGCTGATGCGCGCGTTGGCGGCGCGCGGCGCGAGACTCTCCTTGCCCGCGGTTGTGGTGCGCGATGCGCCGCTGGCCTTCCGCGCGTGGGGTCAGGGCGATGCGCTGATCGCCGGTCCGTTCGGCACGCGGCATCCGGCCGAGACCGCAGCGTTGATCGTCCCCGACATCGTTCTGGTGCCGCTCGCCGCCTTCGACCGGCGCGGCCATCGCATCGGCTATGGCGGCGGCTACTATGATCGCACGCTGGCGGCGCTACGCGCGCAGAAGCCGGTGGTCGCCGCCGGAGTTGCTTTTGCCGTGCAGGAGGTCGAAACTGTTCCCGCATCTCATCATGACGCGGTGCTCGATGTCGTGCTCACCGACCTCGAAGGCATCGATTTGCGGAGCTAGTTCAATTGCGCATTCTGTTTGTCGGCGACGTGGTCGGCCGCTCCGGCCGCGACGCCATCATGGAACACCTTCCCAAGGCCGTCGCTGACTGGAAGCTCGATCTCACCGTGGTCAATGGTGAAAATTCGGCCGGGGGCTTCGGCATTACCGAGGCGATCTACAACGACTTCATCGATGCCGGCGCCGACGCGGTGACGCTTGGCAATCATTCGTGGAATCAGAAAGAAGCGCTCGTATTCATCGAGCGCGCGCCGCGTCTGGTGCGCCCGATCAACTACATGCCCGGCACGCCGGGGCGCGGCGCGGCGCTGGTGGACACCAGGACCGGCAAGCGCGCGCTGGTCATCAATGCGCTGGGTCGTCTGTTTATGGAGCCGGTGGATGATCCGTTCGCGATGATCGATCGCGAACTCGAAGCCTGTCCGTTGCGGCAGGCGGTGGATGCCATCGTCGTCGATTTCCACTGCGAGGCCACCAGCGAGAAGCAAGGGGCGGGTCATTTTTGCGATGGCCGCGCCAGCCTCGTGGTGGGTACTCACACGCACATTCCGACCTCGGATCACCAGATCCTGCGCGGCGGCACCGCCTACATGACCGACGCCGGCATGACCGGCGACTACGACTCCGTTATCGGCATGAAGAAGGACGAGCCGCTGCGCCGCTTCACAACCGGCATTCCATCGGCGCGCTTCGAGCCCGCGGAAGGAATCGCGACGATGAGCGGGATCGCGGTGGAGACGGACGATGCGACGGGGCTTGCGGTCAGGGTCGCGCCGGTGCGGATCGGCGGACGTCTGGAGCGCGCGGTGCCGTCGTTCTGGTGAGACCAGCGGCCGCGCCGGCGTCGTATCGTTACAATTTGTATGCCGTGCGAAAGCCGCCCCAGTGGCGACCCTGTACCCGGATCGGCACGTCGATCTCGCACATCATCACGGTCACGCCATTGCCCATGTCGCGGGCGTAGCTCTGGATCAGATAGGCGCGGGTGTTGCGACCGGCGGCGAGGCCAGCAGGATCGTTGAAGATGCGGCGGTTGCGGCTGTTGGCGGTGTTCCAGGCGACATCGCCCGGCCGCTGCGGCTGCGAGTAGATCTTGTTGTGCACCGGCAGATAGCCGTTGCGATCCACCGCGATGCTGAACGCCATGCGCTTGTCCTTGGCGAGGAACGCTTCCTGAAACGCCGGCAGCATGCGCTCGGTCCAATCGAGAAAGCGGGTGCGATGCTGCAGCGGATCGGTGTCCGGGATCGCGACATAATTGTCGTCGAACAGATCGTCGAGCGTGATCGCGCCGCCGGCAACGGCGTCGTCGAACATCTTTGATAACGTCTCGCCGGCCTGCATCGCACGGGTGATGCATTCGGTATTCTCGTCGTGGATCGTCCACAACCGGTTCTCGATGGCGGTGCTCAGCACCGCGTCGGGTGCGACGAACACGGCCTTTATGCCGGCCGGCGTCTGTTCGATGCCACGGATCTGGCAGTTTCCGATGCCTTCGAGTACCGCCGCCAGCGAAGTGTTGAGCGGCAGTGCCGGCGCGCCGTTGCCGCCGATCAGCAGGCCTTCCAGTGAAAGCTCGTAGACGTCGGTCTTGATCGTCCGCGCGCCGGTGATCTCGATGCCGAGATGACACGGCAGCCGTTCGCGCATTCGCCAGTCGGTATGGTCCTCGCGCCGCAGCAGCACGGCACAGCGCGCTTTCAGCTTCTCTGTGAGTTGCGTCACCGCTTCGCCGGCTTCCGCGACCGTGGCGCCGTGGGTTTCCGCCTCGCGCGTCGCGGCGTCGATATCGGCGGCGCTGTCCCCGACCGAGGCGATGAAGTTAGATGCCGTGGCGGCGTTGCTGACCACCTCGCCGGTGGTCACGCCCTGTTCGGCAACCGCCTCGTTGACATGGCCGAACACCGGGCGGATAGCGTCGATGGCGGTGGAGATGCGATGGACGGCATCAATCGAACTGGCGGCGTCCTCTTGCAAGGCGTCGATCTTTTTCTTGATTTCCTCGGTGGCCAACTGGGTCTGTACTGCCAGCGCCTTCACTTCGGACGCGACCACTGCGAAGCCGCGCCCGGCCTCGCCCGCGCGTGCGGCCTCGATGGTGGAATTGAGCGCGAGCAGCGTGGTCTGCTTGGCGATGCTGGCGATCAGGTTGACGACGGTGTCGATGGCGGCGGAGGACTCGCGCAGCCGATCGACGTTGACGCCGGCCTCGCGCGCCGCCGTGCTGGCCTGATCGGCGAGCCGGCTGGCCTCACGGACCTGGCTGTTGATGCCGTTCGCCGAGTTGGTGAAACGATCGGCCGCGTCGGTGAAGGTTGCGGCGGTCTGGGTTGCGGTGCTGGCGCGTGCAGTCAGGGTGTCGGTCCGCTGGCGGATGATCTGGAGCGTCGCGGCCGTGCCGTCGGCGCCTCCGGCGACGGAGGAAGCCGCCTGCTCGAGTTGGCGAATCATTGCGCCAAGTTCGAGTTCCAGCAGTCCGAGGATGTCCTTGGCCGGATCGTGGATCGCTCCGACGCGCGGCAGGTTGGCTTCGGCGGCCGGGAGGGGGTGCGATGGCTCGGCATCGGCGGCCGCAGTGGTCCGTTTGCGGAAGAGCGCCAGAGCCATGGCCGAAATGTCCTGATAAGTGACTGTTATCCGGATCATGACACCGCCGTGTAAACTGCAGGTTAACCACGAATGGTGCAGCGCAACCTCCAAGGTCATCCCGGTCTGCCGCTTTGAATTTGGCGGAGCCGGGCTTATAAGCCGCGCCTTGAAACGATTTTGCGAGATCGAGGAGCTTTTTCCGTATGGCCGGGCATTCCCAGTTCAAGAACATCATGCATCGCAAGGGGCGTCAGGACGCCCAGAGGTCGAAGCTGTTCAGCAAACTGGCGCGGGAAATCACCGTGGCCGCCAAGCTCGGCGCCCCCGATCCGGCGATGAATCCGCGGCTGCGCGCGGCAATGCTGGCGGCGCGGGCGGAAAACATGCCGAAGGACAACATCGAGCGCGCCATCAAGAAGGCGCTCGGCAACGAGGCGGAGAGCTACGATGAAATCCGCTACGAGGGGTACGGCCCCGGCGGTGTCGCCGTCATCATGGAAGTGCTGACCGACAACCGCAATCGCGCCGCCTCCGACATCCGCTCGTACTTCACCAAGTCCGGCGGCAACCTTGGCGAAACCGGATCGGTGTCGTTTATGTTCGATCGTCTCGGCGTGATCGAATACGATGCCGCCAAGGCGTCCGCCGACGATATGCTGGAAGCCGCCATCGACGCAGGCGCCGACGATGTTGTGTCCGGTGAGGGTGGCCACGAAGTCTACGCCTCGCAGGAGACGTTCCGCGATGTGGCGAAGGCGCTGGAGGCCAAGTTCGGCGAGGCGCGCAAGGTTGCGCTGATCTGGAGGCCGCAGAACACGGTCGCGGTGGACGACGAGACAGGCGAGAAGCTTTTGAAGCTGATCGACCTGCTCAACGAGCACGACGATGTGCAGAACGTCTACGCCAACTTCGAGGTGTCGGACGCGCTGATGGCGAAGCTGGGCGGGTAACGCGTCAGTTGCACAGGAAGAATTAGTTCGTCATGCCCGGGCTTGTCCCGGGCATCCACGTCCTAAGTTCCTACCGACAATAAAAAGACGTGGATGGCTGGGACAAACCCGGCCATGACGGCAAATCAAACGTAGGCTTGCTCCGTTCACCTTCCCGCGCTTTTTCCTTGACGCCGCCGTCGTGAGGGACCATGTCAGCGACGCGAGGCGTGTTGGCCGTGGCCGCCGCCTCATCACTGGAAACCACCACATTATGCCAAGCGACAGTCCGGGCGATTTGCCAGGTCCATTGCCGATGACGGTCCCCACGGTCTGAGCTTGCGCGCGAGCTCACCGCGCTGCCGTTGTCGGCGGTCCCCGAAGGTGAGCTATGACGGAAATCATTGAAACGGCGGATGGCGCCGTCGACACGCTGGCCTTGGCCTCTCGGCTCAGCGACGGCCATATCGCCGACAACGTCGAAATCCTCAATCAACTCGACGTCGACGACGCGGCGGCGGTGCTGGTGCTGCTGCCGGTCGAAATGTCGGTGCAGATTCTCGACAAGCCGGAACTGAATTTCGGCGCCGAGATTCTGGCGGCCCTGCCGCGTCAGACCGCGACGATCCTGGTGTCCGGCATGTCGGCGGACATGGCCGCCGACCTTGTGCAGCAACTCGACGAACCCGCGCGCAGCGAGTTGATGGAAGGGCTCGACGCCGCAACGCGCGCGACCATCCAGGACCTGCTCTCCTATCCGGAGAACACCGCCGGCGCCATCATGACGACGGAGTTCGTCAGCGTGCCCGCGACGTGGACGGTCGAGCGCACCTTGCAACACATCCGCCAGGTCGAGCGTACCCGTGAAACCGTCTATGCCATCTATGTGCTGGACGCCTACACCCGTCGGCTGGTCGGCGCGGTGTCGCTGCGCCGCCTGATCGCGGGCGAGCCATCGGACAACATCATGTCGCTGGCGGTGCGCGAGCCAATCACCACCTCGCCACTGGTCGATCGAGAGGACGTGGCGCGGCTGATTTCCAAGCACGACCTGCTGGCGGTGCCGGTGATCGACAAGGCGGGCCATGTGCTGGGCATCGCGACGGTGGACGACATCATCGACACCATCATCGCGGAGAACACGGAGGACGTGCAGAAGTTCGGCGGTATGGAAGCCACCGACGAACCGTATCTGCAAGTCGGTCTTCCCGGCATGATCCGCAAGCGTGGCGGCTGGCTCTGTATTCTGTTTCTCGGCGAGATGCTGACCGCCAGCGCCATGCAGCACTTCGAGGGCGAGCTCGAGAAGGCGATCGTGCTGACCCTCTTCATTCCGCTGATCATGAGTTCGGGTGGCAACTCCGGCTCTCAGGCGACCTCGCTGTTGATCCGGGCGCTGGCGTTGCGCGAGGTGAAACTGGGGGACTGGTGGCGCGTTGCGTTGCGTGAACTGCCGACCGGCCTGATCCTCGGCACGATGCTCGGCGTGATCGGCGTCGTCCGGGTGGTGGCTTGGCAAAAACTCGGCATCTATGATTACGGCGAGCACTGGTTGCTGGTGGCGCTGACGGTCGCCGCCGCGTTGATCGGCGTGGTGACGTTCGGCTCCGTCGCCGGCTCGATGCTGCCGTTCATCCTGCAACGCGCTGGCTTCGACCCGGCCAGCGCTTCCGCGCCATTCGTCGCCACCTTGGTCGACGTCACAGGGCTGATGATTTATTTCAGCGTGGCGCTGCTGATCCTGAGCGGGACGCTGCTCTGAATCACTTCGCCGTCATTGCGAGCGAAGCGAAGCAATCCAGGGGCCGCAAAACGAGGACTGGATTGCTTCGTCGCTGCGCTCCTCGCCATGACGGAGAATCAAATCCAACCGCCTGCGCGGGGACGACTCGTGCTTGTGGAGAGCCCCTACTGGAACAGCCGCGACAGCCAATCGGCGGGGCCGGGCGGCGGAGGCAACGGGCGCGGCGGCGGCGCATTGCGACGTTGCTGCGGCGAGGCGTCGCCGAAGCGCGGGTCGTTGGTTCGGACGATGATGTGCTGCCGCTTCGGTTTGTCGCCGGGGCGCATGCCGCCCGGTGATGCGCCGTTGTTGGAGGTCACCGTCGCGACCACCGGCTCGCCGGCGCGTTCACGCTCGACGTCGCGGCGGGGCCATGCGGCGTCATCGGCACGGCCGGGCGGCGGCGTCAGCGCGTCGCCTTTCACCAACGCCTTCGCGGCCAGCGGATCGACTGACACCGGGCGCACGTTGGCTGCGCCGAGCAATTCGTCGGTGCCGACCGACGAGGCGACCAGCGGAATCACCGGACCCGCGATCGGGCGTGGCGCCGGCAAGCCCGGCTTGGCTTCGACCTCCGGAGCACCGGGTTCGGTGGGAATTTCGATGGTGGTGGGGCGGCCTGCCAGCAGGCGGCTGATTTCGCGCTCGACGTAGTGCGCCAGCTTGCGTGCGCCGGCCTTGGTGAAATAGACGCCGTCGTTCGAGCGCAGCCGCCGGATCTGGCCCTCGAAGTCGGGGCCCTGTGCCAGATAGCGGCCGGACTCGTCAACGAAACCATCCCACAGGTCAACATAGGTGATGCCGGCGCGAGTCGCGGCCTCACGATAGAGCGTATTGAGATAGAGCGCGTCCGAGGTCGATTTGGTGCCGCGGATTGACGGCAGGCCGACCCACAGCACCGGCACGCCCTTGCTTTTCAGGACGGCGATCATCTCGTCGATCTTCTTGGCGTAGAGTTCACCCCAACGCTCATCGCGGAATTGATGAACGCCGTGGCTACCACGCGCGCCCTTCTCGGGCGCGGCGATCTGCAAATCCGGATCGCCGTCGTCCATATCCCCGGGCTTGGCGTCTGTCGGCTTGTTCTCGGGTTGGCCGTCCGACCTGGCGTCGGCCTTCCTGTCGGCCGCGGCGGTTTCGCGGATCGCCATGCGATCGTGCAGGCCGAGCATCACTACGATCACTTCCGGCTTCTCGGTCGCGAGGATTTCCCTGGCGGCCGCAGCCCAGTCGGAGGGCTCGCCCTTGGGCTGGTAGCGGATTAGGCCGGACACCGTTTTGTATTTCCGGATGACGCCGAGGTCCGGCGTCTCGCTCAAGGCGTCCTCGAGGCCGTAGCCGAGCCAGTCGGCCATGGCGTCGCCCAGCACCAGCACGTTGCGTTCGGCCGGAACTTCGCGCTTGTCCGGCGCCGGGGCGCGCGAAAAGTCCTGCCGCTGTGCCGGTTGTTGCTGTTGCTGCGGCGGGCGCTGCTCCAACGGGGAGAAAAACGGATTGCTGAAAAAGCCGCCGCCACCACCGCCGCCACGCTGCGGATGCCGTTGCGGCTGTTGCTGGCCGCCGCCGAAGAACGGGAACAACTGCGCCGATGCGGGCGCAGCGATCGCGAACAACATCAGCCCCGCGACCGCGCAGATGCCGAGCATGCTTCGGTCGCTTAACAGGCGTCGCAGGAGTTTCAGCTTCGACATGCGCTCGTTCGCCGGAATGACGGGGTCGCTGTAGCAATCAAATCTGGCCGGAACCGGGCAGACGCGCCGGCTCCGGCGGACCATAAGGGGGCGGCGCGGCCCATCGTCAAGCTCGCCGCCGATATCTTTCCGGACATTTTCGGCAAACGGTGAATGAGCGTCGGCTCAAGCGCCAGCGAGAGCCATTTCCGTCGCCATGCGACGATCGATCCGGGCCGCCAGTTCCCCGCTCACCGGCACCATCGGCAGCCGCACCTCCGGGCTGTCGATCAGGCCCTGCCGCCACAACCAGTGCTTGATCGGCGCGGGGCTGGGCTCGGCAAACAACAGTGGCGGCAGGTCGGCGATCGTGCTCCATGCGGCGAGCGCCGCAGGCTGGTTGCCGGCGCGGACATGCCCCGCGATCTGCGCGAAAACGGCGGTCTCGACATGGGCAGAGGCGAGGATGCCGCCGTCCGCGCCTTGCGCCAGCGCGCTGTAGAACAGCGCGTCCTCGCCTGTCAGCATCGCAAAGCCGGAAGGCTTGCGGCACAGCAGGTCGACCGATTGCAGCGTGTCGGCCGAACAGTCCTTGAGTCCGATGATGTTGGGTCGCTCCGCGAGACGCAGCATGACATCGTTGCTGATGTTCACCGCCGTCCTGTAGGGGATATTATAGAGCATGATCGGACGTGCAGTGGCGTCCGCGAGCGCTGCGAAGTGCAGATACAATCCCTGTTGCGATGGCCGCGTGTAGGACGGGGCGGAGATCAGGTAGCCGTCGATAGGCCACGTCTCGGTGCGCGCGATCATGGCTGCAACCTTGCGGGTGTCGCTGCCGGCGAGCCCGAGATAGATCGGCATCGGCCGCCGCGCGGCATGCAGTTCGGCGGCGCAGATTGAGGCCAGTCGCTCCGCCTCGATCTCGTCGAGTACGAGGCCCTCGCCGGTGGTGGCGCCGAGGATCAGGCCATCGATGGCGCTCGATGCGTAGTGGCGGACCAGCCGGCGCAGCGAAGCGACGTCAAGATTGCCGTCACGGAACGGCGTGATCAGCGGCAGCCACAAGCCGGACGGTCTTTGAAGGGCGGTCGTCATTGCAGGTCTCCTGTTCGAGCCGCGAACGGGAGACGCATGTGCATTGCCCCGTCCGAACCGGCGGGGTTGAGGGTGGTCTGTGCGAAAAGCGTGGGAAGTTTACGCGCGCAGACGGCCCGCCCCGAAAAGGGCGGCACGTTTGCTGGCCATGGATATCGCGCGCGTCATGTCTCGCTCATGCGCTTGGTCGGGGATGGAGTCAAGCGCATCTGCGCTTGGGCCGATACCGAGTCCATCCATTCATCATTGCGAGGAGCGTTAGCTCCGAAGCAATCCAGACTCTTAGGTAACAAATCCAGACTCTTAGGTAACAAAGGCTGGATTGCTTCGCTTCGCTCGCAATGATGATTCTCACCGCCCCCGCAAGCGGTCCAGCACGTCGGACGACGCAAAACCGTCGGCGGCGGTGCCGATGGAGGCCTGGAAGCCGCGCAGCGCCTCGCGCGTCATGCTTCCGATCTGGCCGTCCGGCGTGCCGCGATAGAAACCGCGTTGCGCAAGAAGCTGCTGCAATTCCAGCCGCTCCGCGCGTGACAATACGCGCTCCTGCCGTGGCCATGGCTGGGCGAACGGCTGCCCGCCGCGCAGGCGGTCGGCGAAGTGGCCGATGGCGAGCGCGTAGGCTTCCGCCGGATTGTATTTCATGATGACGCGGAAATTTTGCAGCATCAGGAATCCGGGGCCTTCGGCGCCAGCCGGCGCCAGCAGATAGGCCTTTTCGCCCGGATGCGGGAACGCTTTGCCGCCGGGCCGCGCCACGCCGAGGTGCTGCCACTGCGCCAGCGTCATGCTCTTTCCGCGATCCGCCAGCATGTAGTTGAAGCCCTTCGGCACCGCGACCTCGTAGCCCCAGGTCTTGCCGCTTTGCCAGCCGTCCTTTTTCAGGTTGTTGGCGGTGGAGGCGATCAGGTCGGTCGGATTGTCGACCACGTCGCGGCGGCCGTCGCCGTCGAAATCCACCGCGAACCGCTTGAACGAGGTCGGCATGAACTGGGTGCCGCCGAACGCGCCAGCCCACGAGCCCTTGAGATGTTCGGGCCGGACGTCGCCGCGATGCAGGATCTCCAGCGCCGAGAGGAATTCATCCTTGAAATAGGCCTGACGGCGGCCGACGCAGGCCAGCGTCGCGGTGGAATTCACCACGCTGCGGTCGCCGCCCTGGGTGCCGTAATTGGATTCGATGCCCCAGATCGAGGCGACGATGTAGCGGTCGACGCCGTAGGCGCGCTCCATCGCGTCGAACTGCGGCTTGTATTGCGCAAGGATCTCGCGTCCGCGCGCGATCCGGGTGTCGTTGACCAGAATGTCGAGATAGTCCCAGATCGCCTTGGTGAATTCGGGCTGCGAATCCATCAGGTCCATCAGCCGCAAATCGGGCGTGAGCCCCGCAGTGTAGCGCTCGAAGCTCTCTCGCGAGACGCCGCGCCTGGCCGCCTCCGGCCAGAACCCGGCGACGCAACTGGGAAAATTCGCTGCTGCCTGCCGGATCGCCGCCGCCGTCATCAGGGGATGCCCCGACGCGCCGTCCTCGCCGCTCCATGGCCGCGCGGCCGAACTCGCCGCCGGAGCCTGCGCGGGTTGCGCCGGTTGCGGCGCGCCGCTGGTGATGGAGCCGGTGAAAATGTTATCGAAGAAGGACAGCGGGCCGTTGCTGGCGGTTGCGCCCTGCGCCAACGCTGCGCCGGGCAGGACCAGCGCCGCGAGCAAGGCGCTCGCCACTCCGCCGATCATTCCACGTCCGCGCATCGCTGGTTCCATCATCCGCATTCCATCATCCTTATCGAGAAATTCTGTCGGCTTTCAGGAGGCCTCGATAGGGTTTCGATCAGCTTAACAGATCGCAGGTTTTCCGCGACGCCCCCATGGCGAAGCGCCGCAGGGGCGCCAACCACACATCCGCCTTTGTTGTTGGCTGCAAACACGCTACGAATCCATCCGTTAGCCGGTTCCGGCATCCTTTCGATCCCAGGCGAAGAGTTCTCATGAAAATCCGCAAAGCTGTGTTTCCGGTTGCCGGTCTCGGCACCCGTGTCCTTCCCGCCACCAAGGCGATGCCCAAGGAAATGCTGACCATCGTCGACCGCCCGCTGATCCAGTATGTGGTGGACGAGGCCAAGGAAGCCGGCATTGAGCACTTCATCTTCGTCACCGGGCGCAACAAGGGCGTGATCGAGGACCACTTCGACAAGATGTTCGAACTTGACGCCACGCTGGCTGCCCGCGGCAAGAAAGCGGAGCAAGAATTGCTGGCGCAATTCCAGCCCGAAGCCGGCGCCATGAGCTTCACCCGCCAGCAGGCGCCGCTTGGCCTCGGGCACGCCGTCTGGTGCGCGCGTGACATCGTCGGCGACGAGCCGTTCGCCGTCGTGCTGCCGGACGAACTGGTGCTCAATTCGCCCGGCGTCCTGAAGCAGATGATCGCCGCCGCGGAGGCGCTCGGCGACAAGGCAAACCTGCTCGCGGTCGAGGCGGTGCCGGAGGATATGACGCACCAATACGGCGTGGTCGGCGTCGGCGAGCGCAACGGCAAGGTGTTCGCGGTGGACGGCATGGTGGAGAAGCCGCCGAAGGGCACCGCGCCATCGAACCTCTCGATTACCGGTCGTTACATCCTGCAGCCGGAGATATTCAAGATTCTCGAGACGCAGGAAAAGGGCGCTGGCGGCGAAATTCAGCTCACCGACGGCATGAAGAAGCTGTCGGAGTCGCAAAAATTCTACGGTCTCGAATTCGAGGGCGAGCGCCACGACTGCGGCTCCCGCGCCGGCTTCCTCCGCGCCAACATCGCCTACGGCATGGCGCGTCCGGACCTGCGCGACGGCCTGCTCGCGGAGATGAAGAAGTATTCGTGAGAACGTCTCAGGTCGCTGTCGTCCCCTCCTTGGCGGGGACGACCCGGCGTGGGTCTCTCTGGACATGCGCGCTTTCTTCAGCAAGCATCGTGCGACGATCAAAGATCAACCCACGCGAGGAACTCCATGATCCGCATCATCGCTTTGGCCGGCGTCAGTCTGATCGCGCTTGTAACAACCGCCGCGCGCGCCGACGATCCGCCGAAGCTGCCGACCGCCGCGCAGAGCGATCCCGTCGCCAATAAGGTGATGCAGGGTTCTCCGCCGCCGGCGGACAAGCTGGTGCGCTTCTATGACGGCTCGAGCAGCAAATTCCCCGGCACCCGCTGGGGCTTCAACCACGTCCGCGAGCTGGTGCCGACCGCCAATGTCTGGCGCGGCGAGGGCGCGATCGTGCCGCTGCCGCGCGCCGAGCGTGACATCGAGAAAATTCCCGTCACCACCATGGACGGCAAGGCGATCACCTTCGGCGATATGCCGGCGCTGACCTATGCCGACGGCCTGCTGGTCATGCACAAGGGGAAGGTGATCTACGAAAAATATTTCGGCGCGGGCAACGCGAACGCGCCGCACATCGCTTTCTCTGTGACGAAGTCCTTCGTCGGAACGCTCGCCGCCGTGCTTGCCGCGCAAGGCAAGCTCGACCCCGCTGCGCAGGTGGTGAAGTACGTGCCGGAGCTGAAGGACACTGCCTACGGCGACGCCACTGTCCGCGAGGTGATGGACATGACCATCGGCGTCAAATATTCGGAGAATTATTCCGACCCGAAGGCCGAGGTGTTCGATTATGCGCGCGCCGGCGGCATGATGCCCTTGCCGCCGAACTATAGCGGGCCGCGGACGTTCTACGATTTCCTCGTCAAGTTGGAAAAGGAAGGCGAGCACGGCAAGGCCTTCGCCTACAAGACCTCCAACGCCGAGGTGCTGGCGTGGATCGTCGTGCGCGCGTCGGGCCAGTCGCTGGCGGATTTGCTGTCGAAGGAGATATGGCAAAAGCTCGGCGCCGAGAATGATGCCTATTTCATGGTGGATTCGATCGGCACCGCCTCGGGCGGCGGTGGCCTCAACACGACTCTGCGTGACCTTGCGCGCTTCGGCGAGATGATCCGCAACAAGGGGAAGTTCAACGGCCAGCAGGTCATTCCGGAAGCCGCCGTCACCGATCTCACGACGCCGGGAGACAAGGCGAAGTTCGCCGTCGCCGGCTACAAGACGCTGCCGAACTGGTCCTATCGCGACATGTGGTGGCAGAGTAACAACGCCAACGGCGCGTTCGCCGCACGCGGCATTTACGGCCAGTCGATCTATATCGATCCGAAAGCCGAGATGGTGGTCGTGCGCTACGCCTCGCACCCCTATGCCGCCAACGCCGCCAACGACCCGGTGACGCTGCCCGCTTATGCCGCGCTCGCCGCGGAGTTGATGAAATAACAACCACGTCCCGTCATTGCGAGGAACGTGAGCGGCATCCAGTCCTTATTTTGTGGCTTTCTGGATTGCTTCGCTTCGCTCGCAATGATGCCAGGTAAATATCATGGCCCACGACTACACTCTGTTGCGCGATTATCTGGCGGCCGAGGGCCGCGCCGATTTCGTTCTGAGCTTCGACGAGATTGAGGCGATCATCGACGACGCGCTGCCGCGCGCGGCGCATCGCGCGGCGTGGTGGGACGTCAGCCGCGCGCCGGAGGAGCGGATGCCGCAACGCGAGGCCATCATGGACGCGGGCTTCACGGCGACGCGCATGGCGGACGGCAAAAGCGTGAAGTTCTCCAAGGTGCGCGTGCGGCGTTAGGAGACGCGTCATCCCCGCGCAGGCGTGGATCCATGACCCGGGCGCTGATTGTCGTAGACGAGCTTCGCCCTGAGCCGAACCGATGCGGCGTCTGGGTCCCCGCGTGCACGGGGACGACGATTTATATGAAGCGTGGCTTCGCCCGGAGGACGACGTCCCGGCCCTCAGGCTCGCGCGCGTCGCGCCGGATGGAAGCCGGCGTCATCGCCCAGGAGCCGGCTGCGGATCGCGTCCTCGACCTGCGTCAGCAGGCGACGCGCCGTCTGCGCCTCGGCTTCGGCGGCCGTGGCGCGCCGCTCCGCCGCATGGGCGCGGGCCTCGGCGCTGTCGATCCGTGCCTGCGCGTCGCTCAAGGCCAGTGCGACCTCCTGCAAGCGGCGATCGACGTCCGCGATGATATCGCGCCGCGCCTGTTCGGCCGCGTGCACCCGTCGCTCGGCATCGACCAGCTTGTCCACGGCGTTTTGGCACATCGCGCGGGCATTGGTCTCAATGTTGCGGGCGCGGCTTTCGATCCCGGTAAACATGTCAGCGGCCTGATAGATCAGTTCGAGTGCGGTCGTGCTGCACTCGGGCGCTGACTGCGGGGGAAATGCCAGGATATTGTCGTCGCTTTCGGCGCGCGGCCTCTCGTCGTCATGGCGGTCGAAGAAGGCGCGGTGGGCGTTGCTACTGACCTGTGCCATAAATGGTGACCCTTGGGAGACGGGATTAGGTAGGCAAACGTAGTGGTGCGGTACGGCCACCAACCATCGCTCGGTATGGTAAAGAGATGGTTAAAGCGACGCCGGAACGGTGCGTGAGAAGCCTGTCCCACGACAGTGTGGCCGCTTTTCGCCACAACCGTTCGCCTTTACGAAACGGCTGCCTTTCCACCGCCACAGCAAGAATTGTTATGGCTGCATAACTTCATTGCAGTTGAAATGGCCCGGCCCCACCCGTCTAGTTGGCCAAGAACTGGAACGGCTATTCATCGGGAGGGGATGCGCATGAAGAAAGTAGCTTTGATTGCCGGCGTCGGCTTAATGTGCGGCGGAAACATGGCGCGCATGTTGCACGACACCGGAGAATGGGACGTGATCGGCGTGTCGCGCGGCGACCCCGAACTCGGCGACTGGGTGCGCCATATTCCGGTCGATCTGCTCGACCGCGAAGCGACGCTCAAGGCGCTCGGCGACGTCAAGGGCGTCACGCATATCTTTTACACCGCGCTGTTGAACGGCCGCACCTTCGACGAGGAGAACGATCTCAACAGCCGCATGGCCGCGAATTTCCTCGACGGTGCCGTTCCGCTCGCAACGGACTTGCAGCACGTTCACGTGCTCGAGGGCGTCAAGTGGTACGGCTATCATCTCGGCGACTACAAGACGCCAGCGCGAGAAGATGACCCGCCGTGCGTTCCTGCCTACTTCTATGAGGCGCAGCACGATCACGTTCTGACACTGCAACAAGGCACGTCGTGGACATGGTCGACCACGCGCCCTGGTGCGGTGTGCGGCTACGGCAATGGCGCGCGCATCAATCTGATGACGGTACTTGCGGTCTACGGCACCATCATGAAGGCGCTGAATCAGCCGTTCTACTTCCCGGGCGACGAGGAGACTTACAACGCAATCACCTTCGCCTCCGATGTGCGCATTCTCAATCGCGCCATGCTGTGGGCTTCAACCGATCCCCGCGCGGCGAACCAGGCCTTCAATATTGGCAACGGCGATTCCTATCGCTGGAAATACATGTGGCCGCGCCTCGCCGCGATGTTCGGCCTGGAGCCGGGGCCAGTAAAGAACATGCGACTCACCGAGTTCATGGACGACAAGCGCGACCTGTGGAACGAGATCGTCGCCAGCAACGGTCTGCGCCAAACGGATCTGTTCCGCCTGGTGCCGTGGGCCTATGCCGACACCGTGTTCCGGCGCAAGTGGGACAACATGATCAGCATGGTGAAAGCTTATCAGCACGGTTTCACCGAGATGATCGACAGCGAGCAGATGATGAAGGACATCATTGGCGATTTCCGCGCGCAGAAGATCATTCCGTAGATATTCTGCGCCTTGCGGGCGGGCCTAAGTGGTTCGCTCCAGATCATCCATTTAAATCTGATCCGTCATGCCCGGGCTTGTCCCGGGCATTCACGTTTATCAGCAGCTAAAGCCGTCAGGGGATGGGAGGAGCCTGGCCGAACGACGTGCGCGCTTCCCGCCACGATGGCTTGATGCTGATCCAGGCGCCATCCCGATTAAAAAAATGCCCCGCTTCCGACAATGTCGGAAAGCAGGGCCAGGTTGTCCCCTCGGGAGGAACTTGGATGCCGCGGACCTAGTCGGCGGCCTTGTTCAATCGCTTGGTCTCGATGGCTTCGATCTGAAGTGCCATGTAGCGGCTGTAGATGCGGCACTGTGAGAACGCACCGCCAGTGAACCACAGGCCGGGCTGCGGCGTGCGCACCCACATGTTGCGCAGTTCCTGGGTGGCGTCGTCAAAGCCCCAGATGCGGCCAACCCGTTCGGCGACGCTGTCGCCGAAGAGCGTGCCAACCATGTGATCCTGTCCCTTGTAGCCGGTGGCGAGCACGATGAGGTCGGCGTTGCGCATTGTGCCGTCGTTCATCTCGACCCCGCCGGCGACGAAGTGCTTGATGTCGGCGGCTTGCACCAGGCCGATCTTGCCGTCGGCGATCAGCTCAGAGCAGCCGACGTTGAAGTAATAGCCGCCGCCGCGTTGGCGGAATTTCAGCGGCCACCCGGTGCCGCCCTCGCCGAATTCAAGGCGGAAGCCCGCCTTCTCCAGACGCCGCAGCAATGGCGCGTCGAGTTTGCGGACTTCATCGGTAACGATCTTGTGCGCGAGTTTCATCACCGCGAGCGGCACCGACGAATTGAGCGTGTCGCGCACCTCGATCGGCGGGCCATCGCCGAGATAGGTCTTGTCGTAGAGCTGTGCGCTGGGGTCGACGTTGATCACCATGGTTGGGCTGCGCTGAACCATGGTGACGTTCGCGCCGTGAGCTTGCAATTCCTGCGCGATGTCGTGCGCGCTGGTGCCGGTGCCGAGCACCAGTGCCGACTTGCCGGTCCAATCGGCGCCCTTGGTGAACCGGCTGGAATGCAGCACGGTGCCCTTGAAATTCTCGATGGTCGGAATTTGCGGGATGTTTGGCACGCTGCTGACGCTGGTGGCAAGCACGATATGCTTCGGGCGCAGCGTGCGCGGCGCCTGGCCATCGCGGCGGACCGTGGCCTGCCACGTCGCGGTGGCATCGTCATAGGTGGCGCCTTCGAAGGTGGTGCGGGTCCAGAAATCGAGGTCCATACTCTCGACGTAGGTTTCGAGCCAGTTGGCGATCTTGTCCTTCGGAATGTAGTCCGGCCACGTCACCGGGAACGGCATGTAGCGCAGGTGATTGACCGGCGTCTTGTTGTGCAGCTTGAGGCCGTTGTAACGCAGCCGCCAGTTATCACCGATGCGTTCCTCCTTGTCGACGATGAGCACGTCGAAGCCGAGCCGCTTCAGTTCGACCGCTGCCGAGATGCCGGCATGGCCGCCGCCGACGATCAGCACGTCGGGTTCGCGATCCGCGTAGGCGAGTTGTCGCGCACGCTGATCGAGCCAGCTTGCCTCGGCGAAATCGCGGGCGTGCGACACCGGTTCGTTGTCGTGGCGGCGCATGGCGCAGATGCCGTCCATGTCGAGCAGCGTGGAAATGGTCCAGGCCCGTGGATGATCGTCCGGCAGCAATCGCATGACGCCGAGCCCGGCGCCGTTGTCCGAGACGAAACGGAAGATCGCCTCGATCACCTCTTGCCCGGCAACGGTGACGCGGCGCGGCGCGAGAAGGTCGCTGGCGACGCTGAAGTCGCGCGCATTCGCGTCACGGCTGTCGCGCAGCAGGGTGTCGCAGATCGCCTCGCGACCGCTTCGGGTGAAGATGTTCCAGGACAGCCCGCATAGATTGCGCCAGTGACAATCGGCCGCGAACAATGACGTCAGTGCCGTCTTGTCCCCGCCGCCGAGAGCCTGATTGAAAGCCGCGACCCAGGTTCGCGCCTGCTGTTCCGCGGGAGCATCGACCTTGCTCAGCATTGCGGGTCCTTCCATCCTTGTTGTTCTTTTCCACCCAACGGAATGCGGCCCATGCTTTCAACTAACAGAAAGTCATTCGCCGATAATTATTTGTAATGAATTGCCGCCACCGCGCGACATGGGCTGATGGAATCAGACCGTTTTGGTGAATTCGGCGGCGCTTTTGCGCAGCCAGCTCAGGAAGCTGCGGCCCTTGCGGTTGAGCGGCCGGTTTTTCGGCCACACCACGTAGTGCGCCAACCGTCGCTCGAACGGCGCGTTGAACAGCGGAACCAGGGTTCCGGCGCGGAGCTCGTTCTGCAGCAGGTGGATTTGCCCCATGGCCACGCCGACACCTTCCACCGCTGCCTGATAGGTCAGGATCGACGTGGAAAAGCTGATGCCGTCCTCGGACATCAGGTCGGTGCGGTGCACGGCGGCGAGCCAATCGTGCCAGTCGGTGCGGCGATAATGCGAATGCAGCATCGGCACTTTCTTGAGATCATCGAGTTCGATCAGCCGGGTTTTCGCAAGCAGTTTCGGGCTGCACACCGGCTGGATCAGATCCTTGAACAGCAGTTCCACCTCCGCGCCGCGCCACTGGCCGTTGCCGAACTGGATCGCGAGGTCGACATTGTCTTTTTCGAAATCGACCGGCGCGACAACATTGCTGATGTTGAGCTTGATGTTCGGGTACGTCACGTAAAACGACGGCAATCGGTGAATCAGCCACTTTGACGCGAAAGTCGTATAGGTGCGTACGTTGAGCGGTTCGATCTTGCGCGTCGCGGTGAGATTGGCCGAAGCGCTGGCGATAATCTGGAACGCCGGCGAGATCTGCCGGTGGAACTGCTCGCCGATCGCGGTAAGGCGGATGCCCTGCTTGTCACGTTCGAACAGCCGGACTCCGAGATAATTCTCCAGCGTCTGGACCTGCCGGCTCACCGCGGGCTGGGTGACGCGCAGCTTTTGCGCTGCCTTGGTGAAGCTGCCAAGGCGGGCGGTGATCTCGAAAACATGAAGCGGGTTGAGAGGCGGCATCGCTTCGCGCATCGGCGTCTCCATTACAAAATCTTATAGACGAATAATCTTTCTGTAGTTGCGCGTCAAACCACCTTCGCGGGACAACGACTGAGGAAAAATCGAACCGCGAGCCTGCCGGGTATGATTGACGATTTGAACGAAGAACAGCGCGCATTTGCCGACTCGGTTCGGCGGTACGCCGAGGCGCATCTGGCGGCCGGCGCGGTGGAGCGCGCGCACGACCCGCGCTTTCCATTCGACGTTGCCGAGAAACTCGCGAAGCAGGGTTTGCTCGGCATCACGTTCGACGAAAAGGATGGCGGGCAGGGCGGCAGCCTGATGGACGCTGTCATCGCCATCCAGACGATCGCGTCAGTGTGTCCACGCAGCGCCGACGTGGTGCAGGCCGGCAATTTCGGGCCGATCCGCACCTTCGTCGAATACGCCAGCGACGATCAGAAGCAGCGCTATCTGCCCGACCTGTTGGCGGGGCGCAGCGTCATCAGCCTCGGCATGAGCGAGCCGGACGCCGGCTCGGCGGTGACGGAACTGAAAACCTCGGCGCGACAGGACGGCGATCACTACGTCATCAACGGCACCAAGGTGTTTGGCACCCATAGTCCCGACGCGTCGGTGTTTCTCGTCTATGTGCGCTTCGCGCCCGGCGTGAACGGCATCGGCTCGGTGCTGATCGAGCGCGGCACCCCCGGCTTCACCATCGGCAAGCCGTCGCCGTTCATGAGCGGCGAGGAATGGTGCCAGCTTTATTTCGAGGATTGCAGGATTCCGGCCGCGAATGTGCTGCTCGGCATCGGCGGCTTCAAGAAGCAGATCGCCGGCTTCAACGTCGAGCGGCTGGGCAATTCGTCGCGTGCGCTGGCGCTGGGGCGTTATGCCTTCAACCTCGCGCGCGAGCATGCCTTGGTGCGTCAACAGTTCGGGCGCCCGTTGTGCGAATTCCAGGGACTACAGTGGAAGTTCGCGGATATGGCGCTGAAGCTGGAGTCCGCTCAACTCCTGTTGTATCGCGCCGCGAGCGTGACCGATGGCCTGCCGACTGCGTTCGATACCGCGCTGGCGAAGCTTGCCTGCAACCAGGCTGGTTTCGATGCCGCCAATGAGGCCGTTCAGATCATGGGTGGCACTGGCTATAGCCAGGAATCGCTGGCGGAATACTGTATGCGTCGGACGCGCGGCTGGATGATCGCCGGCGGCTCGACTGAAATTCTCAAGAACCGCATCGCCGAACACGTTTTCGAGCGTCGGTTTGATCAGCGGAAGGCCGTGGCTCGTGCCGCAGAATAGACCAGTCGCGCCGTCGCCGATGCTGTCGCAAGCGCTGCTCGCGCCACGCAGCATCGCGATTGTCGGCGCGTCGGCCGATCCTGCCAAGGTGGCGGCGCGGCCGCTGCAGTTTCTGCGGCAAGCCGGCTATTCCGGCACGATCTATCCGATCAATGCGCGGCGGGACACGGTGCTTGGCGAACGCGCGTGGCCGTCGCTGGCCGCGTTGCCGGAAGCTCCGGATCACGCCTTCATTCTGGCGGGGGCGGACGGCGTCATCGAGGCGATGCGGGAATGCGCGGCGCGCGGCGTCAAGGTCGCGACCATCCTGGCGACGGGCTTCGCCGAGGCCGGCAGCGAAGGCCTCCGACGTGTCGACGAACTCAAAGCGATCATCGCCGAGACCGGCATTCGCATTCTCGGACCGTCCAGCATTGGCATCGTGAATTTTCATGCGAAGGCTTTGCTGACGGCGAATGCCGCATTCGCCGAGCCGAATCTCCCGAGCGGCGGCGTGTTCGTCGCGTCGCATAGCGGCAGCATGTTGGGCGCGCTGGTGTCGCGCGGCAAGGCGCGGTCGGTCGGTTTTGCCGGTCTGGTGTCGGTCGGTAATGAGATCGATCTGACGCTGGGCGAAATCTGCGCGATGACGCTCGATGATCCGGCAGTGACGGGTTACATGCTGTTCCTCGAAAGCCTGCGTCACGCCGATGATCTGCGCCGCTTCGCCGTGGCGGCGGCCGCACGCGGCAAGCCGGTTGTCGCTTATAAACTCGGCCGCTCGCAGCAAGGCGCGGAACTGGCGCTCTCGCACACCGGCGCGCTCGCCGGCGAGGACGATATCGCCGGCGCCTTCTTGTCTGATTGCGGCATCGCCCGCGTCGACAATTTCGAGGCGTTGCTGGAAACCTTGCCGTTGCTCGGGCGCATCCCGGCAGGAGCGGTGCGTGGACGCGCGCCTCGCGTCGGCGTGGTGACGACGACGGGTGGCGGCGCGGCGATGGTGGTGGACGGCCTTGCGTTGCGCGGCGTCGATGTGACGCGTCCGAGCGACGATACGTTCGCGCGATTGCAGGCTGCGGGTGTCAGCGTCGAGCGCGGCGTGCTGGTGGATCTCACCATGGCCGGCACGCGGCCTGACGTGATGAAGGCTGCGCTGGATGTATTGTTGTCGGCGCCGGAGTTCGATTTGGTTGTCGCGGTCACCGGATCGTCGGCGCGTTTCCGTCCCGATCTCGCGGTCAAGCCGGTGATCGAAAGCGCATCAACTGACAAGCCGCTTGTTTCATTTCTCGCGCCCGACGCGCCCGACGCGCTAGCAATGTTGTCGCAGGCAAATGTTCCGAATTTCAGAACACCCGAAGCCTGTGCCGATGCGATTGCTGCGGCATTTGCGCGTCGTCCCGCGACCGCTCAAGTAACTGTGTCGCGTTCTGTCAGGCGCAACAAATCAGCACAGTTGAATGAACGCGACGCCTATGCTCTGTTCGCGCGCGTCGGCGTACCGCATGCGGCATCAGTGGTGCTGCCTATCGATGCGTCGACGATCGATCTGCCTTTTGACTATCCGGTGGTGGTGAAATTGTTGTCCGAGACCATTGCGCACAAGAGCGATGTCGGCGGCGTGGTGCTGAATGTCCGCGATATGGCGGGCGTCAAGGCAGCCATGGCGTCGATCGCCGCGTCGGTGCGCAAGGCTGCGCCGGACGCCGCTGCGGCGGAAGTCATCGTGCAGCCGATGATGTCGGGCCTCGGCGAATTGCTGCTTGGCTACCGCAAGGATGCGGATGCTGGCCCGGTGGTGCTGCTCGCCGCCGGCGGCATCTACACCGAAATCTACCGGGATCGCAGCATTCGTCTTGCGCCGGTCACGCTCGAGACCGCACGCGAGATGATCTCCGAGCTTGCGATCGTCAAGACGTTGCAGGGCTTTCGCGGCCGTCCGAAAGGCGATCTCGAAGGCGTTGCGCAAGCCATCGTCGCGCTGTCTCAACTCGCGCTCGACGAGGAGCATGATGTCGCCGATGCCGAGATCAATCCGTTGCTGGTGCGCGGAGAAGGCGATGGCGTGGTGGCGCTCGACGCATTGGTGAGGCTCGCGTGACATGACCAGCGCTGTGATCGAACAACTGCCCGAACGGGTCAATGCCGATGCGCCGCTGGTGCGGCGCGGCCGTTTCCTCGCGACACGCTTTCTGCTCGAAGTCGGCAGCACGCAATGGCTGATCGGCGTGCAGGACGGCAGGATCATTTCGGTCGAACGCGGACCGTTCGTGATGCCGTCGTGGTCGTTCGCGCTGCGGGCATCGGAAGTCGAGTGGCAAACGTTC
>CAUJJN010000173.1 GCA_963204905.1 Pseudomonadota bacterium
GCAGCACGCCGGTGCGCGACAGCATTCGCGCGATGTCGCCGGTTGCGTCCGCGATCGTGCGACGCGCGGTGTCGATGACGAGTTCGCTCGCGCGCGGTGTTTCATAATCATTGCCGATGCCGGTAAAGCCGCTGAGCTGGCCGGCGCGGGCCTTGGCGTAGTGGCCCTTGGGATCGCGGCTTTCGCAGACATCGGCCGGCGTCGCGATATAGATTTCGCGGAACAGATCGCCGGCGATGCGCCGCGCGGCCGCGCGATCTTCCGTCGATGGCGAAACGGCCGCGACGATGGCGATGTGGCCGTTGCGCGCGAGATGCGCCGCGACTTCCGCGAGGCGGCGGATGTTCTCGCTGCGGTCCTTCGCGGAGAATCCGAGATCGCCGTTGAGGCCCGCGCGCAAGGTGTCGCCGTCCAGCAGCACCGGCGAGCCGCCGCTTTCAAACAGGCGACGCTCCAGCGCGCGCGCCAGCGTCGATTTGCCGGCGCCCGGCAGGCCGGTGAACCACAGCACCGCGCCGCGATGATGATAGCGCGCCGCGCGTTCCTCCGGCTGCAACGCCGATTCCACCGGCACGATGTCGATCGGCGCGGCGCGCCCGACGGCGTCGATGCCGATCACCAGTCCGCCGCCGGCGATGCGGCCGTCGACCTCGATGACGAGGCGGCCGGTATGCGGATTGTCGGTGTGAATGTCCGCCGCCACCGGCTGCGCCAGCGCGATCTCGATCTCGCCGACGTGGTTACGTGCGATCGCGGCGCTTGCGGCACTCGAAAGTTCGCCGGGATCGACGGCTTTGGCGATGGCTGCGACGGTGGCGCGGCTTTCCCTGGTGCCGAGACGAACGAGACTCGACGTGCCGGTCGCCAGCGGTGTGTCATGCAGCCAGAAGATGCGCGCGCGGAGACGCCTGGCGGCGCGGGGCGCGCTGTCGGCATGGCCTATGATATCGCCGCGTTCGAGGAACAGCTCGCGGTCGAGCGTGATGCCGACCGCGTGTCCGGCATGATGATGCTCTCTGAGCGAGGTCGCGGGCCAGCTTTCGATCGAGCGGATTTTCGCGATCTTGCCGGCCGGCATGATGACGATCTCGTCGCCGCTCTTGAGACGGCCGGACTCGATGCGTCCGGCGACGATGCGACGATCGTCGAACTTGTAGATCGCCTGCACCGGCAGGCGCAGCGGCAGTTGCTCCAGCGCGCGCGCCGGCTCGAACTGGTCGATCGCGCCGATCACGGTCGGCCCATCATGCCAGTCGAGCCGCTTTGAGGCGGCGCCGACGCCATCGCCCTCGCGCGCGGAGATCGGGATGATCGCGGTCGGCGTCACGCCGAGGCCGGTGAGATGCGCGGAAATCTCGTCGCTGATGGCCTGGAAGCGTTGCCGGTCGAAACCGACGCGATCCATCTTGTTGACGATCACCGCGACCTGCTTCACGCCGAGGAGATGCAGCAGGTAGCCGTGGCGGCGGGTCTGGTCGCGCACGCCTTCGAATGCGTCGATCAACAGCAGCGCGGCGTCGGCCTGTGCCGCGCCGGTGATCATATTGCGCAAAAATTCGGCATGACCTGGGGCGTCGATCAGCACCACGTCGCGATGCGGCGTGCGGAAGCCGATCTGGGTAGTGTCGATGGTGATGCCCTGATCGCGCTCGGTTTGCAGCGAATCCAGCAGGAAGGACCATTCGAATGGCATCCCGCGCCGCTCGCTGACCGCCTTGAGCGTTTCGAATTTGCCATCGGGCAGGCTGCCGGTTTCATGCAGCAGCCGGCCGATCAGGGTCGATTTGCCGTGATCGACATGGCCGACGATGACGATCCGCACCAGCGGGCGCGATGACGTGGCGGCACTTGAAGTAACGGAACGATTGGCGACGATCATGTTCATGACAGGACTCGAAGTCGTGAGAGTTACAGATAGCCGGCGACGCGCAGCCGCTCGAACGCATCTTCGGTTTCGTGATCCAGCGCGCGGCCGGCGCGCTCCGGCACCTTCGTCGCGGCCAGCTCATCGAGAATTTCAGCAATGCTGGAAGCGTTGGACGCTACCGGGAAGGTGATGTCTGCGTCGCCGAGCGAGCGATAACGCCAGCCGCCCTTGGCGAGATACAGCGGAATGATCGGGATATTTTCGCGCTGGGTGTAGGCCCAGATATCCGCCTCGGTCCAATGCAGGATGGGGTGGATGCGCAGATGCGCGCCCGGCGGCGGCGAGGCGTTGAAATGATCCCAGAACTCCGGCGGTTGATCGCGGACGTCCCAGCCGCCTTCCGTGCCGCGCGGCGAGAACACGCGCTCTTTCGCGCGCGTCGCTTCCTCGTCGCGGCGAATGCCGGCGATCAGGCCGTCGAAGCCGTACTTGGCGAGCGCCGTCTTGAGGCCCTCGGTCTTGCGCGCGGCGGAGCGTGCGGCCGGCGGCAAGGTCGGATCGACCGCGTCGATCGGCGGGCAGGGTTCGACGCGCAGATCGAGTTCCCACTCTTTGCCGTAGCGGTCGCGGAATGCGTACATCTCAGGAAATTTCTTGCCGGTGTCGACGTGCAGCGCCGGGAACGGCACGCGACCGAAGAACGCCTTGCGCGCCAGCCAGATCATCACGTTCGAGTCTTTGCCGAGCGACCACAACAGCGCCAGCTTCTTCAGTCGGGCGAAGGCCTCGCGGAAAATGTAGATGCTCTGCGCTTCCAGTTGATCGAGCCGGTCCATCGACGGGCCTGCGGGACCGTCATCCGGGTCTGGCGCGAGTTGTGCATTGCTTTCGGTGGGAGCCGGAGACGACAGCGGTGTCCGGGCGGACGGAACGAGTGAAGGACGTTGCATGTGTGGCGCCTGAAATTGGGAGCAAGGAATTCCATTTTTTCAGGGCGCGATAGAAGTAAAATTTTTCTGTTTACGTCCTGTGTGAGAGGAATATACAGAAAATAATTCTAGTCAACCCAGAACTTGGCGGGTTGGGAGTTCGTGATGAAGTGGCTTCCGGTTTTTCTCGACGTGCGGCGCGGATCTGTGCTGCTGGTGGGTGGCGGCGAACTGGCGCGCGCCAAGCTGCGCATTTTGTCGGCAGCGCAGGCCGAGGTGCGCTGGCACGCGACCGACGGCGACTATGATCTCGCCGGGGTCGATCCGGAGGCCGCCACGCGCACCACCTTCGACATGCGGGACCCGGCGACGATCGATCTCGGCGGCGTTGTGGCGGTGCTGTGCGCTGGCGCCGGCGAGGTCGGGCTGGCGGTCGCGGCGCGCGCGCGTGCGGCGGGCGTGCCAGTCAACGTGATGGACGATCTGGCGCACTCGACATTCATCTTTCCCGCGATCGTCGATCGCGGCGACGTCGTGGTCGCGATCGGCACAGGCGGCGCGTCGCCGGTGGTGGCGCGGCGCTTGCGCGAACGCATCGAGGCGTTGCTGCCGTCGCGGATCGGCGATCTCGCCGCTTTCATCGGCCGTTGGCGTCCGTCGATCAACGCGCGCATCGCGCAGCCGTCGTTGCGTCGTCGGTTCTGGGAGCGGGTGGTCGATGGATCGATCGGCGCGGAAGTTCTGGCGGGACGCGGCGACGCAGCCGAAGCCGGGCTGCGCGCGATCGCCGATCCCTCGGCCTTCGTAGGCGGGACACAAGGCGCGGCGGAAGGCCACGTTACTCTCGTCGGGGCGGGGCCGGGCGATCCCGATCTGCTCACGGTCAAGGGGCTGCGCGCGTTGCAGGATGCCGACGTGGTGTTTCACGACGAACTGGTGTCGCCGGAAATTCTTGACCGCATTCGTCGCGACGCCGCGCGCGTGCCGGTCGGCCGCCGCATCGGCAAGCCTGGCATCGGACAGGAGGCGGTCAACCGCTTGTTGATCGAGGCCGCGCGCGCGGGTCAACGAGCGGTGCGCCTCAAGGGTGGCGACGGCTACGTGTTCGGACGCGGCGGCGAGGAGGTCAACGCGCTGCGCGATGCCGGCGTGTCCTATAGTGTGGTGCCCGGCATCACCGCGGCGCTCGGCGCCGCCGCCGAATTCGAGGTGCCGCTGACTTATCGTCACGAAGCGCGTCGCGTCACGTTCCTCACCGCGCACAAGGCCGCTGACGCCGCCGACGTTGATTGGTCGGCGCTAACCGATCTGGAGATGACCGTCGTGGTCTACATGGGCATGACCGCCGCACCCGCGGTGCGCGCCGGCCTGCTCGCCGCGGGACGCTCGCCGCTGACGCCGGTCGGCGTGTTCGCGCGGGTGACGCGGCCGAATTCGCGCGCGGCCGTCGGCGTGCTCGACGACCTGCCGGAGCTGGCCACGCAAGTCGATGGCGGGCCGGCGATCCTCGTCATCGGCGATGTCGTTGCGCATTCCGCGCCATGGCGCGCGTCGGCGTTGGCGCACCAGCATCCCAATCTATTGATGGCAGCCGAATGACGATACTCCCGGACGATGTCGAGGCCGTCGCGGCCACTGCGGCGCGCCTCGATCGCGAACTCGCGCAAGCGTCGCCTACGCAGATCGTCGAGGCGGCATTGCGCGCGGTCGGTCGTGATCGACTGGCCGTGGTGTCGTCGTTCGGCACCGAATCCGCAGCGCTGTTGAAAGTGGCGGCCGATGTGGACCCGGCAATACCGGTGATATTTCTCGACACCGGCTGGCTGTTCGCGGAAACACTGTCCTATCGCAGCACGCTGATCGCGACGCTTGGTCTGTGTGACGTGCGATCGATTCGGCCGCTTCCGGTCGATCTGGCGCGTCACGATCCCGACAGCGAATTGTGGTTCTCCGATCCGGACGCCTGCTGCCGGATTCGCAAGGTCGAACCGCTCAAGCGCGCACTTTCGCTATTCGCGGGGTGGATCAACGGTCGCAAGCGATTCCAGGGCGGCGCGCGCGCGGTGCTTCCTGTTGTCGAGGATGACGGCGCGCGCCTGAAATTCAATCCGCTCGCCAATAGCTCGCCCGAGGACATCGCGGCGATCTATGCCTCGGCGAAGCTGCCCGCGCATCCCTTGGCGGCGTCCGGCTTTCGGTCGGTCGGTTGCATGCCTTGCACGTCGCGCGCCGCCGCGGACGAGGATTCGCGCGCCGGCCGCTGGCGCGGTCGCGGCAAGACGGAATGCGGCATCCACACCACCACGACTTCGTAGCAAATTGCCGCTGCGACGCGACGAACATTGAAATGCGCTTTCGTTGACTTAAAGGTCGCAATTCAACAGTTTTGTCGAATGTTCCGAAGGGCAATTTCGTCGTCGGACAAGTGGAGATCGATATGCATCGCCGTACGTTTCTTGCCGCTGCGTCGTTGATCTTGGTGAGCCCGTCGTTCGCCGCGGACGTCTCGTTGCTGAACGTGTCGTATGATCCGACGCGAGAGCTCTATGTCGATTTCAACAAGGCGTTCATCGCTGCTTATCAGAAGGAGACCGGCAAGAGCGTCGAGATCAAGCAGTCGCACGGCGGCTCCGGATCGCAGGCGCGCTCGGTGATCGACGGATTGCAAGCCGATATCGTGACGCTGGCGCTGGCCTATGACATCGATGCAATTGCGAGCAAGGGATTGCTCGCCGCCGATTGGCAGAAGCGCCTGCCGCAGAACTCATCGCCCTATACCTCGACGATCGTGTTCCTCGTGCGCAAGGGCAACCCGAAGAAAATCAAGGACTGGGACGATCTGGTGAAGCCGGGCGTCAGCGTCATCACGCCGAATCCGAAGACCTCCGGCGGCGCGCGCTGGAATTATCTCGCCGCGTGGGGTTACGCGCTGAAGAAATTCGGCGGCGAGGACAAGGCCAAAAAATTCGTCGGGGACATCTACAAGAACGTGCCCGTGCTCGATACCGGCGCGCGGGGATCGACCGTCACCTTCGTCGAGCGCGGCGTCGGTGACGTACTGCTGGCGTGGGAAAACGAAGCCTTCCTGGCGCTGAAGGAATTCGGCAAGGACAAGTTCGAGATCGTGGTGCCGTCGATCTCCATTCTCGCGGAACCGCCGGTCGCCATTGTCGACAAGGTGGTCGACAAGAAGGGAACCCGTGCGGTGGCCGAGGCCTACCTGAAATACTGGTATACGAAGGAAGGGCAGGACGTCGCAGGCCGCAACTACTACCGCCCGACCGATCCGGACATCTCCAAAAAATATGCCGAGGCGTTTCCGAAGGTGGAACTGTTCAAGATCGACGACGTGTTCGGAGGCTGGACCAAGGCGCAGAAGACGCACTTCGCCGAAGGTGGTATCTTCGATCAGATCTACAAGGATTGATCGCGTTGCGGGAAAGCGGTGTCGTGAGGAGAAGATCGGAACGACGAAGCACCTTGCCGGGGTTCGGCCTCACCATGGGGCTGACGCTGACATGGCTGTCAATCATCATCCTGATCCCCCTCGCGGGACTGTTCCTCAAGACTTTCGAACTCAGTTTCGCTGAATTCACCAGCATCGTCACCAGCCGTCGCACGCTCAACGCGTTGAAGATTTCCTTCGGGCTGGCCTTCGCGGCGGCGCTGGTCAACCTGGTGGCGGGCAGCATCGTGGTGTGGGCGCTGGTGCGCTACCGCTTTCCCGGTCGCCGCATCTTCGATGCCATCGTCGATATTCCCTTCGCGTTGCCGACGGCTGTCGCCGGCATTGCGCTGACGTCGCTGTTCGCGGCGAACGGCTGGCTCGGCGCACCGCTCGCCGAACTCGGCATCAAGGTGGCGTTCACGCCGATCGGCATTTTCCTTGCGATGATTTTCATAGGAATTCCGTTCGTGGTGCGCACCGTGCAACCGGTGCTGATCGATCTCGATCCGGAAATTGAGGAGGCGGCGGCGAGCCTGGGCGCCAGCCGCTGGCAAATCATCTGGCGGGTGATCCTGCCGAGCCTGATCCCGGCGCTGCTGACGGGCTTCGCGCTGGCGTTCGCCCGTGCCGTTGGTGAGTACGGTTCGGTGATCTTCATCGCCGGCAATTTGCCGAACGTCTCGGAGATCGCGCCGCTGTTGATCGTGATCCGGCTGTCGGAATTCCGTTATGCCGACGCCACCGCCATCGCGGTCGTCATGCTGATCGCGGCCTTCCTGATCATCCTTGTGGTCAACCGTCTGCAGCACTGGGCGCAGACCCGCATTCCCGTGCACTAGGAAGATCGCGATGTCCGACAGCACGCTGCAATTCCATACGCAAAGAGCCACGGTGCGCAGCGAGCCGTGGCTGGCGCGCGTCGTTATCATCGGCGTGACGATGCTGTTTCTCACCGTCTTCGTGGTGCTGCCGCTGACCATCGTTTTCGCGCAGGCGTTCTCCAGGGGCGTGAGCGCCTATCTCGCGGCGCTGGCCGAGCCCGAAGCCTTGTCGGCGATCAAGCTGACACTGGCGGTGGCGGCGATTTCGGTCGGCCTCAATCTGGTGTTCGGCCTGATCGCCGCCTGGGCCATCGCCAAGTTCGAGTTTCGCGGCAAGACGATTCTCGTCACGTTGATCGATCTGCCGTTCTCCGTGAGCCCGGTGATTGCCGGCCTGGTGTTCGTGTTGTTGTTCGGTGCGCAAGGCTATTTCGGCGCATGGCTGCAAAGCCATAACATCCAGATTCTGTTTGCGGTGCCGGGGATCGCGCTGGCGACGACGTTCGTGACGTTCCCGTTCGTCTCCCGTGCGTTGATTCCGCTGATGCAGGAGCAGGGGACGCTGGAGGAGGAAGCCGCGCTCTCGCTTGGTGCGTCGGGGTTGCAGACCTTCTTTCGCGTCACGCTGCCGAATATCAAATGGGGCGTGCTGTACGGCGTGCTGCTTTGCAACGCGCGCGCCATGGGCGAATTCGGCGCGGTGTCGGTGGTGTCGGGCCACATTCGCGGCGAGACCAATACGATGCCGCTATTGGTCGAGATCCTTTATAATGAGTATCAGTTCGTGGCGGCGTTCGCCGTCGCCTCGTTGCTGGCGTTGCTGGCGCTGATTACGCTCGTTGTGAAGACGATCCTGGAACGGCATCTCGACGAAGGGCGGCAAGCGCGTGACAATTGAACTCACCAACATCACCAAGACGTTCGGGGCATTCGCCGCGCTCGACAGCGTCGATCTGAAGATCGCCGATGGCGAATTGCTGGCCCTGCTTGGTCCTTCGGGATCAGGCAAGACCACATTGCTGCGGATCATCGCCGGCCTCGATTGGCCTGATGCGGGCGAGCTGTCGTTCGATGGTCAGGATGCGCTGGCGCGGGGCGCCGGAGAGCGGCAGGTCGGCTTCGTATTTCAGCACTATGCGCTGTTCCGCCACATGACGGTGTTCGAGAATGTTGCGTTCGGCCTGCGCGTTCAGCCGCGCGCCATCCGCAAGGACGAGGCTGGCATCCGCGCGCGCGTGAAGGAGCTGCTCGATCTGGTGCAACTCGACTGGCTCGCCAATCGCTATCCCAGCCAGTTGTCGGGCGGTCAGCGGCAACGCATCGCGCTGGCGCGCGCGCTCGCGACCGAGCCGCGCATCCTGCTGCTGGACGAGCCATTCGGTGCGCTCGACGCCAAGGTGCGCAAGGAGTTGCGGCGCTGGCTGCGCTCGTTGCATGAGGAGATCAACGTCACGTCGGTCTTCGTCACGCATGATCAGGAAGAGGCGCTGGAAGTCGCCAACCGCGTCGTGGTGATGGACAAGGGCAGGATCGAACAAATTGGGACGCCGGGCGAAGTGTATGATTACCCGGCGACGGCGTTCGTGCACGGCTTCATCGGCGAGTCCGTGGTGCTCCCGGTCAATGTCGCCGAGGGGCAGGTGTGGATCGGTGATCAGCCGTTGAACATCGCGGCGCCGAATGTCGGCGGCCCGTCGAAACTGTACGTGCGCCGCCACGACATGCAGGTCGGCTCGGAGAGCATTGGCCTGCGCGGCGCGGTGCGCCATGTGCGCTCGTTCGGCGCGATCCAGCGCGCCGACATCTCGGTCTCCGCGGGCGGCAACGAGACGGTGATCGAGATCGACACCCCGCGCGACCACGAGCTCAGGGCCGGAGAGATCGTGGAACTGCACCCCCGGCGCTATCGCATATTCGCGGATTGAGAGAAGGCTTGCCGGTCGCGCCCCACATGAAAACGGAAGCCGTTCACCTTTCAGCCACGGTTGATGTGCAAGAACAGTTGCTTGGCAACCGTGGGGATTCGGGCATGAAGCGTGGCGTGGCGGTCTTGAGCAGCCTTCTGGTGCTGGGCGGCTGCGGCACCGCCGTCGAACGGACGCCCGAACAGCCGGCCTTCTATCTCAGCATGGCCCATGGCGGCGCCAAGGTCGATGCGGGAGTCGCGGCTTCGATGATTTCCGGCTATCGGCAAAACAATGGCCTTGGCGCGGTCACTGTCGATCCCGAACTGATGAAGGCGGCCGAGACCCAGGCAATGGCCATGGCCCGGCGCAACAAGCTCGATCACGATGTCGCGGGGGCGCTGGGCAAGCGCCTCAATGCGGCGGGTTATCCGGCCGTGGTGGCCGTTGAGAATATCTCGGCGGGCTATCATACCTTGGCGGAAGCTTTTTCAGGCTGGCGAGATTCGCCGCCGCATCGCGCCAATATGCTGCACAAGGGCGTGACCCGGCTCGGAATCGCCGCGACCTATGCGCCGGGCACAAAATACAAAGTGTTCTGGGCGCTGATCCTGGCGACGCCGGACGAGAAGCCGCCGCCGGCGCGATGATATCGGGTCGATGACCAGAGTGTGACAGCCTACGCGATTTCGTCGATTGACGGCGCGGGTTTCAGTCGCCACGGTGCCGCCTGATTTCCCGACCATCCCAGTTCCATGCTGATGTCCCATATCTCCAAATCCGCGATCCCGGCCAAGGCGCGGCGTGTCCTCGTGCTGCAGGGTGGCGGCGCGCTCGGGGCGTATCAGGCCGGCGCCTTTCAGGCGCTGTGCCGGTATGATTTCGAGCCGCAATGGATCGCCGGCATTTCCATCGGCGCGATCAACGCGGCGATCATCGCCGGCAATTCGCGCGAGAAGCGGATCGAAAAGCTCGAGGAATTCTGGAATCTGCTTTCCGCGCCGGTGCCGTGGCAGATGGAGCCGCCGGGCGATTGCGCGCGCTCGCTATTCAACGAAGGCAGCGCGGCGATGATCGCCACCTTCGGCGTGCCCGGCTTTTTTATGCCGCGAATTCCGCCGACGCAATTCTGGCCCACGTCGACTCCGGACGGGTTGAGCTTCTACGATACGTCGCCGTTGCGTGCGACGCTGGAGCGGTTGGTTGATTTCGATCGCATCAATTCCGGCGTGACGCGGCTCAGCGTCGGCGCGGTCAACATCACCACCGGCAACTTCGTTTATTTTGACAACGAGCGGCAAAAGATCGGTCCTGAACACATCATGGCGTCGGGTGCGCTGCCGCCCGGCTTTCCTCCCGTCGAGATCGACGGGGATTACTATTGGGACGGTGGCGTGGCGTCGAACACGCCGCTCGATTACGTGCTCGATCAGGAAACGACGACCGATCTTCTGATCTTCCAGGCGGATCTGTTCAGCGCGCGCGGACCGCTGCCGACCACGATGCTGGAAGCCGCGGAGCGTGAGAAGGACATTCGTTATTCCAGCCGCACGCGACTGAACACCGACCAGAACAAGAAGATCCACAACGCGCGCAAAGCGGTGCGCGATCTGATTTCGAAACTGCCCGACAGTCTGAAGGACGATCCATCGGTGAAGTACCTTGAGCAGGCGGCCAAGGAGAATACCGTCACAGTGGTTCACCTGATCTACCGCCAGAAGAATTATCACGGCTCGTCGAAGGACTACGACTTCTCCCGCCTTAATATGCTGGAGCACTGGTCGTCCGGTGAGCAGGACGTCGACAAGTCGATGCAGCACAAGGATTGGCTGGAGCGGCCGCAGAACGACGAGACAATGGTGACCTACGATCTCACCGCCGAGGAAGATCGCGTCGCCGCGCAGTGTCCACCGTCGATCAAGGATTGAAACAGGAGCGCATGACATGGGTACTCTGACAGGCAAGACAGCGGTGATCACCGGATCGACCAGCGGCATCGGGCTCGCTTACGCGCGGGCGATGGCGAAGGCCGGTGCCAATATCGTGCTCAATGGCATGGGCAAGCCTGAGGACATCGAGAAGGAGCGCGCGGGCATCGAAGCTGATTTCAAGGTGAAGGCGGTGCACTCGCCAGCCGACATGACCAAGCCGGCGGAGATCGCCGAAATGGTCGCGCTCGGCGAAAAGACTTTCGGCTCGGTCGACGTGCTGGTGAACAACGCCGGCATCCAGTTCGTGTCGCCAATCGAGGATTTCCCGATCGAGAAGTGGGACGCGATCATCGCCATCAACCTTTCGTCGGCGTTTCACAGCATCCGCGCCGCCGTGCCGGGCATGAAGAAACGCGGTTGGGGCCGCATCATCAACACCGCGTCGGCGCATTCGCTGGTGGCCTCGCCCTTCAAGTCGGCTTACGTCGCGGCCAAGCACGGCATCGCCGGCCTCACCAAGACCGTGGCGCTGGAAGTGGCCACGCACAAGATCACCTGCAATTGCATCAGCCCCGGTTACGTCTGGACGCCGCTGGTGGAAAAGCAGATCCCCGACACCATGAAGGCGCGCAACATGACCAAGGAGCAGGTCATCAACGACGTATTGCTCGACGCGCAGCCGACCAAGCAATTCGTGACCGTGGAGCAGGTCGCGGCGCTCGCGGTTTATCTGTGCGGCGACGACGCCAGCCAGATCACCGGTGCGAACCTGTCGATCGACGGCGGCTGGACCGCGGCGTAACCTAGATCGTCATTGCAAGGAGCGTCGCGACGAAGCAATCCA
>CAUJJN010000174.1 GCA_963204905.1 Pseudomonadota bacterium
AGGCTTCGGTGAGGTAGGCGGTATCGGCATCGATCACCACGAGGCCCACCGGCCCCTTGAGATCGGAGGCGATCACCTTGCGGTCCTTGCCGTGTTCGCCGGAGAGCCGGACCAGCGAGCCGGTGCCGAGTTCGTTGACCAAAAGGCTGCCGTCGTCGAGCCGCACCGCGTCGTATGGCGCTTTCAGCCCATGGATCATCTCCAGCGTCTTGCCCGACTTGCGGTCGATCACCTGCACGGTGCCGGTGAACCAGCTCGACAGCACGACATGATCGCCCTTCGCCGTGGCGCTCATCGGATATTCCAGCGTGGTGCCGGCCGCGTGCATTCGCGCGTGCTCGGTGACGTCGCCGGACGCGCCGTCGACGCTGCGATAGGCGAAGACGTCGGCGACGTGCAGCGTGTCCTTGCCGCCTTCCGACGTGATCGCAAGGCCGCCGGGGTCGGCCAGCTTGCCGATGATGACCTGCTTTGCGCTGCCGGTCGCGGGATCGATTTCCTGAATGCCGTTGTCCGCCATGTTGGACACGAAGATGCGATCGTTCTTGTCGATGGCGAGGTTGTCGAGCGACGGCTTCAGCTTCGCCACGGTGGCCTTGGCGCCGGACTTCGGATCGACGCGCACCAGTTCGCCGGTTGCGGTATCGACCACCCAAAGCTGGCCCTTGGAATCGAAATTGACGGCCGCCGGCACCTTGAAGCCATCGGCCACCACGGCGAGTTCACCCTTGTCGACGTCCACCTTCACCACCTGACCCTTGAACCACAAGGGCCCGTAAAGGCGATCGTCGGCGCCGAACTCGAAGCCATTGAGGCCGCCCATCTTCTCCATGATCTTGCGCGGCGGCTTCTCGCTGGTGGCGTCGATTTCGTAGAGCGCATCGCCGAGGAACACCTGGGTGGCATAAAGCCGGCCGTCCTTGCGGTAGGCCAGCGAGTTGATGCCGGGCAGACCGGACGCCAGCTTCTTGATCGGTCCATCGCCCTTGCGGGCGTAGATATCGCCGGTGAGGAAGGCGGTCCACGCCATCGTGCCATCGGGCGCGAAGGCGATGTCGTCGGCCATGCCTTGCGGGATCGGCACCACGACTTTTGCGGTGCCGGCTGCGCGATCGACTTCGTAAAGCGCGGCGCCCGCCACGCTGCCGGCGAACAGGCGGCCGGAGGCATCGATGCCGAGGCCATGGACGCCGTGGAACGCGGAGCCGGGGACCAGCTTCGTCACCTCGTAACCCTCGGCGCGGGCCGGTAAGGCGATAAGCGATGTGGCGAGCGCGAAAGTCGCGGATGACAACAACGCGGCCGTCAAGGACATCCGTTTCATCAAAGCCTCCCTGTATGATCGTTTGGGCGATCATCTTGACGCGGTCCGATCACTTGGCAAGCGCCGTTGCGTCGCGGGAAAATTGAATCAAATGCCGTGGCCGCGCAGATGCGCGACCAGTTGCTGTGCCGGCCGCGGCAGGGTTTTCAGGCTGCGGACGCAGATCGCGAGCTTGCGCGTCGCCCATGCATCGCGAATCCGCACCGATCTGATGGCCATCACGCGCGCGCAACGCTTCGCAACGGCCTCCGGAACCGCCGCGATGCCGACGCCGGCGGCGACCAACCGGCACACCGCGTCGAAGTCACGCAATCGCGCGCGAAACCGCAGCCGCGCGCCGAGCCGCGCCGCCTGCGTCGCCAGATGCGTTTGCAGGGCGCTCGAGGTGGCGAGCCCGACGAAATCGCGCGCCGCCACCTCGGCGAAATCAACCGCGCGGCGGCGGGCGAGAATGTCCTGCGCGGGGACGACGAGCACCAGCCGGTCGTCGCGAAACGCAAACCGTTCGAGACCCGGCGGCAACACGGATTCCACCGCGATGCCGATATCGGCGCGGCCGGATGCGATGGCTTCGGCGATGCCGATGCTTTCCAGTTCTTCCGCGTCGATGTTCACTTGCGGGTGGTCGCGCAGGAAGCTGGCGAGAAGCTGCGGCAGGTGCTCCGACAGGCCCGACGTATTCGCCAGCACGCGAATGCTGGTCCGGATCCCGCGTGCGTAGCCGGCAAGATCGCCGCGCAGGTTGTCCGCCGCCGCCAGCACCACGCGGGCGTGGTCGAGCAGGCTTTCGCCGGCATCGGTGAGCGTCACGCCATGGCGGCCGCGCCGCAGCAGGGCGACGTCGAGCGTCGCTTCCAGCGTCTTGATGCGTTCGCTGGCCGACGCCAGCGCCAGGTTGGCGCGGGCCGCGCCGCGGGTGATGCTGCGCGCTTCCGCGACCGCGACGAAGACCTGAAGGTCGACCAGATCGAACCGCATCGCCCCGTTCCATGTTTCGGATATTCCGAAGGCTGTTTCCGGAACCTCCAGATTGCGTCACGCGTCCGGCTCGGTCAATCTGCGCTGATGTCCGATCCCGGTCTCATGCTCGTCGTCGCCGTGTTCCTGCTCGCCGGATTCGTCAAGGGCGTGATCGGGCTGGGCCTGCCGACGGTGGCGATGGGGCTGCTGGCGACGCGCATGCCCCCGGCGCACGCGCTTGCCATCGTCATCGTGCCGTCGATCGCCACCAATATCTGGCAGACGTTCGGCGGCCCTTACTTGCGCGATTTGCTGCGCCGCCTGTGGCCGATGCTGATAGGATTGCTGTTTGGTGTCTGGTGCGGTTCGGGCCTCATGGTAGGGCCTTACGCGCGCTACGGCACGCTGATCCTCGGCGTCCTTCTGATCATCTACGGCGTTATCGGCCTGAAGAAGGTTCGCTTCCATGTCCCGCCCGCGAAGGAGAAGTGGATCGGCGGCGTTGTCGGCGTTGTCACCGGCGCGGTGTCGGCGGCGACCGGCGTGCAGGTGATTCCGTCGATGCCGTTCATGCAGGCGATCGGACTGGAGAAGGACGAACTGGTGCAGGCGCTCGGCGTCTTCTTCACCACCGGGACCCTCGGTTTGATGCTCGGCCTTGCCGACGCGGGGCTGCTCACGGTGTCGGTCGCGGTGCCGGGGCTGGTCGCGCTGGTCGCCGCGTTCGCCGGGATGTTCATCGGCCAGAATGTGCGCACGCGGATGCATCCGGACGCTTTCCGACACTGGTTCCTGATCGCGATGATCGGGCTCGGTCTCTATCTCGGGATCGAGGCGATCCAGAAGATCGCCACGGGACTCTAGCGCGCGTCCATCAGCGCGACGCGAATGCCGAGGTAGACGAACAGCGCGCCGATGCCGCGATTGATCCAGCGCATCAGCGCTCCCGATTGCCGCATCCGCCGTGCGGCGATCGCGGCGAAGGCGGCGATGCCGAGGCACCACAGCGTGCCGTTGACGACGAAGATGACGCCGAGCACCAGCAGCGCCAGTGATGGGTGTGGTGCCCCGACATCGACGAACTGCGGCAGGAAGGCGAGGAAGAACAGCGCGATCTTGGGATTGAGGATGTTGGTCAGCGCGCCCTGCCAGAACACCTGCCGCAGTGTCACCGGCCTGGCGGCGGGCTGTTCGCTGTGCGAGGCGCCATCGCGTGCGAGCACCATGCGAATGCCGATGTAGCAGAGATAGGCGCCGCCGATCAGTTTCACCGCCGTGAATGCAGTCGATGATGCCGCCAGCAGCGCCGACAGGCCGACCGCTGTCGCGAAGACGTGCACCAGGCATCCGCAACCGATGCCGATGGCCGCCACCGCCCCACCGCGCCAGCCGAGTTGCAGGCTGCGGCCGGTGATGTAGGCGTTGTCCGGCCCCGGCGTGATGTTGAGCAACAGGCCGGAGACGACGAACAGCCAGAGATCGTGAATGCCGAGCATGGTGGTCCTCTTTGCCGCCCGCGACCTCTTCCGTCACTGCGAGCGTAGAGAAGCAATCCAGTCTTTATTGCAGAAGTTCTGGAATTGCTTCGTCGCTTGCGCTCCTCGCAATGACGGTGAGGGTGATTGCGAGACTGTTGGTTTATTTCGAACTGCCCGGCACGAACGCATCGAACGCCGCCCAGAACTGCGCGCGGTAGCGGTCCTGCTCCTGCAGGATTTCGTGGCGCGATCCGGGAATGACGAGATGCGAACTGCCGCACAGGTGGTAGGCGAATTCCTCGATCGCGGGTGTCGAGACGATGGTGTCGGCGCCGGCCGCCATCATCAGGATCGGCTGCCGGATCTGCGAGGGGTACTGCGTGGCGCGGAAGCCGTGCATGGTGCGGAACGCGGTGTCGGCCCAGGCCACCGTGGGTGAAGCGATGCCGACGCTCGGGTTCTCCGCGAGGATGGCGGCGTTGCGGGCATAGCGCACCGGGTCGCTGGTCAGGGGATTGTCCGCGAACGGCGCTTCGCCCACCAGCACGTCATTGCCGCCGGGCACGTAGTTGCCGCCCATACCGGCGAAGCGCATCCCGCGCAGCAGTGTCCGCAGCGGCCACGAAGTGGTGCGGCCGGGCAGGTCGATCATCGGCGCCGACAGCACGATGCGATCGAACCAGCGCCGCCCGGCATGGGCCACGCGCAGCATCACCGCGCCGCCCATCGAATGCGCCAGCGCGAAGTACGGCGGCGGGCAATCCGGCAGCACCACCTGGCGATAGAACGCCTCGACGTCGATCTCGAAGTCGGCGAAGTTGCGCACGTAGCCCTTGCG
>CAUJJN010000175.1 GCA_963204905.1 Pseudomonadota bacterium
GACCACGGTGAAGACCGCCGCCGAGCAGCTTCAGGTGCAGGCCGACGCCGCCACCGATCCGGCGGTGAAGGCGGCGCTGACGAAGCGCATCGAGAGCTGGCAGAAGACCGCCGCGCGCTACGACGACGAACCGGAAACCGGTGAGGGCCGCAAGCAACTGGCCGAACGGGCCAAGCACGCCGAGCACGCCCGCGACCTGTCGATGGCGAAATACCATCACTTCGAAGTCGCTTCCGCCGCCTTCCAGATCGCCATCGTCCTGGCGTCCGCGACGATCATCACCGGCATGATGGTGCTGGGCTGGGGCGCGGGCCTGCTGATGCTGGCCGGCATCGCCTTCACCGCCATCGGCCTGTTCGCGCCGCACGCGGTGCATTTGATGTAGCGTGAGATAAATTAAATCCGTCATTGCGAGCGCAGCGAAGCAATCCAGTCTTTCCTCAAAAATCTGGATTGCTTCGTCGCTGACGCTCCTTGCAATGACGCCGAAAGGCTACCGCGCCGATTGCGCGCGGTGGCGGATGCGCTGGATCATGCGGAGCCAGCGCGAGGATGATTTCGCACGCAGCCCCAGCATCACCGCCTTGATCCGCGCCATCACCGGCGCGACCACGGCGTGAGCCTTGGCGCGGATCGTCAGCACGGTCTCGTAGACCCACCTGAACCACGCCATCTGCAACAGCTTCGGCCGCGTCACGTCGAAGATGAAGGCAGCGACACCGACGCCCATCAGCTTGGCGAACACCACCACCGCCATAGCGCTGAACCAATAGTGATGCGCCAGCAGCCACAGCCCCGCGACCTTCAGCGGGAACAGCAGCACGGCCGGGATCAGGAACACGATCAGCGTCAGCGGCGGCGAGAGGTGCTGGATTTTGTCCGCGACCCACGCCTTGATCTCGCGCAGCGGAATCCACGCGACGACGCGCGCGACGACCGGCTGCAGATGATCCCACAGCCACGCCTCGACCAGAAAGATCAGCGCGAGCAGAAACCACAGCGGTCGCAGCAGGCGGTGCATCGGCAAGCTCCACCACCCGGTGGAGCCGGATGTGGCTTACATATGGATGGCGCGTTTGCCGACCGCAAGCGCGGCTTCCTTGACCGCTTCCGACCGGGTCGGATGGGCGTGACAGGTGCGCGCCAGATCCTCGGCGGAACCACCGAACTCCATCAGCACGCAGGCCTCGTGGATCATCTCGCCAGCCTCGCGGCCGACGATGTGGCAACCCAGCACACGATCGGTCTTGGCGTCGGCCAGGATCTTCACGAAGCCGTCGGTGGTCTGGTTGACCTTGGAACGGCCGTTGGCGGTGAACGGGAACTAGCCGACGGTGTAGGCCACGCCGGCCTGCTTCAATTCTTCCTCGGTCTTGCCGACGCTGGCGACTTCCGGCGTGGTGTAGACCACGCCCGGAATGACGTCGTAGTTCACATGTCCGGCCTGTCCCGCGATGATTTCCGCGACCGCGACGCCTTCGTCCTCGGCCTTGTGGGCCAGCATCGGCCCACGGACCACGTCGCCGATGGCGTAGATGCCCTTCACATTGGTCGCGAAGTGATTGTCGATTTCGACGCGGCCGCGATTGTCGAGCGCGACGCCGGCCTCCTTGAGGCCCAGCCCTTCGGTATGCGGCACGCGGCCGATGGCGACCAGCACCACGTCGGCGTCGAGCGTCTCCGCCGCGCCGCCGGCGGCAGGCTCCACCTGCACCTTTAAGGTCGCGCCGCTTGAATCGATGCCGGTGACCTTGGCGCCGAGCTTGAAGGCAAAGCCCTGCTTCTCAAGCAGGCGCTGGAATTGCTTCGCCACCTCGCCGTCCATGCCCGGCAGGATGCGGTCGAGGAATTCGACCACGGTGACCTGCGCGCCGAGACGCCGCCACACCGAACCCAGTTCGAGACCGATGACGCCGGCGCCCACGATCAGCAGCTTGCCTGGCACCTTGTCCAGCGCCAGCGCGCCGGTGGAGGAGACGATCCGCTTCTCGTCGATCTCGATGCCCTTCAGCTTCGCGACATCCGAGCCGGTGGCGATGACGATGTTCTTCGTCTCCACCGTCTGCGTCGCGCCATCGGCGGCCTTCACCTCGACCTTGCCGGCGGCGACGATGCGGCCGGTGCCGCGCAACACGTCGATCTTGTTCTTCTTCATCAGGAACTCGACGCCCTTGACGTTGCCGTCGATGCCCTCCTGCTTGAAGCTCATCATCGCCGGCAGATCGAGCGACGGCTTGCCGACCGAAATACCCATCTTGACGAAGGAATGCCCGCTCTCCTCGAACAGTTCGGAGGCGTGCAGCAACGCCTTCGACGGCATGCAGCCGACGTTGAGGCAGGTGCCGCCGAGCGTCGCGTTCTTCTCGACGACGGCGACCTTCATGCCGAGTTGCGCGGCGCGGATCGCGCAGACGTAACCGCCGGGGCCAGTGCCGATGACGACGAGATCGTAGGAAGCCATGATATCAATTCCTGTCGGTGCGGAAGCGGGATCAGCGCCCGCCGGAAACATTCAGGGTGGTGCCGGTGACGTAGGTCGCCTCGTCCGACATCAACCAGACGATGGCGTTGGCGATTTCATCCGCGGTGCCGACGCGCTGCATCGGCACCGTCTTCGCCAGCCGGAAGTGGCGATCCGGCTCGCCGCCGCTGGCATGAATTTCGGTATCGATCAGACCCGGCCGGATGC
>CAUJJN010000176.1 GCA_963204905.1 Pseudomonadota bacterium
CTGAGCGCGCGGCGCGGCGACCACAGCGTCGTCTTCGCCGTCAGCGATCACGGTCCCGGCATTCCGGCCGAGGTGAAAGACAAGGTGTTCGATTGGTTCGAGAGCCATTCGAACGGTTCGCGGCATCGCGGCGCTGGCCTCGGATTGTCGCTGGTCCGCTCGTTCGTTGAACTGCACGGCGGCAAGGTGCGGGTGGATTCCGCCGTCGGCAGCGGCACTACGGTGACGTGCGAATTTCCGGCCGATCAGGCCATCCATCGCAGCGCGGCGGAATGACGACGGCGCCCGCGACATTCGCTGTGGCGCTCGCCAACGAGACGGCGACCGCCAACCTGATGGCCGATCTGGCGCTGCTGATCAATGCCGGCGATGTCGTTACGCTGTCGGGCGATCTCGGCGCGGGAAAGACAGCGGCGGCGCGCGCGATGATCCGTTACTTCGCCGGTGACGACGCGCTGGACGTGCCGAGCCCGACCTTCACGCTGGCGCAGACTTACGACCTGCCACCATTCACGCTGCTGCACGCCGACCTCTATCGCATCGAGGATGCCGGCGAGCTGGAAGAGATCGGCCTGGATCCGCTGCCGGACGGTGTTGTCGTGCTGATCGAATGGCCCGAGCGCGCGACGCACGCACTGCCTGCCGACCGCATCGACATCGCTTTCAGCCATCGCCCCGCCTTGGGTGCATCCGCCCGCGCCGCCGAGATCACCGGCCACGGCAAGGCGGCGGCGCAGGTGGCGCGGCTCGCGGCGTTGCGGCGGTTTCTGGAGCGCAGCGACCATGACCAGGCGCGACGGCAACGGATGGCCGGGGATGCCTCGACCCGCTCTTATGCCCGGCTATACAAAATCGACCGCGCCGTGATCCTGATGAACGCGCCGAAGCGGCCCGACGGCCCGGCGTTGTATCGCGGTAAATCCTACAGCGCGGCCGTCCATCTGGCGGAGGACGTGCGGCCGTTCGTGGCCATGGCCAACGGCTTGCGCGCGCAAGGGCTGTCCGCGCCGGCGATCCATTACACCGATCTCGACAACGGCTTCCTGATTCTCGAGGATCTCGGCAGCGAAGGCGTGATCGGCGGGACTCCGCCGCAACCGATCCCCGCGCGCTATCAGATGGCGACCGATCTCCTCGCGGAGTTGCATCACACGCCGCTGGCATCGACATTGCCGCTGACGTCCAAAGCCACTTACACCATTCCTGATTTCGACACCGAGGCGATGCTGATCGAGATCGGCCTGATGCTGGAATGGTATCTGCCCGATCGCGGTGTTGACCCCGGCGTTGCCGCGCGCGACGAATTCTTGGCGATGTGGCACGCGCTGCTGGCGCGCCAGCCCACCGATGAAACTTGGGTGCTGCGCGACTTCCATTCGCCCAACCTGATCTGGCTCGCGGATCGTCCCGGCATCGGCCAGGTGGGCGTAATCGATTTCCAGGACACGGTGATGGGGCCGCCGAGCTACGATCTGGTGTCGCTGTTGCAGGACGCCCGCATCGATGTGCCGGAACCGCTGGAATTGGCGATGTTCGCCCGCTACGCACAAACCCGCAGGGGCTTCGACCCCGGCTTCGACGCCGCGGCCTTCGCCGAGAGTTATGCGGTGATGTCGGCGCAGCGCAATACCCGCCTGCTCGGCACCTTCGCCCGGCTCAACCGGCGCGACGGCAAGCCGCAATACCTGCGCCACCAGCCGCGCATCTGGACTTACCTCAACCGTTCGCTGGCGCACCCGGCGCTTGCGATGCTGCGCGAATGGTACGCCACCCACGTGCCGCCACCGCAAAGCTGAACGATTGATTTTACCGTCTGTTAGCCGACTTCGGCTTAAAACCGATGATTGAAATCTAGGTCGGACCGCGGGAGTTCCCAAGTCGGGAGTCCCCAAGTAACGCGGCCTGTCCGAGCGAGCGGTGGGGAACGGCCATGGCTGCGGAACAGCGACGAACTGGCGAGCGCATCACCTTCGAGCGCGGCTTCAACGCGCATCTGATGGGTATCGACGGCACCTGGCGGCGCCATTGCACCATGGAGGACGTCTCCGAAACCGGCGCCAAGCTCACGGTGCAAGGCTCGATGGAAGGACTGAACCTCAAGGAATTCTTCCTGCTGTTGTCCTCGACCGGCCTTGCCTATCGTCGCTGCGAACTGGCCTGGGTCAACGGCGACCAGATCGGCGTCAATTTCCTCAAGCCCGGCGAAAAGAAGAAAAAGGGACGCGGCGCGGCGCAGATGGTCGAGATCTGACGTCATCCGCCCCCTTGTCGCCCGTCATATCGCCGTCATCTGGACTGCATATGTCGGCACCGTCCGACGCGATCATGCTAGCATCGGCGCGACCGATTCCCCGTCCGTTTGCCGGAGCCACGTATGTCCATCCGTCCCACCAAAGCCATGGTTCTTGCCGCCGGTTTCGGCACGCGCATGCGGCCCTTGACCGAACGGATGCCGAAGCCGCTGGTGCCGGTGGCCGGTCGCGCGCTGCTCGATCATGTGCTCGACAAACTGGCGGAAGCCGGTGTCGCGGATGCGGTGGTCAACGTCCATTATCTGCCCGATCAGATCATCGATCATACGGCCACACGAACGAAGCCGCGCATCACCATTTCCGATGAGCGTGACATGGTGCTCGGCACCGGCGGCGGAGTGGTGAAGGCGCTTCCGCATCTGGGCAGCGCACCGTTCTATCATCTCAACGCGGACACGCTGTGGATCGACGGCGCGCAACCGAACCTGACGCGGCTGGCCGATGCCTTCGATCCCGCCCGCATGGACATTCTGCTGTTGATGGCGCCGACCGCTGACAGCATCGGCTACAGCGGCAATGGCGACTATGCGATGTTGCCGGACGGCTCCCTGCGTCGGCGCAAGGAGCGCGAGGTGGTGCCGTTCGTCTATGCCGGTGTAGCCATCCTGTCGCCGGCCATTTTCGCGGACGCGCCGAGCGGCGAGTTCGCGCTGACGAAACTGTTCGACCGCGCCGGCGAGCAGGGACGACTGTTCGGCCTTCGGCTCGACGGCCTGTGGATGCATGTCGGCACACCCGACGCGGTGCAGGCAGCCGAACAGGCGTTCCTCGCCAGCGCGGCCTAGAGAATTTTCGGTCTTGATGGAAAGACCTCCCACGCAGCGAGGCGCGCGCCCTCTCCCATAAGGAGCAGGTTGGGGTGAGGGGTTACGATTTCAATTGCGATGAGCCCTCTCACCTGGAGCCTGCGGCTCCAATCTCTCCCCGCATGGGGAGAGGTGAGGAATCGTTCGGGGCGATTCAATCCAGGCTGATTTCCCGCTGTGATTGCACCCTTGCGATGGGGTAATCTGATTCTCAAATCAGGTTGCTCATGCACGTCTTCAACATTCCCGCCTCGGCGCCGTTTCTGCACACGCTGATCGAAGCGCTGGTGGATGGCCGGCTGATCGACGGCTTTGCCGCGCGCACCAATCCGGAGCGGTTGGCGACAGTCACGTTGTATCTGCCGACGCGCCGCGCCGGGCGGCTGGCGCGCGAAGTGTTTCTCGACGTGTTGAAGCTCGATGCGGCCGTGTTGCCGCGCATTGTCACGCTCGGCGACATCGACGAGGACGAGGGCGCGTTTGCCGACACCGACATCCGTGACTCGTTCGATCTGCCGCCGGCGCTTGGCGGCTTGCAAAGACGCCTGACCTTGGCGCAACTGGTCGGCGCCTGGGCGAAACAACTGCGCCCGAAAAGTCCGCTGGTCGCGCCGCTGGTGGTGGGCGGCCCCGCCGCGACGCTGGCGCTCGCCACCGATCTGGGGCGACTGATGGACGACATCGCGACGCGCGGCGTCGACTGGGCTGCGCTCGACGGTCTCGTGCCTGACGCGCTCGATGACTACTGGAAGCTGTCGCTCGACTTCCTCAGGGTCGCGCGCGAGATGTGGCCGGCGCACCTGAAGGAGAGCGGCCATATCGAGCCTGCCACGCGCCGCGATCTTCTGATCGCCGCCGAAGCGGCCCGATTGAAGGCCCATCATCATGGCCCGGTGATCGCGGCCGGCTCCACCGGTTCGATGCCCGCGACGGCGAAACTGCTGCACGCCATCGCCCAACTGCCGGATGGTGCGGTGGTGCTGCCCGGCCTCGACACCGATCTCGACGATGACGCATGGCAGGGCATCGGCGGCCATCGCAACGCCGGTGGTCAATACGATGTTGCGCCAGCGTCGAACCATCCGCAATTCGCGCTGCATGGATTGCTGGCGCGGTTCGGTATCGAACGCCGCGACGTCATCCAGCTCGGCGCACCCGGGCCGCAAGAAACCTTAAACAATGGCCGCGAGATGCTGGCCTCGGAAGCAATGCGCCCCGCCAACGCCACGGGACAATGGCATCAACGCCTCGCGGAACCTGACGTGGCGCAGCGCATCGCCAGCGCGATGCATGGACTTGCCGTGATCGAAGCGCCGAATCCGGAAATGGAGGCACTCGCGATCGCGGTGGCGATGCGCGAGGCGCGCGAGACGAATCTCTCGGCGGCGCTGGTGACGCCGGACCGCGCGCTGGCGCGCCGGGTGATGGCGGCGCTCGATCGCTGGAATCTCGCTTACGACGACTCCGGCGGCGATCCGCTGCTCGATACGCCGGTCGGCACGTTCGCGCGGCTTGCCGCGCGCGCCGCCTGCGAGGGGCTGGAGCCGCCGATCTTACTGGCGCTGTTGAAACATCCGCTGTTTCGTCTCGGTCGCACGGAGGGCGGCTGGCGCCCCGCGATCGAAACCCTCGAGCTTGCGTTGCTGCGCGGCACGCGTCCCGCCGCCGGCGGCGCCGGGCTCGCGCGTGACTTCGCGACCTTCCGCGCCGAACTCGCCAAGTACAATCGACAGGAAGACTCCACGATCCACGCCAGCGAGCCGCGCTCCAAATTGCAGGACCCGCAACTCGATGACGCCGCCGCGCTGGTCGCCGCCTTGCAGGCCACCTTCGCGGCTCTCGAAAGCACCGGTGCGAAGGCGGCGCCCGATTTCATCGTGCTGGCGGAACAGCATCGCATCGCGCTGGTGGCGCTCGCGACTGACGACACCAAAACAACGCCGGCCTTCGACGACAATGACGGGCGTGGGCTGTTGAAGATTTTCGACGATCTGTTCAGCGAAGCCGGTTACGGAAAGCCGGCCCCGAGCGGACTGCCGGTGCCGTTGCGCGACTACACCGACGTGTTTCAGACCGCGTTCGGCGACCGCGTGGCGCGGCAGCCGCTCGCCGCCAACGCGCAACTGCGCATCTACGGCCTGCTGGAAGCGCGCCTCACGGAACATGATCGTGTCATCCTCGGCGGCTTGATCGAAGGCACCTGGCCGCCGGCGCCGCGCATCGATCCTTGGTTGAGCCGGCCGATGCGCTATCAGCTCGGGCTCGACCTGCCGGAACGCCGCATCGGCCTCTCCGCGCATGACTTCACGCAATTGCTCGGGACGCGCGAAGTCATTCTCACCCATGCGGTGAAATCCGGCGGCGCGCCGGCCGTGGCCTCGCGCTTTTTGCATCGACTTGAAGCCACCGCTGGCACGGAGGCGTGGCGCAAGGCGAAAGAGGCGGGCGCAACCTATCTGCGTTACGCGGACGCGCTCGATCGCCCGGATATCGTCAAGCCGATCGCGCAACCCGCACCGAAGCCGCCGCGCGCGCTACGGCCGCTCAAGATGTCGGTGACGGAGATCGAGGACTGGTTGCGCGATCCCTATACGATTTTCGCCAAGCGCATCCTGAAGCTCATCCCGCTCGATCCGGTGGACATGCCGCTGACGGCGGCGGACCGCGGCTCCGCCATCCACGCCGCGCTCGGTGATTTTTCGCGGGAGTTCTCGGAAAGGCTGCCCGACGACATCGAAGCGGCCTTGCGTGGCATCGGCAAGCAACATTTCGCCGCGCTGATGGAGCGGCCCGAGGCGCGCGCGCTGTGGTGGCCGCGCTTCCTGCGCATCGCCGGATGGTTTTCCGGATGGGAGCGCGAACGGCGCGGCGAGGTTGCGCGGATCGACGCGGAGATTCGCGGCGAGACGAAAATTCATCTCGACGACGGTCGCGACTTCACGCTGTCGGCGCGCGCCGATCGGATCGAGCATCGCGCCGACCGCACCTTCGCGCTGCTCGACTACAAAACCGGTTATCCGCCGACCGGCAAGCAGGTGCGCATGGGCTTGTCGCCGCAACTGACGCTGGAAGCCGCGATCCTCCGTGCGGGAGGCTTTGAAGGCATCGACGCCGGCTCATCGGTCAGTGAGTTGCTCTACGTCCGCCTCAGCGGCAATACCCCGCCGGGCGAAGAGAAGCCGGTCGAACTGAAAATCAATCGCGGCGACGCCCCGCAATATCCGGACGACGGCGCCGACGAGGCGTTGCGCAAGCTGGAGGCGCTGATCCGTCGCTTCGACGATGAGGCGCAGCCCTATACCTCGCTCAATCTGTCAATGTGGACCAATCGCTACGGCAAATATGACGATCTGGCCCGCATCAAGGAATGGTCCGCCGGTGGCGGCAGCGACGACGGGGGCGAGGCATGAGCGCGCGCCGCGAGATTCCGCTGGCGGTGCGCGAGGCGCAGGCCAGGGCGTCCGATCCGGGCACGTCGGCCTTCGTCGCCGCCAATGCCGGCGCCGGCAAGACCCATGTTCTCGTCAGCCGGGTCATCCGGCTGCTGCTGGATGGCGTCTCTCCGGAAAAGATTCTCTGCATCACCTTCACCAAGGCCGCCGCCGCCAACATGGCGCAGCGCGTGTTCGAAACGCTGGGCCGCTGGGTGACGCTGGATGACGCCGCGCTCGATGCGGCGATCCTCGCCACCGGCGCGGCGAAACCGTCCGCGAAGACACGCCAACGCGCGCGCGAACTGTTCGCCTGCGCGCTGGAAACGCCGGGCGGCCTGAAGGTGCAGACCATCCATGCGCTCTGCACGCGGCTGCTGCAGCAATTTCCGTTCGAGGCCAACGTGCCGGCGCGGTTCGCCGTGCTCGACGACCGCGACCAGAGCGAGATGATGGAGCGCGCCAATCTCGCGGTGCTGCTGGAAGCGTCACGCGCGCCGGACAGCGCGGTCGGCCGCGCGCTCGCGACGGCGATGGCTTACGCCGCCGATGTGACGTTCAAGGAGGTGGTGCGCGAAGCCTGCCTCAGCCGCGAGCACTTCATCGCCTGGGCCGGTCAGGCTGGCGGTCTGGAGGCCGCCCGTATGCAGCTCGCACGCACGCTCGGTATCACGGACGACGACAAGCTTGCGGACATCGAGCGCGATATCGTCGACGGTCCGCATCTGCCCCGCGCGCGATGGAAAGACATCGCCGCGATCTTCATGACCGGCAGCAAGAGCGATCACGACCAGGCCAATCGTTTGCTGGCAGCCTTTGCTCTCTCCGGCGATGCGCAACTCGAAACCTATTTCAGCGTCTTCCTGACGCAAGGCCAGGAGCCGCGCAAATCGCTGTTCACCAAAAAACTCGGAGACGCGCAGCCCGGCCTGGTGCAAACGCTTTCCGATGAAGCCGCGCGCCTGCCCGCTCTTCTCGAGAAGCGCCGCGCCGTGATCCAGCGCGATCGCACCGCGGCGCTGCTGATCATCGCCAGCGCGGTGGCGTCGCATTACCGCGCGGAGAAACAGCAGCGCGGCCTGCTCGATTACGATGACCTGATCGACAAGACGCTGGCCATGCTCGCCAACGTCTCCTCCGGCTGGGTGCATTACAAACTGGATCGCGGCGTCGATCATGTGCTGATCGACGAGGCGCAGGACACCAGCCCCCGGCAGTGGGACATCGTCGATCGCATCATCGCGGAGTTCACCTCCGGCGAAGGCGCGCGCGACGGCGTCAGGCGCACCATCTTCGCGGTGGGCGACGAGAAGCAATCGATCTTCTCCTTTCAGGGCGCGGCGCCGCGCGAGTTCGATCATCGCCGCCGCGAACTGGAGCGGCGCTTCACGCATGCCGGCTCGCGCTTCGCACAAGTGTCTTTCAAGCACTCTTTCCGCTCTGGCCGCGCCATTCTCAATTCGGTTGATCGGGTTTTCCGCGACGCGGCGATCTACAAGAGCATTCATGCCATCGACAACGGCTATCCCTTGCACGAGGCGCTCGGCGACGCCGCGCCGAGCCTGATCGATCTGTGGGAACTGGAGAAAGTTGAGGAGCGGCCCGCCATCGAAGGCTGGCAGGCGCCGTTTGACGCGGTGTCGGAGACCAGCCCGCAAGTCAAGCTGGCGCGCCGCGTGCAGGCCGAGATCGCCGCGTTGATCGCGAACGGCACGATGACCGGTCCGGCCAACGATCGACGACCGCTGCGCTACGGCGACATTCTGGTTCTGGTGCGGCGGCGCGAGAAGACCTTTAACGCCGTGATCCAGGCGTTGAAATATGCCGGCATTCCGGTGGCCGGCGCGGATCGCCTCAAGCTCACCGAGCACATCGCGGTGATCGACCTGATGCATCTCGCCGACGCATTGCTGTTGCCGCGCGACGACCTCGCGCTGGCTGTGGCGCTGAAAAGTCCGCTGTTCGGCCTCGACGACGATGACCTGATGACGATCGCACCTGATCGCAGCGGCACCTTGCGCAGCGCATTGAGGGAGTGCGCCGGGGCCGACGCGAAGCTAAAAGCCGCGCACGATCGATTGGAAAGTTATGAGAGGCGCGCCGTCAAGGACACGCCCTTCACCTTCTATGCATGGCTGCTCGGTGGCGATCACGGCCGCGCGCGCATTCTCGCGCGACTGGGACCCGAGGCCAACGACGCACTCGACGAGTTTCTCGATCTCGCGTTGACCTACGAGCGCAAGGCGCCAGCTTCGCTGCAAGGCTTCGTGGCGTGGTTGCGCGCTGCCGACACCGACGTCAAGCGTGACATGGACATCGGCCGCGACGAAGTGCGGGTCATGACGGTGCATGGTGCGAAGGGGCTGGAAGCCGCCGTGGTGTTCATGGTCGATACCACGACGTCACCATCCGACTCGCAACGGCTGCGCCTCATTCGCATGCCGCAGGGTAATGCCGATCCGCGCGGGTTGAGCGTCAATGTCTGGGCCGGCGCCAAGGCCGATGATCCGGCCGCCGTGGCCAACGCGCGCGCGGCGATGTTGACGGACACAGAAGACGAATATCGCCGCCTGCTCTACGTTGCGATGACGCGCGCGGCCGATCG
>CAUJJN010000177.1 GCA_963204905.1 Pseudomonadota bacterium
GTCGAGGCCGAGTTCGCACCAGCCGCTCATCGCGAGCTGGCCGTTCTCGCGTTCGGAGAAATCCTGCCGGATCCACATCAACGGCCGCCGCGCCGCGACGCGCGACGCCAGGCCGGCGATAAAGCCGGTGGCGGTCGCCGCTTGCGCCCCGCTCGCGAACACTTCATGCAGCGCGCCGCGCGACAGACCGCCTTGCAGCGTCGCATCGGCATCGGCATGGCCAAGCGGCACGCGCGGCAATTCCTCAGTGCCGAAGGAGAGACCATCGCCTTCCAGACGGCCGATGTCCCTCCGCAGGCGCGCAAGCGTTGCGGTCTGTTCCGATGCATTGTTCCGTTGCGAAACGATGCTCGCTTCGCACGGAAACGCTGTGCCGCGCGCACTCTCCATGCGCCGCTCCTTCAACCGACGGTTTTTAAAAATCCGCGACCGTGGCCGGCGGGACCAACCTGCCACTGGCCATAATGTTCACGATATGTTCTAATAAACACCCAACCCCGGCGCGGAGTCAACCGGCTTTGCCCTCACCTGTTTTCTCCAATCGAATCAGCGGGATCGTCATCATGGATATCCAGCAGAAACTGAAAATCCTCGCCGATGCCGCAAAATACGATGCGTCCTGCGCCTCCAGCGGCACCACCGCGCGCGACAGCCGCGACGGCAAGGGGTTGGGCTCCACGGCACCCGGCATGGGAATCTGCCATTCCTATGCGCCGGACGGCCGCTGCATCTCGCTGTTGAAGGTATTGCTCACCAATGCCTGCAATTACGATTGCCTCTATTGCGTCAACCGCGCTTCCAGCAATGTGCCCCGCGCGCGCTTTACGGTCAAAGAAGTGGTGCAACTCACCCTCGACTTCTATCGCCGCAACTACATCGAAGGCCTGTTCCTCTCCTCCGGCATCATCCGCAGCCCCGATTATACCATGGAGCAGGTGGTACGGGTGGCGCGCACGCTCCGCGAGGAGCATCGCTTTCGCGGCTACATCCATCTCAAGACCATTCCGGAAGCGGACGATGCATTGATCAGCGAGGCCGGCAAATATGCCGATCGCCTGTCGATCAACATCGAACTGCCGGAGGACACCAGCCTTGCGAAACTTGCGCCGGAAAAAGACGTGCGCGCGATCCGTCGCACCATGGGCCGGCTGCGGCTCAAGCTCGACGAAAGCAGCGATGACAAGACGAAGAAGAGGCCGCGCTTCGCACCCGCGGGTCAAAGCACGCAGATGATCGTCGGCGCCGACGCCGCCTCGGATCAGACCATCCTTGCCACAAGCGCCAATCTCTACGGCTCGTACAAACTGAAACGGGTCTATTACTCCGCATTCAGTCCTATCCCCGACGCCAGCCGCAATTTGCCGCTGCAGGCCCCGCCGCTGATGCGCGAGCACCGCCTCTATCAAGCCGACTGGCTGCTGCGGTTCTACGGATTCGCCATCGACGAGATCGTCGATCCCGACAACCCGATGCTGCCGTTGGCGATCGATCCGAAACTGGCCTGGGCGCTGCGCCATCGCGACCGCTTCCCGCTCGACATCAACCACGCCTCACGCGAAGACCTGCTGCGGGTGCCGGGCTTCGGCCGCACCGCCGTGGATCGCATCGTCGCCACCCGACAGCATACGACCATCCGCGTCAGCGACCTGGCACGCCTGCATATTCCGCGACGCAAGGCGCTGCCGTTCATCGTGCTGCCCGACCATCGGCCGCCGCCGCGCCAGCTCGACGATGCGCGGCTGATCGAGCGCTTCGCACCCCGGCCCGCGCAGCTTCAATTGGGATTGTAACCATGCCGCACGTCACGCTCGCGACCGAGAGCGATTTCCGCGGCTGGCGCGCCGCCGCCCGCACACTCGCGACACAGGCTATTCCGCCGGAGGATGTGACGTGGCATGTCGCCGGACGAGACGCCGAGTTGTTCGTCTCGACATCGTTCGCGCCGACTCCCGTCGCGGGCAGCGGCTTCAACGTCCCTGCCACGTTCATCGAGCTGGCGCGCAGCGTTGTCCAGCATCGCGATCCCGAACGCTTCGCCCTGCTCTACCGGCTGCTGTGGCGGCTGCGCCCACAACCGGACCTGATGCAGATCGCCACCGATGCCGACATCATGCGCGTCCGACGCATGGCGAAGGCGGTGCATCACGACCAGCACAAGATGGAAGCCTTCGTCCGCTTCCGCGAAATCGGCAACGCGCCGGACAACCGCTTCGTCGCCTGGTTCGAACCGGCGCACCATATCGTCGAAGCGACCGCTCCGTTCTTCAGCGGACGCTTCGCCGATATGCGATGGTCGATCCTGACGCCGGACCTTTGCGCACACTGGAACGGCGAGACCGTTGCCTTCACCCCCGGCCTCGACAAAAGCGCCGCGCCTTCCGACGACCGGCTCGAAGACACCTGGCGCACGTACTACGCCAGCATTTTCAATCCCGCCCGCCTCAAGGTGAAGGCGATGAAAACCGAGATGCCGGAGCGCTATTGGCGGAACCTTCCCGAAGCGCAGTTGATTAAACCGCTGATCGCCGAAGCTGCCCGCCGCAGCGCGGACATGATCGACGCCGAGGCAACCGTTCCGGCGAAACCGCAACGGCGCGATGAGGCCGCGATGAAACGCAAAGCGATCGATCCGTCGGCCGGCAGCCTGTCCGCGCTGCGTGCCGAGGCCATGGACTGTCGCGCCTGCCAGCTCTGGAATGACGCGACGCAGACGGTGTTCGGCGAAGGGCCAGCCCATGCGCCGCTGATGCTGGTCGGTGAGCAGCCCGGGGACAAGGAAGACCTCGCGGGCAAGCCGTTCGTCGGCCCCGCAGGTCAGATGCTCGATCGTGCGCTGAACGAAGCTGGCATCGATCGCAACAAGGTCTACGTCACCAACGCGGTGAAGCATTTCAAGTTCGTGCCGCGCGGCAAGATCCGCTTGCACCAGAAGCCGAACAGCGTCGAAATCAAAGCTTGCCGCCCTTGGTACGAGCGCGAACGGGCGGCGGTGAAGCCGGCGCTTATCGTGGCGATGGGCGCGACCGCCGCGCAAAGCGTCCTTGGCAAGACCACGCCGATCAACAGAACCCGCGGCCATCTCATCGATCTCGACGACGGCGCGCAGGCGCTGGTGACGGTGCATCCGTCCTATCTGCTGCGGCTGCCGGACGCCGAGGCAAAAGCACGCGAGTATCTACGCTTCGTCGATGACCTCAAGATCGCGGCCACGCGGCTCTGCCATTTGCAACACGCCGCGTGACACATCACGATCCTTCGTTCCCAGCGATCATTGGCGTCCCTACTCGCCGGAACTTTCATCGGTCGACGACTAGGCCGCGGCCGTCACGTTGACCGACGCCTCGGCCAGCGTTGTCAACGCCACGTCCGTCTTCTTCTCCTGCTGCAACGTTTGATCCAGCAGCCGCGCAGCGTCCTTCATGCCGAGTTGTATCGCCCACTGCTTCAAGGTTCCGTAGCGGGAAATCTCGTAGTGCTCGACGGCCTGCGCGGCGGCGAGCAGACCGGCATCAAGAGCCTCGCAGCCCTTGTATTCGTCCATGATTTCCTTGCCTTCATCGAGAATGCCGACGATCGCATCGCAGGTCTTGCCGCGCGCCGGCTTGCCGAGCAGTTCAAAAATCTGCTCGAGGCGATCGACCTGGCCTTCGGTTTCGTCGTGATGCTTCTCGAACGCCCCGCGCAGCTTGTCGGAACTGGCTGCCTTTGCCATTTTCGGCAGCGCTTTCAGGATTTGCTTCTCGGCGTAGTAGATATCTTTCAGCGTATCGAGGAACAGATCGTTGAGGTCCTTGTCCTTCGCGGTCATTACTGACTCCCTGATGTGAGATGGCGGACGGTGCCGCCTCTCAACGTCAGGTCACGAAGCTTGTTCCTCGGCAGCAGGAATGATCTACGCCGCGAGCGTGTGCTCGACCAGTTTCACCCAGTACGACGTTCCGTAAACGATGGCCTCGTCGTTGAAGTTGTAGGCCGGGTGGTGCAGGCCGGCGCTGTCGCCGTTGCCGACAAAGATAAACGCGCCGGGCCGCGCTTCGAGCATGTAAGCGAAATCCTCGGCGCCCATCATCGGCGGGACCGCGTGGACATTCGCTGCACCGGCGACATCGCCGGCAATGCGGGTGGCGATCTCGGTCTGCTCCGGATGATTGACAGTGACAGGATAGCCGCGCTCGTAGACCAGATCGATGGTCGCGCCGGTCTGTTGTGCCACACCGGCGACCACCTCGCGCACGCGCCGCTCCACCAGATCGCGCACTTCGGGCGTCAGCGTGCGCACGGTGCCCTTCAGTTCGGCGACCTGCGGAATGACATTGCGCGCATTGCCGGCGTGGAACTCGCACATCGAGATCACCGCCGAGTCCAGCGGATCGACGGTGCGCGACACGATCGATTGCAGCGCGGTGACAAGCTGCGCGCCAGCCAGCACGGAATCAATGCACTTGTGCGGCCGCGCGGCGTGGCCGCCGACACCTTCGATACGGATATCGATGGCGTCGGTCGCCGCCATGATCGGGCCCGGCCGCAGCGCGAACGAACCGACCGGCAGGCCGGGGCCGTTGTGCATGCCATAGACCTGCTCGATCCTGAAACGCTCCATCAGGCCGTCCTTGATCATGGCGTCAGCGCCGGCGCCGCCCTCCTCCGCCGGCTGGAAGATCACCACCGCGTCGCCCGCGAAGTTGCGGGTCTCCGCCAGATAGCGCGCCGCGCCGAGCAGCATCGCGGTGTGGCCGTCGTGGCCGCAGGCGTGCATCTTGCCGGGCGTCTTCGACGCATAAGGCAGATTGGTCTCCTCCTCGATCGGCAAGGCGTCCATGTCGGCGCGCAGGCCGATCACCTTGGGGTCGCCGGAAGCGGGCTTCTGGCCCTTGATGACGCCGACGACGCCGGTGCGCCCGAGCCCCGTCGCCACCTCGTCACAGCCGAATTCGCGCAGGCGTTCCGCCACGAAGGCCGCGGTGCCGTGCACATCGTACATCAGCTCGGGGTGGGCATGGAGATGCCGGCGCCAGGCCATGATGTCCGGTTGCAGATCAGCGACGCGATTGATGACGGGCATTGACGAACCTCGAAGGCGCGGGAAGCGCGGTGAAAATTCGGGAACGGTCAGGCTAGCACGGCAGGCCGGTTCACCCAAGAGAAGCCGGCGCAAAGCCGGGGCGGCAAAAATTCCGCCGGATAGCCGATGTACAGCCTCCCGAGGCGGCGCTATTGGATTCCCTGGAATTGCCGGGCTTTCGTTCCGGCCCAGAAGAAAATGCGGTGGGACATGGTGAAACGGATCGAGGGCGAGTTCGATTATATCGTCGTGGGCGCGGGCACGGCGGGCTGCGTCACCGCCAACCGCCTCACCGAAAGCGGCAGGCATCGCGTGCTGCTGCTGGAAGCCGGCGGCCGCGACAACTGGATCTGGTTTCACGTCCCGGTCGGCTACCTGTTCGCGATCGGCAACCCGCGCGCCGACTGGCTGTTCAAGACGGAAGCCGAGCCGGGCCTCAACGGCCGCGCGCTGAATTATCCACGCGGCAAAGTGCTCGGCGGCTGCTCGGCAATCAACGGCATGATCTCGATGCGCGGCCAGGCGGCGGACTACGATCACTGGCGGCAACTCGGGTTGACCGGCTGGGGCTGGGACGACGTGCTGCCGGAGTTCAAGCGGCTGGAGGATCATTTCCTCGGCGCCACCGACCATCACGCCGCCGGCGGCGGCTGGCGTATCGAGCAACAGCGCCTGACCTGGAGCATTCTCGACGCCATCCGCAATGCCGCCGTCGAAATGAACATTCCGCGCAGCGACGACTTCAACACCGGCGACAACGAAGGCGTTGGCTATTTCCACGTCAACCAGAAGCGCGGCCGGCGCTGGTCGGCGGCACGCGGTTTTCTCAAGCCGGCCCTGAATAGATCCAACCTGCGGCTGGAGACCAACGTGCTTGTCGATCGTCTGGTGATCGAGAACGGCCGTGCCGTCGGCGTACGTTTCTCGCGCGGCGGCGAGATCTTCGAAGCACGCACCAGCGGCGAAATGATCCTGTGTTCCGGCGCGGTCGGCTCGCCGGCCATCCTGCAACGCTCCGGCATCGGCCCCGCCGACTGGCTGAGCGCAATGGGCCTCGATGTCGTCGCCGACCGGCCGGGCGTCGGCCGCAACTTGCAGGACCACTTGCAACAGCGCGCGATCTACAAGGTGTCCGGCGTCAAGACGTTGAACGAAACCTACGCCTCGTTGATCGGGCGCGGCTTGATGGGCGCGGAGTATCTGCTGCGCCGTCGCGGCCCGATGACCATGGCGCCATCGCAACTCGGCATCTTCACGCGCTCCGACCCGAAGCGCGAGCGCGCCAATATCCAGTTCCACGTCCAACCGCTGTCGCTGGAGAAATTCGGCGATCCATTGCACCGCTTTCCGGCGGTGACGGTGAGCGCGTGCAATCTGCAACCGACCTCGCGCGGCACCATCCGCCTGCGCTCGACCGCGCCCGACGATGCGCCGGTGATCGCACCGAATTATCTGGCGACCGACGAGGATCGCGAGGTGGCGGCGGATGCCATTCGCGTGACGCGGCGGCTGATGAAGCAGAAAGCGCTGGCACCGTATCGGCCGGACGAATATCTGCCCGGACCGAGCGTCGGCGACGACGACGCCTCGCTGGCGAAAGCGGCAGGCGATATCGGCACCACCATCTTCCACCCGGTCGGCACCGCGAAGATGGGACTGTCGAGCGATCCGACCGCCGTCGTCGACGGGCGGCTGCGACTCTACGGCGTCGAGGGCCTGCGCGTGGTCGATGCCTCGGTGATGCCGACGATCACCTCGGGCAATACCAACACGCCGACGGCGATGATCGCCTCCAAGGCGTCGGCGATGATTCTGGCTGACGCGCGGTAAAGCGCATCGTCATTGCGAGGAACGTAAGCGACGAATCAATCCGGCTTCTTGAAGTAAGAAAAGACTGGATTGCTTCGCTTCGCTCGCAATGACGAGGCGATTGCGAAACCGACAAAGAAAAAGGCGCGGTGTGTCCTCCGCGCCTTTTCGCATTGTGAATTCGCGGACGCTCTACGCCCGCCCCATTTCGAACGCCTTGATCTCCTGGGTCCGCTTCGACGTCAGTGTCGCCTGGTGATCGGTGGCGATCGCGACGTACACCGCCGGCAGCACGAACAGCGTGAACAGCGTGCCGTTGGTCATGCCGGCCACCACGACGAGGCCGTTGGAGAAGCGGCTCGCAGCTCCGGCGCCGCTCGCGGTGAGCAGCGGCAGCAAGCCGGTGACCATCGCGGCGGTGGTCATCAGGATCGGCCGCAGCCGGACCCGCGCCGCCTTCTCGATAGCGGCCCGCTTGTTCAGGTTTTCGTTGAGTTGCAGT
>CAUJJN010000178.1 GCA_963204905.1 Pseudomonadota bacterium
GCGCCAGCGATCGCCGAGGCAGACATCCGTTTCGGTGACGCCGTCGACCACCAGGTTCTCGCCGAAGGCGCCGGCGCGAAACCGCGCCGTGCGCTCCGGCAACTCGCGCGACCACGCCGGCATATGCGCGACCGCATAGGCGTGCACGGCCTTGTGCAGTCCGCCGTGATGTTTGGTGTCGGCTTGCTCGTCGCCATCGAAACCAAGATGGCCGACCGCAAGAGGACCTGCGGCCGGATGCTTGTCGATGGCGCTCCGCGCCCCCGATTCGCCAAGCGGCGCGGCGCGACCGACGCGGAGTTGAAGGACTTCGAATTGGGACATGTCTTGATGCCGTGAGACCAGCCATCAATCTATCGCATCCCAACCGGGATCGGAACAGGTCCTTTCCCCGGAGCAGACTAACGGACCGAGGACATCAATTGCTGCGCGACCTGGCGGTGGCCTTCGGCGGTGAGATGAATCCCGTCCGATTGCACGAGGCCCGATTGCATCGCCTGCCGGATCGGACCATCGGCCTGCACGACCTTGATGCCGCGCGCGCTCAACTGGCCTTCGATCTGCGCGATGTTGGTCTGGCGTTGTGCTGGCGAGATGCCGCGGCGCTGATCGTTTCCGCCATACTGGACAATGACGACGCGCGTGCCATTGGGCACCGCGCGGGGCAAGCGGGCCAGCATGCCCGCTGTGGTGTCGCCGGAGATGCCGGCGTTGCTGACCCGCATACCGGCGCCGTTGGCCTTCAGCATCGCCTGAAGCTGCGCGGGATAGGCGGCCGATGCGCCGACGCCCTTGCCCTGCGTGTTACTGGCGCCGAGCGCCACGATCTGGGCCGATGCACTGCCGCACGCTGCGGCCGACATTGCCAAACTTCCCAATGCAATCAGTGTGGTCCTAAATTTATTCATTCCAATTCCTCCGGCAAATCGCAGCGTGATGCTAGTTCGCTACCTGCGAAAGAACCATACCTCAAATGAGTGATGTCGGTTGGTGATCACCATCCGCTTGCGGATCAGGAGGCATTCAAATGGGGAGCGGCCTTCGCAGGGGAGCTACGAAGGCCGCGTCGTACGCTCCGCCGCGCCTAGGTTCGCGACGTCGCGTGGGAGCTCGGGAGATCGGGTCAGAATGGCAGCAGGACGTCGAGCACCTGTTGGCCGTAGCGCGGTTGCTGCACGTCGGAGATTTGGCCGCGGCCGCCGTAGGCGATGCGCGCCTGCGCGATCTTGCTGGAGTCGATGGTGTTGTCGCTCTGAATATCCTCCGGACGGACGATGCCGGCGACCACCAGTTCGCGGATCTCGAAGTTGACGCGGATTTCCTGTTTGCCTTCGACCACGAGATTGCCGTTGGGCAGCAGTTGCGTGACGACGGCGGCGACGCTGGTTTGCAGGTTTTCCTGCCGCTGAACCGAGCCCTTGCCGTCGCTCGATGACGTCGAATCGGCGGTGAGAACGCGGCCCGGCAGCACGGAGGCCGCCTTGCCGGTCAGCAGTTTGCTGCCGATGAAATCAGAGACGCCGGTATCTTCCTTGTTGGTGCGGCTGCGCTGGGTTTCGTTGGCGATGTTGGCCTTGTCGGTGAAGTTCACCGTCACGGTGAGAATGTCGCCGACCTGGTGCGCGCGCTGATCCTTGAAGAACGCGCGCGAGCCGTTGCGCCACAGCGAGTTGGCGGCGTAGGAGGCGGGCTCCGGTTTCGGCATCGGCATCTGCACCGGCTTGTAGCCCGGCTGCGTCGTCGGATTGTCGATCGACGTCAACGCCGGCTTTTCGCCGATCGCGGACAGGCGATCGATCGATGAGCATCCGCTGGCGAACGTCGCGGTGGCCAGCAGCGCGGCGGTGAGGATGGCGCGGTTGTGAAACTTGAACATCAACGTGACTCGGCTTTACGAGGATCGGACAGGGCCGTGTTGGCGGCGACCGCGACGGGCGCGGGAAGGCTTGCGGCGGCGAGAGGCTGCGGGGCGCTGACGAGAACCTGATTGCGGCCGGAGACGATGCCGGAGAAGGTGCGCTTCGATTGCAGATTCATGACATTGACGACGTCGCCCTCGGTGCCGCTTTCCATCGCCTTGCCGCGAATGGTCAGCGTGATGCCTGCCGTCTGATAGACGATGGTCACCGCCTGATCGCGCTGCACCAGATCGGGCTTCGCCAGATCCGACTGGCGCAGCGCCTGACCGAGCCGGAGCTGCCGACGCGCCTGCATCCCGACGACCTGCGTGGCCCCCGCCATGTCGCGGCCGACTTCGATGCGCGGCCGCCGTTCGAGGGTGACGTCCGATGCCTTGATGATTTCATTGCGCTCGATGGCGCGCATCAGCACGACAGCCTCGACGGTATCGACCGCGGCGCCGGTGAAGCGCAGCCGGGTCGGTGTGGCGCCGGTGGTGTTGCCGATCTCGAAGGCCACATCGAAGCGGCCGGTGCGCGGGTCGAAATGGACCGCGACCGCTCGCATCGCGCCGGCGTTGACGGCGTCGAGTTGTAACGTGTTCAGGCCGCGATCGAAGGTCAGGTCGATGTCCTTGGCCTCGCCGAGGCCGCCGCGATGCTCCAGCGCCGCCGCGACGTTCTGCTCGATCTCCCGCGTCTCCACCGTGCGCGCCAGCCGCGTCACCGAAACTTCGCGCAAATCTTTCGTGTCGACGCCGATCACCTGATGCGCGCGCAACGTGGCAAGCACCTGGGTCGTTGGGAGCGATCCGGTGGTGCCGAGGTCCGGCGCGCGATAGATCGCGATCGCGGCGGCGTCGCCGGCATTGTCGATCATGTCGCCGATCCGGACGATGTCCGAAGTGACGCTCACATGGGCGCGCAGTACCGGAACGACGGGCGCGTTGCCTGCGGATTGCGCGAAGGCCGTGATTGGCGCAGCGATCAGCAGGACCGAGGCGAGGAGGGAGCGGATCATGGTCGCAAACCTCTCAACGGAACATGTTCGAGGTCGATTGCAGCATCTGGTCGGCGGCGCTGATGACCTTGGCGTTCATTTCGTAGGCGCGCTGCGCGGCGATCAGGTCGGAGATTTCCGACACCACTTCGACGTTGGCCTGTTCGAGGTTGCGCTGCTGCATGTCGCCGTAGCCGTCCAGCGTTCCGACGCCGTCCTGCGGTGGACCGGAGGCGGGCGTCTCGGTGAACAGGTTGTCGCCGATCGGTTGCAGGCCAGCCTTGTTCATGAACCGGGTCAGGCTGATCTGGCCGAGGATCGTCGGCGTGGTCGAGCCGGGCACCGTCACCGACACCTGCCCCTGCGCGTTGATGGTGATGCCCGAGGAGTTTTGCGGGACGGTGATGGTCGGCTGCACCAGGTTGCCCTGGGCGTTGACGACGCGGCCCTGCTGGTCGGTGGTGAACGAGCCGTCGCGGGTATAGGCGAAAGTGCCGTCCGGCATCTGGATCTTGAAGAAGCCTTCGCCGCGCACGGCGATGTCGAGATCGTTGCCGGTGGGCGATAGCGTGCCCTGACCCATCAGGCGCGGCGTGCCGACGGTCTTGACGCCGCCGCCGATGTCGATGCCGACCGGCAGGATGGTGCCCTGATCGGAGGCTTGCGCGCCGATGCGGCGGACGTGGTCGTAGATCAAATCCTGAAACGCCGCGCGCTGCTTCTTGTAGCCGGTGGTGCGCATGTTGGCGATGTTGTTGGAAATCACCTGGACGTTGAGTTCCTGGGCGGCCATGCCGGTCGCTGCGGTATAGAGAGCGCGCATCGGTCAGTTTCCTCAGGTTCAGGCCGGAACGTCGGCGAGTTTTTCGATCGCGGTGCGGCGCAGGTCACCCTGCTGCTGCAACAGTGCGGAAATTTGCGTGTAGGCGCGGGTCACCGCGATCATGCGGCTCATCTCGACCACGGCGTTGACGTTCGACTTCTCGACGAAGCCTTGCTGAACGCGCGCGGCGATGTCGGCCTGCGGCGCCATGCCGTTGGCGGAATAGAGGTTCGCGCCTTCCTTGAGCAGCTTCTGCGGATCGGCGAATTTCACCAGCCGTAGCTTGCCGCGCACCGAGTCGACGCGGGTATTGGAACCTTCCACCACGGTGATGGTGCCATCGGCCGAAATGGTGATGTCGTGGTCGGTCTGCTGCATCTGGATCGGGCCGTTGGCGCCGACCACCGGGAAGCCGCCGGAGTTCACCAACTGTCCCGTGGAATTGACGCGGAGGCTGCCGTCGCGGGTATAGCGCTCGCCGCCGGGGGTCTGCACCACGAGGAAGGCCTTGCCGTCGATGGCAACGTCGAGGGGATTCTTGGTTTCCTGGGTTGGGCCCTGCGCGAAGTCGTGAAAGGTCGCGCGGTCCTGCACGTAGCTGAGACGGCGGTCGCGGCCCACAAAGTTGTCCTGATGCGCCACCGGCATCAGGTATTCCTCGAACAGCGACTGATCGGCCTTGAAGCCGTTGGTGTTGACGTTGGCCACGTTGTTGGCCACCACGTCAATCTGCCGCTCCAGCGCGACCTGCCGCGATAATCCGATGAGGAGGGTATTCTCCATCGGTCAGTCTCCCCTGATGACGATCGGGGATGGCCTCTCCCAAAGCTGGCCCCGATCCTTAAACCGCTAGCTCTCCCAAGCGGGCGGTTCGGGATCAGCTAAGCGAAAGCCGTGCCAGTTGCGGAATTTCAGTCAATTCAATGGGTTGTCATATCAGTGGGGCTGCTGCGCGGGCGGCAATAACCGCTTGTTGACCATATTGGCCCGGCAAAATTTTCCCAGTTGAGGGACAAAAGAAAGGTTCCGTTAACCATTGCGCCCGTAGCGTCCGGGAAGAGGCAGGGCGCGTGTGCGCCGGGGGCTTTTGTATCGCGTAGTGGCTGCTCGGCAGCATCGGGCTCACCCCATTTGGCGGGCGAGCGATGGCAGACAACGAACAGACCGAAGAAGGCGCGGCGGCGGAGGCTGCTCCAGCGCCGAAGAGCAAGCGCAAGCTCATCATCATCGCGGCCGCCGTGTTGCTGTTGGTCGGCGCGGGCGGCGGCGGCTGGTTCTTCTTTTTCAATCATCACGGCGAGGAAAAACACGCCGAGGCGCCGGCGCCGAAGCCACCGGTATTCGTCGACGTGCCGGACATCCTCGTCAATCTCGCGGGCCTGCCCGGCGAGCGGGTGCAATATCTGAAGATCAAGGTGGTCCTCGAAGTGAAGGACGAGCCGCTGGTCGAGAAGATCAAGCCGACGATGCCACGCCTGATGGACATCTTCCAGACCTACCTGCGCGAGCTGCGCGCCACCGATCTCTCCGGCTCCGCCGGTCTGTTTCGCCTCAAGGAAGAACTGACCAAGCGCGTCAACGCCGTGATCTCGCCGGGACAGGTCAACGCCGTGCTGTTCAAGGAAGTCGTGGTGCAATGAGCGGACGGGTCCAGAACCATGGCCGGTAACGACCAGCTCGATCAGGACGCCATTGCCGTGCAATGGGAAGCCTCGCTGGATTCCGAGGATCCGGAAGCGGCGGCGAAGGCGGCCGCGGATAACGAAATCTCGGGCGTGATGGCGGAGCAATGGGCCGCCATGGTCGAGGACGGCGGCCGCGAAACCGCGAGCGGCAAGAACGGCAACGAGCGGGTGCTGTCGCAGGAGGAAATCGACAACCTGCTCGGCTTCTCCGTCGGTGAGATCAACATCGACGACAATTCCGGCATTCGCGCCATCATCGACTCGGCAATGGTGTCCTACGAACGCCTGCCGATGCTCGAAATCATCTTCGACCGTCTGGTCCGATTGATGACGACGAGCCTGCGCAACTTCACCTCCGACAATGTCGAGGTCTCGCTCGACCGCATCACCTCGGTGCGATTCGGCGACTACATGAATTCGATTCCGCTGCCGGCGGTGCTGTCGGTGTTCAAGGCGGAGGAGTGGGAGAACTTCGGCCTCGCCACCATCGACGCCAGTCTGATCTATTCGATGATCGACGTGCTGCTGGGCGGCCGCCGCGGTCAGGCGTCGCTGCGGGTCGAGGGGCGGCCCTACACCACCATCGAAACCAATCTGGTGAAGCGCCTGATCGAGGTGGTGCTGGCCGACGCCGAGCAGGCATTCCGGCCGCTGTCGCCGGTGACCTTCACCATCGACCGTCTCGAAACCAATCCGCGCTTCGCCGCCATCAGCCGTCCGGCCAACGCCGCGATCCTGGTGCGGCTGCGCGTCGATATGGAAGATCGCGGCGGCAACATCGAGCTGCTGCTGCCCTATGCGACCATCGAACCGATCCGCAACGTGCTGTTGCAGATGTTCATGGGCGAGAAGTTCGGCCGCGACCCGATCTGGGAGGGTCATCTCGCCACCGAGATCGCACAGGCGCAGATCGCCGTCGATGCCGTGCTCTACGAGGCTGACATTCCGCTCAAGCAACTGATGAAGTTGCAGGTCGGCGATACGCTGCCGCTCGACATGCGCGCCGATGCGCTGGTCGCGGTCCGTTGCGGCAACGTCACGCTGACGGAGGGGCGCATGGGACGGGTCGGCGACCGCGTCGCCATTCGCGTCACCAAAAACCTGCGCAAACCCAATACCACTTTCGCGATGTTCGAGAAGGCCGACGAACAAACCAAGTTGATGGAGGCACCGTGACCCATTCATTCGGACTGATGATCGAGACGCTGGTGGCGGTGCTGCTTGTCGTCACCATCGGCTACTGCATGTTGCTCAACAAGCGGCTGTTGCGCCTCAAGGCCGACGAGCAATCGCTGAAGGCGACCATCGGTGAACTGATCACCGCCACCGAAATCGCCGAGCGCGCCATCGGCGGCCTCAAGCACACCGTGCGCGACGTCAACGAAAATCTCGGCGACCAGATCGCCGCCGCCGCCGATCTGTCGGAGCGGCTGGTGCGCCAACTGGCGGAAGGCGATGCCGTGCTCGGCCGGCTGTCGCGGATCGCGGTCGCGGCACGCTCGTCGTCGTCCGCGCCAGCGCCGGTGCAGGTGCCGCTGGAGCCCGAGCCGCCGCGCGTATCGGCCGCGAAGGCGGCGATGGCGGCGACGCAGGCGTTCGCTGAACGCAGACGGGCGAACGGCATCGCTGCATGAACGCGCTTCGCGATATCCGCGTGCTGCCGGTGGTGCTGGCGGCGGTGCTGGGGCTGGCGGTGCTGAAATTCGCCGGCCTCGCCATCGATGGCGGTTACGTGTTCGATTATGATCCGAACTCCACGCAGAAATCGTGGGCGCAGCAGCATCTCAACTTTCCGTCCGGCAATCGCATCACCGCCGATGCCAGCGATTTTTCCGGCGGCGATATCACCGGATCGGTCAGCGCCAAGCCGAAGGAGGCGCCCGCCGCCAAGCCGCCGGAGACCACGCCGCCGGCCGGCGCGGTCGTCGTGCCGGATCAGCCGAAGGTGGTGTCCGAATCCGAACGCGCCATCCTCGAACGATTGCAAGGCCGTCGTCAGGAGCTGGATGCGCGGGCGCGCGAGATCGATATTCGTGAGAACCTGTTGAAGGCGGCCGAGACCCGCATCGCCGATCGCGTCAAGGAACTGAAGGAAACCGAAGCGCGCATCGTCACCAAGACGCATGAGAAGAACGAGGCCGACGCGGCGCGTTTCAAGGGGCTTGTCACCACTTATGAAGCGATGAAGCCGAAGGATGCGGCGAAGGTGTTCGACCGGCTGGAAATGTCGGTGCTTTACGAGATCGCCTCGCAGATCGCGCCGCGCAAGATGTCGGACATTCTCGGCCAGATGACGGCGGAAGCCGCAGAGCGTCTCACTGTCGAACTGGCGCGCCGCGCCGGTGGCGAGAAAACCGCCGCCGCGACCGAACTGCCGAAGATCGAAGGCAAGCCGACGGTCGTGGACCGCTGAAGTTGAATCGTCAGTGCGAGCGCAACGAAGCAACCCAGAGAGCCGCCAAGCAAGGACTGGATTGCTTCGTCGCTGACGCTCCTCGCAATGACGGGCAGTTGAGCCTTCAGATTCAAGCAAGTCATGTTGAGAATAGGACACGCTCATGATTCTTCAGGTCGTCACTCACCCCGTCACGCAGCGGATGACACGCGAGGAGTATCTCGCCGATGCGCGGCCGACGCTGGCGATGTGGAAGCAGGAGCCCGATCTCATCAGCAAGTTCTATTGCGAGAATCCGGATGGCGCGCTGGTCGGCGTCTATCTCTGGAAATCCCGCGAACGCGCCGAGGCGACGCATGACGCGGCCTGGGCCGACAACGTCTTCCGCAAGCGTGGCGTGCGCCCGATCATCGAATACAAGGAGGTTCGCATGATCCTCGACAACGACAAGGGGACGGTGACCGAGTTCTGATGCCGCTCGAACCGGCATGTTGACGTTAACAAATCCTTATACGACCCGGCCTAGAGTTAACCGCAACGAGAGCGACCGGAGCGCATCGCAAATCCGCTCCGCGAGAACTGGATCCGAAGACGCTTGAGATGACGCGCATCGCTGCCCGGCATTCTTGGTTGTTCGCCCGCCGTTTTCGGGCCGCTGTCGTGTGTCTTGCGCTCCTCTCCGGCGTCGCTCTGACCACCTTGCCGGCCCATGCCGACCCGGTGCGCGGCGAGGCGACGCTGGCGACCGAGAATGGCTATGCGCGGCTTGTCGTCAAGCTCGACGAAGACGTTGACTCGGAGGTGTCGGTCGCGGGTTCGATCCTGATCATCCGTTTCAAGCGCGCCGTCGACGTCCCTGTGGACCAGATATCCGACGCGGTGCCGGACTATGTCGGTTCGGCGCGCCGCGACCCAGACGGCTCCGCGATCCGGCTGGCGTTGTCGCGCAAGGTCAAGGTCAATTCGATGGCGGCTGGTGAGCGCCTGTTCATCGATCTTCTGCCGGACAGTTGGAAAGGGATGCCGCCCGGTCTGCCGCCGGAGGTGGTGCGCGAACTGTCGGATCGCGCCCGCGCCGCCGAGCGCGCGCTGCGTCAACAGCAGGCGGCGAATGCATCGAAGCCGTTGCCTCCGGTGCGTGTGCGCGCGTCGGTGCAGCCGACCTTCGTGCGCTACGTCTTCGAACTGCCGGAGAATGTCGGGGTGTCGTCGTCGCTCGGGGCGAACAAGTTCTCCGTGCTGTTCGACAAGCCTTTCAAGTTCGACCTCGCGGATGCCGCGCTGGTGGCGCCCGTCAATATCGGCGGTATCGATCAGCGGCTTGAAGGCAAAAGCGCCATCATCGATTTCGCGCTGATCGGGGATGTCGATGTCAAAGCCTTCCGCGAGGAGAAGAATTACATCGTTGATATTGGCGTGCAGCCCGCCGAGGTGCCGTCAGCTCCGCTGAAGGCATCGCAGGCGGCGCCGGCGAGCGTCCCCGCCGCGCCGAAAAACACGGGCGTGCCTGAACCAGCGAATGCGAGCGAGGCTCCGCCGCAAGCCGCCGTCGCGATCAAGCCGGCGGAAGCCGCGAAGAGCGCAGACTCGAAGGCGACCGAGCCGAAACCGAACCCTCCCGCGACCGTCGCGGCGGCGGCGCCTGTCAGGATCGAAGCGCCGGCGGCCTCTGTCGCGAGCCCGGCGATTTCTCCGGACGCCGCGGTGCAGGTTCAGCAGAACAGCGACGGCATCCGCCTGAATTTTGCGTTCGACGCGGCGACGCCCGCTGCGCTGTTCCGTCGCGCCGATACGATGTGGCTGCTGTTTGATTCCGCGCAGGCCATCGATCTCGACGCCATTCGTCGCGACGCCAAGTCCGTGGTCGGCGAGGTCAATCGCATCGCCTTGCCGGACGGGCAGGCAATCCGGATGAGGTTGATCCGGCCGCAACTGGCGGCGCTGACCGACACCGACGGAGCGGCTCCGGCAACCGGCGGGCAACGGTGGACGCTGACTTTCGCCGATACGCTGAAGACATCGTCGCAGCCGCTGGAAGTCCGGCGCAACGTCGTTGATCCGCGACGCGCGACCATCACGATTCCACTTGGCGGCGCGGGCAAGCTGCATCGGCTGACCGATCCGGATATCGGCGACACGCTGTTGGTCGTGACGGCAAAGCCGCCAGCGCGCGGCTTCGTCAAACGGCACGACATGGTCGAACTCTCAGTGCTGGAATCGGTGCAGGGCGTTGTCGTACGCCCGAAGTCCGACGATGTGACGGCGACGGTGTCGCCTGACAGCGTGACATTGACGCGGCCCGGCGGCCTGACGTTGTCGTCGGCCCGGATGCAACCCGAACGCGCCACCGCCGCGGTGCGACCGCTGTTCGACGACGCGGTGTGGCGTGACGATCGCGCGGCCGGGTTTGTCGAGCGGCGTAATGCGCTGGTCGAGGCCGCCGGTGTGGCGGCTGACGGCGCAGACAAGATCGCGGCGCGGCTGGCGCTGGCGCGTTTCTTCATGGCCTGGGGAATGTATCCGGAAGCCAAAGGCGTACTCGACATGTCCTTGAGTGGCGCCAAGCCCGGCACAGAGGATGCGACGACGCTGACAATGCGCGCCCTGGCGAACAGCCTGATCGGGCGGCCGGAGCAGACGTTGAAGGACCTCGCGAGCCCGGTCATCGGTAACAGCACCAACGCACAGCTTTGGAAGGCGCTGGCTTTCGCGCGCCAGCAGAAATGGGCGGCGTCGCGCGAAGCCTTCAAGAACGCCGAACTGGCGATCGGCACACTGCCGCTCGAATTGCAGCGGATCATACTGCTCGAGGCCATGCGTGCGTCGCTGGAAGTCAGGGATTACGCCGGGGCGTCGGCACGTAGCGATGACCTCGATGCAGTCGGCGCCGGTGGCGATATCGCCCCAACATTGGCGGTGTTGCGTGGCCGTCTCGCGGAGGGACTCGGACAGGAAAAAGCCGCGCTGCGCGATTACCGGAGCGCCGCAATCTCGCAGGATCGCCCCGCTGCCGCGGAAGGCAAGCTGCTCGAGATCGCGCTGCGCCAAAAGCGCAACGAGATTTCCCCCGAGGATGCGTTGAACCAACTTGAGACGCTGTCGGCGTTGTGGCGCGGGGACGGGATTGAAGTCCGCACGTTGCAGCAGCTTGCGCATCTTTACGCCAACGCGGGTCGCTTTGCCGAGTCGCTCGCCGCCAGCAAGACGGCGACGCGCCTGCAACCCAACTCCGAGGCCGCGCGGCGGGCACAGGACGAGGCGTCGGCGCTGTTCGCGGACCTCTATCTCGGTCCGAAGGGCGAGGGGATGTCGCCGATCGATGCGCTGGCGACGTTTTACGACTACCGCGAGTTGACGCCGATCGGGCGGCGCGGCGACGAGATGATCCGCAGGCTGGCGGATCGACTGATCGGCGTCGATCTGCTCGGGCAGGCTGCCGAATTGTTGCAGTATCAGATCGACCACCGGCTCGAGGGCGCGGCGCGGTCTCAGGTCGCGGCGCGTCTTGCGATGGTCTACCTGATGAACCACAAGCCTGACCACGCCATCTCCGCCTTGCGCAGCACGCGCATCGCCGACCTCGCCGGTGAATTGCGCCAGCAGCGGCTGTTGCTGGAAGCGCGCGCGCAGAGCGACGTCGGCCGTCGAGATCTGGCGCTGGAGATCATCGCCAACATGAGCGGCCGCGAGGCGGTTCGGCTGCGCTCCGACATCTACTGGGCTGGGCGGCGCTGGCGCGAGTCGGCCGAGCAGATCGAACTCTACTACGGCGAGCGCTGGCGCAACTTCAAACCGCTCGACGTGGTGGAGAAGGGTGACATCATTCGCGCAACGATCGGCTACGCGCTGGCCGACGACGCGCTGGGCCTCGCGCGCTTCCGCGAGAAGTATGCGCCGCTGATGGCGGGCGAGGCCGATCGCGCGGCCTTCGACATGGCGAGCAAGCCGGCTTCCGCCAACAATGCCGATCTGGTCAAGCTCGCGAAGATGGCTGGCAGCGTCGATACGCTGGACGGCTTCTTGCGCGAAATGCAGGCGCGTTTTCCGGACTCCATCGCCAAGACCGCGCTGCCGCCGGCCGGGCCGCCCGTCGACACTACGCCGACCGGTAGCCTGCCGGCGATCGTCGGCAGCAAGCGGGCGGAGGCGGGGAATTAAGGCGAGTCCTTTCTCCACGTCATCGCGAGGAGCGTTAGCCACGAAGCAATTCAGTCTTCGCTTCGCGGTCTCCTGGATTGCTTCGCTTCGCTCGCAATGACGGTCGGTTGGGTTTGTCGCGCAACCGGTCTCGCGTCCGGTCACCCGCCGCCGTAACTCTGCACCAACGACCCCGCGACCAGCGACCAGCCGTCAACCAGGACGAAGAAGATCAGCTTGAACGGCAGCGATACCACGACGGGCGGCAGCATCATCATGCCCATCGACATCAGCACCGACGCCACCACCAGATCGATGATCAGGAACGGCAGGAACAGCAGGAAGCCGATCTCGAACGCGCGTTTCAGTTCGGAGATCATGAAGGCCGGCACCAGGATGCGCAGCGACAGGTCCTCGGGCGTCGCGGGGATTGCTTCGCCGGAGAGGTCCATGAACAGCTTGAGATCCTTCTCGCGCACGTTCTTCTGCATGAAGCCGCGCAGCGGCACCGAGGCCCGCTGCATCGCCTGTTCGACGCTGATCTCGTTGGCGACCAACGGTTTGATGCCGTCGTCGTAGGATTTTTGCAGCACTGGCCCCATCACGAAGGCGGTGAGAAACATCGCCAGCGCGATGATCACCGAGTTCGGCGGGGCGGTTGCTGTGCCAAGCGCCGTGCGCAGCAGCGAGAGCACGACCACGATACGCGTGAACGACGTCATCATGATCAGGATCGACGGCGCGACCGACAGCACCGTGAGCAGCGCGATCAACTGAATCGCGCGCTCGGTCACGCCGCCGTTGCCGCCGCCGAGATTGATGCTGATATCCTGCGCGAACGCCGGATCAATCAGTGATCCGGCGGCAAGAACAACAGCGAATGTTAAAACTCTACGCGGGCTGAATGCCGATCTCACGAAGGCGTCTTCGGACGTCCGAGCAGGGACGCCATCTCATCTTCGAGATTCTCGAAGTCGCCCTTGGGGCGCGTCGGAGGAGCGACCTCCGGCGCGGCGGCGGTTGAACCGCTCGACGCCGGCTCGATGCTGACGCGCGGCGCGGGCCGCCCGGCCGGCGCTTCGGGCACGACGGGAGGCGCGACCGGCGGCGGCTCGGCGGCGCCGGGCCGGGTGTCACCACTCGGGCGGCGCAACGCCGCTTCCAGCCGCTTCGCCATCTCGGCCAGATTCTGGTCGGCGGTTGCGAGGTCCTGCGGCGGGGGCGGCGGAGAGGAAGCGGGAATAATGGGTTCGGGCGCGCGCAGCGGCGGCGCCTTGACGGACGCAGGAGAGTCGGCCGGGCGCTGCGGCGGCCGCGTCGGCATCACCGGTTCGTTGCGCGGAGCGCGCATGTCGGGTCTCGGTTCCGGCCGGGTCACCGGCTCCGACGAAATCGTCGCAAGCGGATCGTGACGGCGCTCGGGGAGCGGGGGAAGCTGCGGGGGTGGTGGCGGCGCGGCGGGGCGGCGCAATTCATCCGCAAACGACGGCCGCGAGGGGCGTGGTGACGGCGGTTCGGCCAATGAAGGCTCGGTCGGCTCCGCCATGGATGCGGCGTCGTCATCCGGGAACGGATTGAGGCGGGAGGGGGCATCGGCGCGCGGCGCGGCCTGATCGCGTGCCGGTACCGCACGGACGATGTTCTGTTCCACCACGATGTCGCTGGGGCCACCGATCATCAGGAGGTGTTCGATATTGTCGCGGCGAACCAGCACCAGCCGCCGGCGACCATCGACCGCGGCGGCGTCGATCACCGCCAGCCGCGGCATCCGCCCCCGGCCGGAACTGCCGCCGAGCCGGTTGCCGGCGAACCGTCGCACCAGCCACGCTACGAGGCCGATCAGCACCAGAACGGCCACGAATGCGAAAAAGAATGTCAGCGGTGTCTGCATTGATCCATCCCCGGCGCAACCGGCGGTTCCTTCCAGAATCGCCGCCTGCTGAAGCCCAACGATACTACAAATAGCGAACCGGGCGTGAGTCGGCCGCTATCGGTTAATGTCCCCGGGCAACAATTGCCCGCCCGCATCCGTCATAACCCAGGACAACGTCAACCAAAACGGGTTTCCGCCGCGGGCGTTCCCTTGCGCGGCGAAGCCGGGGAGCGGGGTTTTCCGCATTCAGGCCGTGAAATGCCTGACAACCCTTGGTTAAAAGTCGTCAGCCGATTTCGGCCAAGGCGTTAACCGGGCGTTAACCATGGCGCGGCAAATTCTGCCTACCCGCGCTCGCCGGGCAAGGACCGGACCATGGCCATCACCGATCTTCCGACGCTGTCCGCGCTGCGCGCCAAGATGCAATGGCATCAGGAACGCCAGCGTGTGTTGGCGGAAAATATCGCCAATTCGGATACTCCGAACTTCCGGCCCCGAGATCTGGTGGAGCCGACGTTCGGCAAGGACGGCTTGCCGCCACCGGGAGCCGCAATGGGCGTCCTGCCGATGGCGCGCACCTCGGGCACTCACATGGCGGCGATCGGCGGCGGCCCCAGCTTTCCGCAGAACCGCAACGGCGGCTACGAGACCCGGCCCGCCGGCAACGCCGTCAATCTCGAGGACCAGATGCTCAAGGTTTCGCAGAACCAGATGGACTACGCCGCGGCGACCTCGCTCTACAGCCGCAGCCTCAACCTGTTGAAGACCGCGATCGGCAAACGCTGACGCGGCCGCAGCCTTAGGGACATCCTGTCATGGCAGACGAGGGAATGGATTTCATCCGCTCAATGAGCATCGCGACCTCCGGGTTGCGGGCGCAGGCCGGACGGATGCGGGTGATCTCGGAGAACATCGCCAACGCCGACTCCACGGCGCAGACCGCCGGCGGCGATCCGTATCGCCGCAAGGTGCCGACGTTCTCCTCGACGCTCGATCGCTCGCTCGACGCACGCGTGGTGTCGCTCGGCCGCATCCGGCCGGACAATTCCAGCTTCCGCGTCAAGCACGAGCCCGGCAATCCCGCGGCCGACCCCAGCGGCAACGTGAAGTATCCCAACGTCAACACGGTGATCGAAATGACCGACATGCGCGATGCGCAACGGTCTTACGAGGCCAACCTCAACATCATCAGCGCCACGCGGCGGATGATCCAACGCACGCTCGATATCCTCAAAGCCTGATCTTCAA
>CAUJJN010000179.1 GCA_963204905.1 Pseudomonadota bacterium
GATGGTCTCCGACACCACCATGACCGAGAACGGCGACGGCACGCAGTTTGCGTTTTCGCTCACCGACCGCGTCAACGGCGAGGTGAAGCGTCAGGAGACGCTGGTGGCGCGCAAGACACCGCAGGGCATTGTCGCCACCTCTCAGAAGCTGCCCGGGGGGCGACTGACAATTCCGGCCGACGTGTTGTTCCCGCTGCATCACGATCGCCTCTCGGACGTCGCGGTGCGCGACAGGAAGCCGCTGGTCGCCGCCGTCTACAACCCGGAGGATTCGCTCTCCAGCGTCGACCGCATCACCTATCGGACCGGCGACGAGGTCAAGACGGCGCTGCCGAAGGGACATCCGGCGGCGGCGATGGCCGACACGCCGCGCTACCGTGTGGACGTTCTCCGCAACGACAGGAACGGCAAGTTCCGCGTGCGCGAAAAGATGACGCGTTTCCTCAACGGCGTCTTCACCGTCTCCGATACGGTGTTCGAGAACATGCGGATCAAGGCCGACCTCGCGTCGGTGAAGTTGCTGCCGCAGAAGCCGTGCCCGTAGCGGATTTGTCGCAAGAAAGCAGCCACACGAACATCGTCGTCCCCGCGCAGGCGGGGACCCATACGCCGCAGCGATGATGACGATGCGCGATGGCGCTTGTAATCTTTTGGATCAAACACCCATCAACCACAGCGCCAGGGATTCCGGGTTCCCGCCTGCGCGGGGACGACGTTGAAGGACGTGGATGCGGCGACTTGCATTTCAATTCAGCGCCGCTCTCACAGCCCCACGATCCGCAACAGGCAGAACAACGCCAACGCCGCCAGCGCGACAAGGCACGCGCCGTACCAGAACATGGAGCCCCAGTACCAGCCCGGACTGGCCTCGCGCGTGGTCACGCCGAACCTGTCGGGAAACTGCCCCGTGCGCCATCCATCCTTGAGCAGACCGAACGTCATCGCCGCGACGAGCGTCGCGCCGACCAGCCCGAACAGCGGCGCGGTGATCGGATATTCGACGGCAGCCGACACCACCAGATAAAGCAACAGCCCGAGCGCGCCGCAGAGCACGGCGGTGCGGGCGATCTGGCGGAGAATGTTGCTCATCGCCGCGCTGCCTTCAGGTCGCAGACCGCGCGCCCGGCGAGCAGCCGGTCCACCGGCGCCCAGTCATCGGTAAGGATGGCGGCGCAGGCCTGTGGCCAGCGCGCGCGCGCGGCTTCGAGATCGAAACGACGCCATGTCACCTGTTGCGTGCGCACGGCATCGCCTGCCTCCATCACGGTGGCGTCGACGACAAGATGCGAAGGACGCAACGCGCGTTCGGGCTGTGCCCACGCCGCGACCACGATGTTGGTGGTGCCGCCGGCGGGCGTCTCCGCGATCCAGAGATCGACGGCCGGAAACACACCGGCCAGCGTCGCTGCGATGCTGAGCGCCAGCAGCGGCGGGTCGGCGCGGTCGATGACGTTCGACAGATAGACGCCCGACGCCGGCAGCCGCGCCGCGACGTCGCGGTCGAATTCGGCGGTGACGAGATGCGGCGGCACGCTGCGCGAGCGATAGGCGTCCATCAGCACCACGTCGTAGCCCGGCCGCGCCGGCAGCGCGCGCAGCACCGCGCGGCCGTCCCCGATCAGCGTCTCGAGACGTCCGCTACGGCCCGCCCACATGATGTCGCGCGCCAGGGTCGCGACCTCCGCGTCGAGCTCGATCACGGTGGCGGCGACCGGCTTTTCGGCGTGCGCCCACGCACGCGGCAGGGTCGCGCCGCCGCCGCCGACCACGAGCGCACGCGGCGCGGCGGCCTCCGCGAACGCCGCCTGTGCGAGGCGATCCGCCAGCGCCGCATAACCGAGATGCAGGCGTCGCGGATGATCGCGGTCCGACGCCGAGTGCACGCCTTCGTCGAGGATCATGAAACGCAGCATGTCGCCACCCGCGAGCGGCTTGTCCAGCAGGCGGATGCAGGTGTAGCGCGACTCCACCAGGCACGGCTTGCCGCCAAGCCACGGCAACACGCCGACCGCCGCCAGCACGAGGCCGTAGACCGGCGCGACAACGGCCGCCTTGCGCGTCGGCAACATCAACGCGCCGAGCAGCAGCCAGACGCCGCCGGCGAGATACGCCAGTCCCGCCGCGCCGAACCGTTCCAGCACGACGAAACCGGCAAGCACGGTCCCCGCGACGCTGCCGGTGGCGGAGGCCGCGTAGATCGCGCCGACCATGCGCGGCAACGCCACGCGCGGCATCCGCGCGGCCAGCCGCAACGCCAGCGGTGAGACGAAACCGGCGGCGAAACTCGGCGGCGCGGCCAGCGCGGCGATGGCCGCCACCGCGTCGAGGCCGAAGCCGTCGTCAGCGGCGAAGGCGGCCGCCACCGGGCCGATCAGCGCCGGCATCGCCATCGCCGTGACGCCCGCCGCAAGCCACACGGCCGACAGCCGGCCGCGCAGCGCGCGCGGCGCGGCCGCCTCCCCGCCGGCGAGCCCGCCGAGCACATGGCCCGCGGTGAGCCCGAGCAGCACACTGGCGATAGCCGCCGACCACGGCAGCAGCGATTGCCCCAGATACGGCGCGCCGAGCCTGACGATGGACAATTCGACCGCCAGCGACGACGCAGCCGACAGCAGCACCGCGAACGGCAACAGAAACCGGATCATGCCAACGCCGCCCGCGACCGCGTCAGCGCGCAAGCCGCGATCATCGCCGCCAGCATCAGTGCGACGGCGGCGAGCGCCAGCAATGTCGCGCGGGTGCCGAGCACATCAAGGCCCCACCACAGCACGCCGAGCACGCCGCAAACGCTTCCGATCGCCCCGGCGCCGTAAACCAGCCCGGCGACCGCCTGACGGCGCGACTGAGCCAGCGCGCCTGTCATCAACAGCGGGGTCGCCACACCGAGCAGAAAGCCCGCCGGCAGGCATGGAATCGCGGCGAAAGCGACAATCCGCCACGGCACGGCGGGCGCGGGGCCGAGGATCACGGCGTCCCACCACGGCGCGGCGAACGGCGTGATCGCGATGGCGAACGCCGCCGCCAGCACCGCGCCGGCTGCGACACATAGTCTCCGGCGCATGTCCGAGACGGCGGCGATGCCGCCGCCGAAATTGTGACCCAGCGCCAACGCCAGCAGGAACGCCGCGATGATCGCAGTCCATGTGTCAGTGGACATGCCGGCGTGCGGCGCCACCAGCCGCGCCATCGCGATCTCGAAGCCGAGGGCGCAGAACGCCGTCAACCCTTCCGCCAGAATCAGGACAGCGAGCATGGAAATCCATTCGACAAATCGGGATGGTTCGCCAATATGCCGGTTTGGACAGGGTCGGCGTACCCCTTGTCCCGGGGGGAATCGAACGCGCGATCATGACGCACTGGCTTCCGAACCGCATCATGCAGACCGCGGCGTTGCTCGGCGTCGGCGCCTGCGTTCTGGTGTTCTGGCTGTTGCTGAACCAGCCATGGCTCGGCGTAACGCTGGCGCCGCAGGCCGAGCCCGCGGCGGTGCGCATCGTCGCCGCCAATCCCAACGGGCCGGCGCGCATGGTGCCGGCGCCGTCACGACTGGTCGCGATCGGCTCGGCCGACGCTCCCGACCGACGTATCGCACTCGAGCCCGGCGACCTCAGCGAGGAGCCGGACATGATCGAGTCCTTCACGGCGATCGCGCGCTTCATGGAACGGCAGAGCGCAATCGCCCGCCTGCTCTCGCAGCCGCACGTGGTGCTCTATGCGGAGGCGGAGCGCGGCGCCTATGAGGTGACTGTGTCGCCGACACGGCCGCGGCCGATCTCGGACCTGCCGTCGTCGTTCTGGGTGCAACTCGTCACCGGCCTCGGCTCGCTGCTGCTCGGGGCCTGGGTGCTGGCGCTGCGGCCGCGCGATCTGCCGACCCGGCTGTTCACGCTGGCCGGCGTGATGATTCTGATCTCGGCCTATGCCGCGGCGATCTACTCCGCGCGCGAACTCGCCATCGACGGCACGCTGTTCCGGGTGCTGTGCGCGCTCAATCACATCGGCGCGCTCGGCTTCGGCGCGGCGATGATCTCGCTGTTCCTGATCTATCCGCGCCGGCTGGTGTCGCCGCGCGTGCTGTGGATTCCGCTGATCGTCACGGCGGCCATTCTCGCCGCCGACATCCTGCGCGTGCAGGACGATCAGTCGCTGGTGTCGCAACTGCCGACGCTGCTCTACATGGTGGCGATCGTGGTGCTGGTCGGCGTGCAATGGTTCGCCACCCGCCGCGATCCGCGCGGCCGCGCGGCGCTGCGCTGGCTCGGTCTCTCGGTGATCGTCGGCGCCGGCGCGTTCGTGGTTCTGATCATCGCGCCGATTCTGGTCAACGCCGCGCCGGTGATGCAGCAGGGCCATGCCTTCGGCTTCTTTCTGCTGATCTATGCGGGGCTGGCGCTCGGCGTCAGCCGCTACCGGCTGTTCGATCTCGACGAATGGGCGTTCCGGGTGATGTTCTACACCGGCGGCGTCGCGCTGCTGCTGGCGGTGGACGCGCTGTTGCTCTACGTCATGCATCTGCAACACGACGTGTCGTTCAGCATCGCGTTGCTGGCGCTCGCCTTCGTCTATCTCCCGGCGCGCGATACGCTGCGCACGCGCTTGCAGCCGCGCAACCGCATCGAAAGCCACGAGCTGTTCCGCGAGGTGGTGGACGTCACCTTCGCCGCCTCGGCGCAGGAACGATCCGAGCGCTGGTACGCGCTGCTGCGGCGGATGTTCGATCCTCTGGTGATGACGCCGCTGGATCAGGCCGTCACCGACATCGAGATCGGGCAGGAAGGACTTGAAGTGCGGCTGCCGGCCGTCGCCGATACGCCCGCGCTGGAATTGCGCTACCCGTGGCGCGGGCAAAAGCTGTTCGGCAGTTCGGACCGCGACCTAGCGCGCGGACTGGTGCGGCTGATGCGTTATGTCGAAGTCAGCCGCGACGCCTTCGAACGCGGCGGTGTGGAGGAACGGCGGCGCATCGCACGCGATCTGCATGACGACGTCGGCGCGCGGCTGTTGTCCGGCCTCTACAAGACCGACGTCACCGACACCCATCGCGTGCTGCGCGACGCGCTGGCCGACATCCGCACCATCGTCAGCGGCCTTTCCGCCGATCAACTGCCGCTCGGCCGCGTGATCGCCGCGTTGCGCCACGAGGCGGGCGAGCGCCTCGCCGCGGCGGGCATCGGGCTGCACTGGCCGCTCGCCGCCGTAGACGAAAGCGTCAAGCTGCTCGATTACCGGATCTATCGCAGCATCGTCTCGGCGCATCGCGAGATCGTCAGCAACATCATCCGCCATGCCAGGGCGCAACGCGTCGAGGTGATCGCCGCGCAACGGGACGCAATGCTGTCGATCACCATCATCGACGACGGCATCGGCATCGATCCGAACGCACTGGTCAGCGCTCATGGCAGCGGCTTGCGCGGCATCATCCGCCGCCTCGCCGATCTCGGCGGCGCGTTCACCGTGCTGCCGGCGGCGACCGGCAGCGCCTTCAACATCAATATTCCGCTCGCGGTCGATACCGCATCGGCAGCCGGCTCCGCCGCCGAACAAAGCGCGGGGCGCGACCGACCCCACATTCAGGGGGTGTCGCCGCCATCGGGCGACTCCTACAGTCAATCCGCCGATGCCGCGCCACGGATGTACGACAGGTCATGCGCTGAGCCCAAGAGTTGACCCCATGGCATCCACCCCCACGCCCTTTCCCCGCACACGGAGGGGCCTGATCGTCGAGGACCAAAACGACACCCGCGCGTGGCTGGTGCGGATGCTGGGCGTTGCCTTCGACGGCATCGCCATCAGCGAGGCAGCGACGTTTCAGGCCGCGCGCGACTGGATCGCGGCGCAGCCGCGCACCTTCGCGAACCCCGACGCCAGCGCGCCGCGCGACATCGCGCTGATCGACATCGGCTTGCCGGACGGCAACGGCATCGACCTGATCCGGATGCTCGCCGACGGCCACCCGCAGATCCTGCCGGTGGTGACCACGATCTACGACGACGACGCCCACCTGTTCGATGCTATCGCCGCCGGCGCGAAAGGCTATCTGCTGAAGGACCAGCACGCCGACACGCTGGTCGGCTACCTGCATCGCATCGACATGGGCGAGCCGCCGCTGTCGCCCTCGATCGCGCAGCGGATGCTGACGCATTTCGCCAAGCGCAGCACCCTGGACACGAACATCGACGCGGAAGCCACGCTGACGCCGCGCGAACTCGACATCCTGCGGCTGCTCGGACGCGGGCTGCGTGTGGCCGAAGCCGCGCGCGTGCTCGGCCTGACGCCGCATACCGTGGCGGGTTACGTCAAGACGGTCTATCGCAAGCTGAACATCTCCTCGCGCGCCGAAGCCGCCATCGAAGCGGTGCGGCGGGGACTGGTGTGAGCCGATCGCCCCTCCCGTCCGAGCAAGTTACCTGACGATGTGACGTGCCGTTCCGAGTCCGTTTCGGGGATTCGAAATCAATGCCGCATCAGCCGCGCGAAAATCGATCCCGCGACGAGTCCGATGACGCCGCCGACGATCTTGATGCTGGCATCGAACAGCCGGCCGTGCCGCGACGGCTCCAGCAGTTGAAACGCTTCGAGCACGATGGCCGCGCCGATCACCACCAACGCCGCCAGCAGGATGTGGCGCGGATAGGCGGCGGCGAACAGCGCGCCGACCACCGCGAACGCCACCAGCCGTTCGAGTTGCGGCGAGACGCCGGTCTCCGGCCTGACCCCGATGGGCCCGACCGTCACGAACGCAATGTAGCCGAGGCACAGCCACGCCATGATGCGCGCGAGGCGGCGGATAGCGTGGCTTTGGAAATCCATGAACCCGACAATCCACAAGGAATGACACGGCGGCGACGATGCGCGCTTGTTACGCCGCGCCATGCCGCCTTTGCAACCGGAACACACTCACTTCCGCGTCATCCGGGCATTGCCGCGCCGTTAACCACGAGGCCCCGGGTCGCGCCGCGCCGAATTCCAGTCGCGCGGCTCCGGCAACCCGGCTACGATCACGACAATCCGCACCTTCGGAGCCCGTTGCCGCCCCATGCCGATCGATCCCATTGCCCTGTCGCGCGAACTGATCGCGTTCAACACCGTCAACCCACCCGGGCAGGAACTCGCCTGCATCCGTCATCTTGAACGCATCCTCGCCGATGCCGGACTTGAGACCTCGATCCAGCAATTCGCGCCGGAGCGCGCCAATCTGGTCGCGCGCATCAAGGGACATGGCGACAGGCTGCCGCTGTGCTTCACCGGCCATGTCGATACGGTGCCGCTCGGCAACGCGCCGTGGCGCGTCGACCCGTTCGCCGGCGAGATCATCGACGGCAAGCTCTACGGTCGCGGCAGCACCGACATGAAATGCGGCGTCGCCGCCTTCGTCGCCGCCGTCTGCAACACGGCGGATCAACTCAAAGGCAATGGCGGCGTGATGCTGGCGATCACCGCCGGCGAGGAAATCGGCTGCGAAGGCGCGTTCGAGATGGCCAGGGCCGGCATTCTCGGCAAGGCTGGCGCGCTGGTGGTGGCGGAACCGACCTCGAACGTCGCCGTGGTCGGGCACAAGGGCGCGCTCTGGCTCAAACTGATCACCAAGGGCGTCACCGCGCACGGCTCGATGCCGCATCTCGGCATCAACGCCGCCTACAAGGCCGCACGCGTCATCGCGTTGCTGGAGAAATTCGAGTTCAACGTCGCGCCGCATCCGCATCTCGGGCCGCCGACGCTCAACGTCGGCACCGTGCACGCCGGGCTCAACACCAATTCGGTGCCGGACCGCGCCGAGATCGGGCTCGATATCCGCAGCATTCCGGCGCTGCCGCATGATCGCATCAGGGAGCAACTCGCCGCCGAACTCGGCGACGAGGTCGAGATCGATACCCTCGTCGATGTCGGCGCGGTGTGGAGCGACCCGGCGACACCATGGATCAGGCACGTGGTGAAAGCTGCCGAGGACGCGCTCGGCGAGACTTTCGGCGCGGCGCCGCGCACCGCGCCCTACTTCACCGACGCGTCCGTGCTGACGCCCGCGCTCGGGAATCCGCCGACCATCATCCTCGGCCCCGGCGAAGCCGGCAAGGCGCACCAGACCGACGAATACTGCGCGGTCGATCTCATTCGCATGGCTACCGATATCTACGCCAGGCTGGCAGCGGACTGGGTGCGTTAGACATCTGCTTTCGCTTCATCGCAAAGCATCTCCCATCGTCACGGCGAGCGAGACGAAGTAATCCGGAAGCCACGAAGCAACGACTGGATTGCTTCGTCGCTATCGCTCCTCGCAATGACGGTTCGCCCGCTCTAATATCCCCGCGCGATATCCACCACGTTCTGCAACGGCTCGCCGGCCTCGAACCGCGCGATCTGCTCGGCCACATAGGCCGAGATCGCGTCGGGATCGGTGTCGGCGGCGTTGTGCGGCGTGACGACGACGCGCGGGTGCATCCACAGCGGGCTCTGCGCCGGCAGCGGCTCCGTCTCGAACACATCGAGCGTCGCGGCCAGCAAGGTGCCGTCGTCGAGGCAGGACAGGATATCGGCCTCGACCTGCAAGCCGCCGCGCCCGGCATTGATCAGCACCGGGCCGCCGAGCGGCGAATTGCGCGCAAGCTGTTCGAACAACCGCCGATCGAGGACATGCCGCGTCTGTGGCGTCAGCGGCAGCAGGCAAACCAGGATGTGGGTCTTCGCCAGAAACGGCGCGAGGCCGTCGCGGCCGCTGAAGGATTCGACGCCATCGACGGTCTTGGCGCTGTTGCTCCAGCCGACGACGCGAAAGCCGATCCGCCGCAACACCTCGGCCGCGTCGCGGCCCAATGTGCCGAGGCCCATGATTCCAACGGTCACCGCGCCGGCCGCCCATTGCGCGCCCGGCTGCCACAACTTGCGCGACTGATTGTCGCGCAACGGAAGCTGCTGGCGGTGATGCAGCAGCACATGCAGCACGACATACTCGGTCATGCGGCCGGTGAGATCGCCCACCGCGACGCGCACCACCGGCACGTTCGGTAAGGTCGGGTCCGCGAGCAGGGCATCGACGCCGGCCCCGAGATTGAAAATGGCGCGCAGATTGCGAAACGCGGCCAGCACACCCGGCTGCGGTTTCCATACCGCGGCGTAGTGCACTTCGTCCGGATCGATGGTGTGATCCGGCAACAGCACCACCTTGCGGCCATTGCCGACGGCGTTGAAGCGTTCGATCCAGCGCTGCGGCGACCAGTTGTCGGCGCCGCCTTGAATCGACAAAACGAGTGTGCCTTTGCTCATGCGCGCCCCTATCTCCGATCCGATCTCTGATCCATCGCCCGCCCCATGGCGGGAACCGTCAGGGCCGTCGCCCGCGGTCTGCATGACATCGCAAATTAGGGGTTGCAAATAGGCTACCGCCAGCCGACGCTATTGTGGCACGATGGTCTGCCGCGGCACACGATACAGCGACAATCGCGCTGCCGTCGCGCGACGCGGAGCAGGAATTCGTAAATGGTAATCAAGGCTTCCGATATTCTGATTGCCAGGCGCGCCGACACCAAGGCCCGCGCCGATTTTCCGACGTGGCGGATGATGGCCAAACTCAACGCCGCCAGCTCGCTGTCGAGCGAAGCCCAGGCGTTCCTGGCGGACTATGAGAAGCGGCTCAAGCAAATGAACGAGGCCGAGGCGACCGAGGCCACGATTCAGGCGATCTACCGCAGCTACTACGCCGAAATGGGCGGCGCCGGCACCGCGCCGGATGCCAGCATCGCCCACCCCAAAACTCATCTCAAGAGCGTCCCACCGGCCGCCGCAGGCCCGCGCGCCGCCGAAACGCCGCCTGACAATGTTATTGCATTGCAGCAAGCCCGGCGTGCGCAGCAAGCCAAGCCGGCTGCGGCCGCGTCCCCGCAAAAGCCCCGCCTGCCGGTCGCGTTGATCTTCATCTGCCTCATCGTCATCGTCGTCGGGCTGCGCTACCTGCTCTGAACCGGCCGACCAGCACGCCCGCCACCGCTCCCGGCGGTGACCGGCGTTGCCCGCACCCCGACTTCATCTTTCCCGCCCGGCGGACCATGGTTCGCCCAGGCATTGCAAAAAGCGGCTTCAAGACACGACAAGGACACGACGATGGGCTGGTCGAACATTATCCTTCCCGCGATGCAGATCGAGACCCACTTCGGCGACCGGCTGATCCCGGTGTTTCAGGACCGCCCGCGCAGCGTCTGGGAGATGGTCGAAGCCGCTGGCCAGCGCAATCCCGAGGGCGAAGCCATCGTGTTCGGCGACGAGCGACTGACCTGGCGCGAGACGGTGCGGCGATCCTCCGCGATCGCCGCCGGCCTGAAAGACCTCGGCCTGCAGCCCGGCGACCGGCTCGCGATATTGATCGGCAACCGCACCGAATTCGTGCTGACGCTGTATGCCGCCGCGCAGCTCGGCCTGATCGCGGTGCTGCTCTCGACGCGGCTGCAAAAGCCGGAAGTCGCCTACATGCTCACCGACTGTGGCGCCGCGGCTCTCGTTTACGACTCCGTGTTGGCCGACCGCCTGCCGGACGCCGATGACGTGCCCGGCCTGCGCCATCGCATCGTCGTCGGCGACGCCGCCGCGTCCCCCTCGCTCGCGCAATTGGCGCAAGGGTCGCCGCTCATCGCCGCCACGCCGGTGTCCGAGGACGACACCGCGATGATCATGTACACCTCCGGCACCACCGGGCGGCCCAAGGGCGCGATGCTGTCGCACGGCAACATCATCCACTCGTCGATGATCTACGAGACGTGCATGGAGCTTTCGGCCGCCGACCGCTCGATCGCGGCGGTGCCGCTCGCCCATGTCACCGGCGTCATCGCCAACATCATGGCGATGGCGCGTTGCGCCGGCACCTTGATCGTCGTCGCGGAATTCAAGGCCGCCGATTATCTGCGCCTCGCCGCGCGCGAACGCGCGACCCAGACCATCATGGTGCC
>CAUJJN010000180.1 GCA_963204905.1 Pseudomonadota bacterium
ACCAGCACCGAAGTATGGGCGATCGGCTGGAACGCGATCCGATAGAGGAACAGGCCGATGGCCGCGACGATCAGCAGCGACAGCGCGATGTTCACTGGGATGGCGTTGTAGCGTCCCGCCAATCCCCAGGTCAGACCGAGCACGACGACGGGAAACACGATATCCACCGCGGCCGCGCGGAGGATCGTTTTGAAACGGAAAGCCTTGCGTGCGGCGAACAGGTCGAAGGCGAAGGCGACCAGCCCCATCACCACCGCGAGCATCGCCGTGCCGGGGGTCTGCCCGGTGGCCAGCGTGGCATAGGTCAGGGCGCCATACGCCACAAACTCGCCCTGCGGGATCAAGATGACGCGGGTGACAGCGAAGACCAACACCATTGCCAGCCCGAGCAGGGCGTATACGGCGCCATTGGTAATGCCGTCCTGAAGCAGAAACAGCAGGATAGTCGTGTTCAAGGCCGGGCTCCCCCCTCCAGCACCGCATCTGCCGTGGATTCGGTCCATCGGCAAGCGGCAGCGGCAGTTGAAATCTGCCGCGAGTATTTGGTATGATCAATAACGATTATCGAATATAATCTCAAGTGCGCCGAATTCCTGTTGAGCGATCCAAGGCGGCGTCGGAGCGAGCGAGCCATGACCGATTCGAGAATGGTTGAACTGAGTGCTTCGAAGCCAGGGAAGGCTCGCGAGGTTGCCGAGGACCAGCTGGAAGCCACCCAGATCCGGATGGGCGAACTGTCCGAACTGCTGGGCTATTCGCTCAAGCGGGCGCAGCTTCGAATTTTCGACGACTTCATTCGCTGCGTGGCCTCGCTGAACCTGACGCCGGCGCAATTCTCGGTGCTGCTGCTGATCGACCGCAACCCCGGCCGGAATCAGACCGAGATCGCCAACACACTTGGAATCCTGCGGCCCAACTTCGTAGCGATGCTCGACGGCCTCGAAGGGCGCGAGTTGTGCGTGCGCGTCCGCTCCGCCAACGACCGCCGTTCGCATATCCTGATGTTGACCGACAAGGGCCGGACCATTCTGGCGCGCGCCAAGAAGCTGGTGGCGACCAAGCACGAGGCGCGTCTCAACGAGGTGCTCGGCCCCGCCAATCGCGCCGCGCTGCTGGAGATGCTGGCGACGATCGCGCGGGATTTCTAAAGCGGGATGCGTTTCGGTTTCTGGTTCATTTGTCGTCATTGCGAGGAGCATTAGCGACGAAGCGATTCCAGCCTTGCTTTGCGGTTTTGTTGATTGCTTCGCTTCGCTTGTAATGACGGCTCAGGATCAGTCGATCAGGATCACGCGCACGTCGTTGACGTTGGTGAGCGTGGGGCCTGTGATCAACAGATCGCCGGTGGCCTCGAAGAACGTCGTCGCGTCGTTGTTGGCGAGGAAGGTCGCGGGATTGAGCTTCTTCGCGGCCATTGCCGCGAAGGTGCGGGCATCGATGATCGCGCCGGCCGGGTCGGAGGCGCTGCCGGCGCCGCCGTCCGCGCCGTCGGTGTCGGCGGCAAGCGCGGAAACCCCTTCCATGTGACGAAGATGCTCCGCGAGGGCGAGCGCGTATTCCTGATTGGGGCCGCCGCGTCCCTTGCCGCGGACGGTCACCGTGAGTTCACCGCCCGAGACGATGGCGAGTTTTCTGCCTTCGGCCCGCGCTTTCTTCGCTGTCGCCGCGTGTGAAGCCGCCACGTCGCGGGCTTCGCCCTCGAGGTCGGCGCCGAGATCGATCACTTCATAGCCGGCGTTTTTCGCAACCTTTATCGCGGCGTCGAGCGAATCCCGCGGCCGGCCGATCAGTTCGAAGCGCGCCCGTGCGAAGGCGTCGTCGCCCGGCTTGCGGCTTTCATTGCGCGGATCGTCGAGTGCCTGGCGCACGGCGTCATCGAGTGTGAGATCGTAGCGCGCGACGATGGCGCGGGCGTCCGCCAGCGTGGTCGGGTCCGGCACGGTGGGGCCGGAGGCGATCGCGGCGGGATCGTCGCGCGGCACGTCGGAAATCGCCAGCGTCACGATCTGCGCGCTGTGTCCGGCGGCGGCGAGGCGGCCCCCCTTGATCCGCGACAGATGCTTGCGCACGGTATTCATCTCGCCAATCGGCGCGCCGGAGCGCAGCAGCGCGCGATTGACTTGCTGCTTCTGCGCGAACGACACGCCATCGGCCGGCGCGATCCAGTTGGCGGAGCCGCCGCCGGAAATCAGCACCAGCAGCAGATCGTCAGCGGTAGCGGCCGCGGCCAGCGCAAGGGTTTCGTCGGCGGCCTTGAGGCCCGCTTCGTCCGGCACCGGGTGACCGGCCTCGATCACCTTGACGCGACGGGTCGGCACGCGGTGGCCGTGACGTGTGGTGGCGATACCCAGCAGGCGCTCGGGTGCAAGGCCTGTTGTGTCGAGATAATGCCGCTCGGCGGCGGCGGCCATGGCGGCGGCGCCCTTGCCGGCGGCAAGGATGATGACGCGCCCGCGCGGCGGCGACGGCAGATGCCGCGCCAGGATCGCGTCCGGATGCGCGGCGGCGACGGCGGCATCGAAGATGGAGCGGAGCAGGGCGCGTCGGTCGGTCATGCGTGGCGGCTTTCGGATCAGGTCGGGGCGGATTATCGCTCATTCATCTGACCGCGCAAAAAGAAAACCCTCGCGCTGGGCGAGGGTTTTCCGTCGTGGCGATAAAGGCGGGTTATTTGCCGGCGTCGCTGCTGATGACGTCGCCGAACAGTTCCCACTTCTCGCCCTTGAAGCGCATCATCCGCACTTGCTGGATCGGTGCGAAGTCGGTGGCGCTGGTGTTGATTTTCACGCCGGGCAGAATGGTGTCCGGGGCGAAGTCCTTGAGGCTCGCGGCCTGCTTCATCACGTTTTCACGCGTGAGGTTGTCGCCGGCCATCTCCAGCACCTTGTGCAGGGTCTGAGCCGCCGCGTAGCCGTACACCAGGCCGCTGTCGGCCTTGTTGGCGCCAGGCATGTACTTGTCGACGAAGGCGATCCACTTCTTCATGCCCTCGTTGTCGTTCCACTGCGGATCGGCGCCGTCCATCAGATAGGCAGCCGAGAGGACGCCCTGGCCGTACTCGAAGCCGGCCGGCTTCATCACCGCGCCGACGGAGATGCTGACGTTGGTGACGATGTGGAGCGGCTGCCAGTTCAGTTCGCCGTTCTTCTTGATGGTCTGTGCCGCGAACTTCGGCGTGGTGAAGTTCATCAACGTGTCCGCGCCGCTGGCTTTCACCTTGACGATGTGGGAGTCGATCGTCGGTTCGGAGATTTCATAGCTCTCCTCGATCACGATGAGGGAGCTGGCCTTGTCGCCAAGGCCCTCCTTGAATCCCTTGACGTAGTCCTTGCCGAAGTCGTCGTTCTGATACAGCACCGCGACCTTGGCGTTCGGCTTTTCCTTCAGGAGGTACTTGGCATAGATCCGCGCCTCGTCCTGGTAGTTGGGCTGCCAGCCCATGGTCCAGGGGAAATTCTTCGGGTCATTCCACTTGGCGGCGCCGGTGGCCACGAACAGTTGCGGCACCTTCTTGGCGTTCATGTATTTCTGGATCGCCGTGTTGGATGGCGTGCCGAGAGGATTGAACACCAGCAGCACTTCGTCGCTTTCGACCAGCTTTCGGGTGTGCTCGACGGCCTTCGGCGGGCTGTAGGCGTCGTCATAGGTGATGAAGTTCACCTTGCGCCCGTTGATGCCGCCTTTCTCGTTGACCATCTGGAAATAGGCCGCTTCGGTCTTGCCGATGATGCCATAGGCCGACGCGGGACCGCTATACGGCATGATGTTGCCGACCTTGATTTCCGTGTCGCTCGCGCCCGGATCGTACTTCTTTTGCGCGAAGGCGCTGTCGCCAGCAGCGGCAAAGGCAATGACTGCCGCCGAGAGCGTGGCGATTCCTAGCTTTTGACGAAACGTCATCTCTCCCTTAGCTCCTTCTCAGTTTGTTAAACAAGGTTTCGGCAAAGATCGCCCCCTGCCTTGCGCCGTGCGGCACGAGGTAGATGACGACGAACAGCAGCACGCCGAAGAAAGCGCCGGAGAGCCCCTTCGAAATGCTTTCGGCGATGTTCGGCACGAACACGATGAACGCCGCGCCCGCGAGTGAGCCCGGCAACCAGCCGACACCGCCGACCACCATGCCGAGGAACAGCGCGATGGCTAACGTAAAGGTGTAGCTGTCGGGGGCGACGAACTGCACCGCGATGGCGCCGAGCGCGCCGGCGACACCGGTGATGCCGGCCGAGACGCCGAACGCGAGCGTTTTGTAGATCGACAGATCGACACCCATGGCGGCGGCGGCGATTTCGTTGTCGCGGATCGCCATCATCGCGCGTCCCGAACGCGACCGCAGCAGGTTGACCGAGGCCAGATAGATCGCGAGCGATACCACCAGCGTGAAGTAGTACAGCCACATATCCTGCGACATCGGCAGGCCGAACGGCGCATCGGGCTTGGTCACCACCAGGCCTTGCACGCCGCCGGTCCAGTGTTCGATTACGCCGAGCTTCAGCAACTGCGGCATCGCCACGGCGAGGGCAAAGGTCGCCAGCGCGAGGTAGATGCCGGACAGCCGCAGCGCCGGGAAGCCGAACAGGAAACCGACACCGAAACAGACGATCCCGGCGATCGGCAGCGTCAGCACGTAGTTGACGTTGCCGTGTTCGATCAGGATCGCGGCGGTATAGGCGCCGATGGCATAGAACGCGCTCTGCCCGAGCGAGAACTGACCGCTGCCGCCGGTGAGGATGTTCAGCGCCAGCACGGCGATGCCGTAGATCAGCAGCATCGTCATCTGGAAGATGACGAAGTTTCGGACGAACAGCGGCAACAGCAACAGGATGATCAGCATCAACCATGAAGCGGTGCGCCCCAGGCCCATGGCCTTCTTCGGCGGAGCGTCGACGGTCGCGGCGGTTTGAGTCTCGGCAGCAGATTGTTGAACGGTGCTCATGATCAAACTCGCTTTACGACGGTGTGGCCCATCAGGCCGGTCGGTTTGACGACCAGAACGGTGACGATCAGCGCCAGCGCGATCGGCAGCTTCAATTCGTTGCCGACGCCCGGAATGTAGGTGCCGACAAGGTTCTCGAAGACGCCGACCAGGAAGCCGCCGAGCACGGCGCCGAGCGGACTGGTCAATCCACCCAGCACGGCCGCGGCAAATCCGTAGATCAGCACGCCACCCATCATGTTGGGCTCAAGGAAGACGACCGGCGCGATCAGGATGCCGGCGATGGCGCCGATGGCGGACGCCATGCCCCAGCCGAGCGCCACCATCCAACCGGTGTTGATGCCGACCAGCCGCGCCGATTCAGGCATCGCCGCCGCCGCCCGCATCGCGAGTCCGATCCGCGTGAAGCGGAAGAACAGGAACAATGCGATCAACAGCACCACCGTGACCCCGATCATCCCGGCCTGGTGGGTCGAGATCAACTGGCTGCCGAGGAACGGCGAGGAGCCGAACGGTGTCGGGAACTGCTTGATGGTGAAGTCCCAGATCAGGCCGGCGACGCTGTTGATGATCGCGAACAGCGCGATGAAGCCTGCCACGTTGGTCAGCACCGGCGCCTTCGCCAGCGGTTTGAACAGCAAGCGTTCGATGATGACGCCGGCCACGAACGAGATGATCAGCGTCAGCAGGAACGCCCACCAGTAGGGTACGCCCCACTGCATCAGTTGCCAGGCGATGAATGTGGCGAACATCGCCATTTCGCCCTGGGCGAAGTTCAGGTGGTCGATCGCCTGGAAGATCATCACGATGGCGAGCGCCATGCAGGCGTAGATCGCGCCCGTCGCGATGCCAGCCAGGACTTGGTTGATCAGTAGCTCCATGGCCGGTCCCCCTAGTAACCGAGATAGGATTTGCGCACCGACTCGTCATTCGCGATTTCACTCGCGCTGCCTGACATGACGATGCGGCCGGTTTCGATGACGTAGGCCTTGTCGGCGATCTCGAGAGCGAGCTGAGCGTTCTGCTCCACCACCAGGATCGAGACCTTGTCTTCGCGGTTGATCTTGCCGAGGATGCCGAACAGATCGCGCACGATCAGCGGCGCAAGGCCGAACGAAGGTTCGTCGAGCAGCATCAGCCGCGGCCGCTGCTTCAGCGCGCGCGCGACCGCGAGCATCTGCTGCTCGCCGCCCGACAAGGTGCCGGCCTGTTGCGTATGGCGCTGCTTGAGCACCGGGAAGTGATCGTACATCCGTTCGATATCGCCGGGGATCGACTTGACGTCCTTGCGACTGATGGCGCCGAGCTGGAGATTTTCCTCCACCGTCAGCGTCGTGAAGGTACCGCGTCCCTGCGGTACATGGGCGATGCCCAGACGCACGATGTTTTCGGTCGACTTGCCGTTGAGCGGCTTGCCTTCGAACTGGATGGCGCCGGTCGATCGCACCATGTTGCAAATCGCGCGGAGCGTGGTGGTTTTTCCCGCGCCGTTGGCGCCGAGCAGCGTGGTCATGCTGCCTTCGTTGAGGTCGAACGACAGACCATGAAGCGCCTGTACCTGGCCGTAATAGGCGCGCAGGTCGTGAACACTCAGCAATATGCTCATTGATCCTTGCTCCCCAGATAAGCCTTGATGACCTCCGGGTCCGACTGCACCTGCGACGGCGTCCCCTCTGCGAGTTTGCGGCCGAAGTTGAGCGCCACGACGTGGTCGGCGATCGACATCACCAGTCCCATGTGATGCTCGACGAGGAGCACGGTGATGCCGCGCTCGTCGCGAATGCGGCGGATCAGATCGCCAAGGACGTAGACTTCCTCGTGGTTCAGGCCGCCCGCCGGCTCGTCCAGCAACAGGATTTTCGGTTCGGCCGCGAGCGCGCGCGCCAGTTCGACCCGCTTCTGCGTACCGAACGGAAGCCCGGACACGATCGCATGTCCGACGCTGGTGAGATCGAGATAAGCAAGGATCTGATCGACGTTGCGATTGATCGCGGCTTCGCCGCGACGCACCCATGGCAGCCTCAGCGAATCGCTGATGATGTCGCTGCTGGTGTGGGCGTGCATTCCGACGCGAACATTGTCGAGCACGCTCATGTTGGGGAACAGCGCGACGTTCTGGAAGGTGCGGCCGATGCCGATCTCGGCGATCTTGTGCGGCGCGCGCGTCAAAATGCTGGCGCCTTCCATCAGGATATCGCCCTTGCTCGGCTGGTAGAGCCGGCTCAGACAATTGAACAGCGTCGTCTTGCCGGCGCCGTTCGGCCCGATCAGGCCGAGAATCTGTCCCTGCTGCATGTCGAATGACACGCCATTCAGGGCAACGATGCCGCCGAACACGACGCTGACGTCGCGAACCGCGAGCAGGGGACTGGCCGAAGAAGCAGCCGGTCCTCGCGCGAGCTGTGCCTGCGTCATCGGCAGCAGCCCAACCCTGTCATCGCAACCGACGATGAACGCCGGAAGCCATGACGGTGAAGATTATCGAATCCCCGCAACCAGGCGCGCAACTTTCCCTCCTCCTTTTGATTTCTTGGTCTCGGCTTTTTTTGTTTGCTGCGTCGAGCTGCCGCCCAGCGCTGCTTCAATATTTCTTACCATCGCCACCAGACGTGGTCCAATGTCGTTGAGCAGGCGATCTTCCGTGAAGCGGAATGCAGGCGCGCCGCAGTTGAATGCATACGGGCCTGTTCCGTCGTTGAGCGTGATCGCGACGCCGGCGGCATGAATGTCATCCTGCCATTCACCGACGGAGATCGCGAAGCCGCGCTTGGCGACGAGTTCGCCCGCGCGCTCAATGCCTTCGCGAATGCGCGGCCAGCGGCTGCCGTAGTGCTCGCGCAATTCGCGCATCAATTGCGTGCGGTCGTCATCGGGCAAGGCCCAGATATAGGCGCGTCCGATCGCCGTGGTCGCGATGGGAACCTTCGAGCCGACATCAAGCTGAACACCGAGCGCCAATCCGCTGCGACTCTGGCCGAAATAGATCATGCTGAGGCGATCGCGCGCGCCGACAGCCACCGCTCCGCCGGTGGCGCGCATCACGTCTTCGCGAAACGACTCGGACAAATGCTGAACGCCGAGATTGGCCAGCGCGGCATAGCCGAGCGACATGGCCGCGGGCGTGAGCTGATATTTCTCGAATCGCGGAACCTGCGTCAGATAGCCGAGCTTTGTCAGCGTATAGGTCAGCCGGGAAACGGTTGGCTTCGGTAAATTCGTGCGGGCGGCGATCTCCTGATTGCCGAGCAACCCGTCCTTGGGACGAAATGCGCGCAGCACCTCAAGGCCTCGGGCAAGGGCGACGACAAAACTGCGATCTGTCGCCACTTTCTTGGCTGGACGCTTCATGGCCTGCTACGCGAACCCTTCATGCATCTCCGCCGCCGGGCGCGAAGCCCGAATGTTCCAAGCCATGATCCAAATCTGCAAATCGTCGCTCCAAGAGAGAGGGGCACTCCCGGAGAGAGGTCATTCGCAAGTCTGGATTCGTGAGCTTGAATTCGATCGCGTTACGCAGGATCGTCATACGGTCGATCGCCATATGTTCGATCATCTGTAACATGTTGATCATGCGTTCACTGACCCTCTTGATCATTGATCGCCGATCATCGATCGTTGCGGCGTGTCCCCTGATGTTGGAAGGTGATGATGTGTCAATTCTCACCTCGTTGACAACGGACGCTCTTCAAAATAACCCTCCTTGTCAAGATGTGGAATTAGATTTCGCACTGCGAAATTGACGAAATGCAGATCCGATTGTCCGGATCGATGCGTGGTTGAAGGAGATGGATGTGAGCGAAGTAGTGCGGTTGGAGCGTCATGATGCGGTTGCTATCGTTACGGTCGACAGTCCTCCGGTCAACGCGTTGAGTGCGGCGGTACGTCGCGGCATTTTTGAACAGGTCAAAGCCGCGGCGGGCGATCCGCAGGTGCAGGCGATCGTTCTCACCTGCGCGGGACGCACCTTCATCGCCGGCGCCGACATCACCGAATTCGGCAAGCCGCCGCAGCCTCCGAGTCTCAACGATGTGATCGCGGCCATGGAGAATTCTCCGAAGCCGGTGGTCGCTGCCATTCACGGCACCGCGCTGGGTGGCGGACTTGAGACCGCGCTCGGTGCTCATTTCCGTGTGGCGGTTAAAGAGGCCAAGCTCGGCCTTCCGGAGGTGAAACTGGGCCTGTTGCCGGGCGCGGGCGGCACGCAGCGCCTGCCGCGCGCGGTGGGGCCCGAACTCGCAGTCAAGATGATCGTCGGCGGCAATCCGATCGGCGCCGCCGAGGCGCTGAAGGCGGGTCTGATCGACGAGATCGTCGACGACCTGGTGCCGGGCGCCGTGGCGTTCGCGAAGAAGGTGGTCGCCGAGAAGCGGCCGTTGCGCCGACTGCGCGACGAGGAGGGCAAGCTTGCCGCCGCCAAGGCCGATCGTTCGATCTTTACCAACGCGGTGGCCGCGCTCACCAAGAAGGCGCGTGGCCTCGAAGCGCCGTTCGCCGCCGCCGACGCGGTCGGTTACGCCATCGACCTTCCGTTCGACGAGGGCCTGAAGAAGGAACGCGAAGGCTTCATGAAGCTGATGACCGGCGATCAGTCGAAGGCGCAGCGTTACGCCTTCTTCGCCGAGCGCGAGGCTGCCAAGGTCGCCGGCGTTCCCGAGGGCACCAAGCCGCGCAAGGTGGAGCGCGTCGCCATCATCGGCGCGGGCACCATGGGTGGCGGCATCGCGATGTCGTTCGCCAATGCCGGGATTCCGGTCACGCTGATCGAGACCGGCGAGGAGCAGCTCAAGCGCGGCATGGGCGTGATGCAGAAGAATTACGAGAACACCGCGGCGCGTGGTGGCATCCCTGCCGATGCTCCGGCCAAGCGCATGGGGCTTATCAACGGCGTCGTCGGCCTTGAGAACGTCAAGGATGCCGACCTCATCATCGAGGCGGTGTTCGAGACCATGGCGATCAAGAAAGAGGTGTTCACGGCGCTCGACAAATACGCCAAGCCGGGCGCGGTGCTGGCCTCCAACACGTCCTATCTCAACATCAACGAGATCGCGGCGGTGACCAATCGGCCGCAGGACGTGCTCGGCATGCACTTTTTCTCGCCGGCGAACGTCATGAAGTTGTGCGAGATCGTGCGCGCGGAAAAGACCGCGCCGGATGCGCTGGTGACGGCGGTGGCGGTTGCCAAGCGCATCGCCAAGGTGCCGGCGGTGGTCGGCGTGTGCGACGGCTTCGTCGGCAACCGCATGCTGGCGCAGCGCGGCAAGCAGGGCGAGAAGCTGTTATACGATGGCGCGCTGCCGCAGCAGATCGATGGCGTTGTCACCAAGTTCGGTCTGCCGATGGGGCCGTTCGCGATGGGCGACCTCGCGGGCCTCGATATCGGCTGGCGCTCGCGTCAGGATCGCGGCATCAAGTCGCCGATCGGTGATGCGCTGTATGAAGCGGGACGTCACGGCCAGAAGACCGGCAAGGGCTACTACAAGTACGAGCAGGGCTCGCGCGCGCCGCTTTCCGATCCGGAGGTCGAGAAGATGCTGGAGGAGGTTCGCGCCAAGCTCGGTGTCAAGGGCCGCAACATCAGCGAAGAGGAAATTCTCGAGCGGATGATCTATCCGATGATCAATGAGGGCGCGCGTATTCTGGAAGAAGGAATCGCCGCGCGTCCGAGCGATATCGACGTGATTTGGTTGTATGGATACGGCTGGCCGATCTATCGCGGCGGCCCGATGTTCTACGCCGACCAGGTCGGACTCAAGCACGTCGCGGACCGGCTGTCGTACTACGCCAA
>CAUJJN010000181.1 GCA_963204905.1 Pseudomonadota bacterium
TTGGTTATTGGTATCGGGAACGACAACCTCGATGCGCTCGCGATCTTCGTCGATCACCACCTTGGAGACTTCCGCCGGGGCCAGCGCGTTGACCACGAAGGTCGCGATGTCCGGGGACCACGGGATGATGTCGATCTTCTCGCCCTGCAACTCGTTCACCACCGCCTGCACGCGCGAGCCGCGCATGCCGACGCAGGCGCCGACCGGGTCGACCGAGGAATCGCGGGAAATCACGCCGATTTTCGCGCGCGAACCCGGATCGCGGGCCACCGCCTTGATCTCGACGATGCCGTCGTAGATTTCCGGCACTTCCTGCGCGAACAGTTTCGCCATGAACTGCGGATGGGTGCGCGAGAGGAAAATCTGCGGGCCGCGGGTTTCGCGGCGGACGTCGAACACGAAGGCGCGGACGCGATCGCCGTTGCGGAAGACTTCGCGGGGCAGCATCTCGTCGCGGCGGATGATGGCCTCGCCCCGTCCCAGATCGACGATGACGCTGCCGTATTCGACGCGCTTCACCACGCCATTGATGATGTCGCCGATGCGGTCCTTGAATTCCTGATACTGCCGGTCGCGCTCGGCCTCGCGCACCTTCTGCACGATCACCTGTTTCGCCGACTGCGCGGCGATGCGGCCGTATTCCAGCGGCGGCAGCGTGTCGGCGATGGTATCGCCGATCTGCGCGCCCGGATTGGCGCGCTGCGCGTCGATCAGCGAAATCTGGTTCGCTGCGTTCTCGACCTGCTCGACCACCAGCATGTGGCGGGTCAGCGAGAGTTGCCCGGTCTTGGGATGAATCTCGGCATGCACGTCGGTCTCGGCGCCGTAGCGGGCGCGGGCGGCCTTGGCGATGGCGTCTTCCATCGCCTCGATGACGATGTTGCGGTCGATGGACTTTTCACGCGCGACCGCATCCGCGATCTGCAACAGTTCCAGCCGGTTGGCGCTGACGGCAGCCATGGTTCAGTCTCCTTCGATGGGATCGATAACGCCCGCGAGCCGCTCGTCGGCGGCAAGCCGGTGTCGTTTGGTGTTCTTCGGAAGCGGCTTTTTCTTCGCTTTCGGGGGTTTCGCTTTGGCGCCCTTGGCGCGAGCCTTTTTGGCGTGCGCGGGCGGCGGCGGCGCGATGCCGAGGTCTTCCTTCAGGTCGCGTTCGGCGGCCTTGCCGCGGCGCATCGATTCCGCGATCAGCTCGTCGGTGAGGACCAGTCGGGCGTCGCCGATGTCGGTCAGCGGCAGCGCCACCACGGCATCCTCGCCCTCGCGGATCTCGTCGCGACGAAGCCGCACGGTGTCGCCGTCGAGGCTCTCGATGATGCCGCGATAGCGTTTGCGGCCCTGATGCGGCACCGCCATGTCGATCTTCGCCAGATGACCCAGCGCGCGCTCGAAATCCGAGCGGCGGACCAGCGGCCGGTCGATGCCAGGCGAGGAAATCTCCAGCTGGTAGGCGCGCTCGATCGGGTCGTTGACGTCCAAGACCGGCGACAGCGCCCGCGAGATCGCCTCGCAGTCGTCGATCAGCATGGTTCCGTCGGGCCGTTCCGCCATGATCTGCACGGTGCAGCCGGCGTCGCCCGACACCTTGATGCGAATCAGCCGGTAACCCATGCCGTGCAGGACGGGAACCGCCACGGCGGCCACCCGCGCGGCAACGCCGGGCTCCGTCACCAGGCGGGGCTCGTTCAGCAGGTCGGCGGTCAGGTCGGTTTCAGTCATCACGGCGATCGGATGTATCCAGTTTGGTCCGATGGCGGCCGGGTTCCCAAAGTCAGCGCCGATCCGTTCCGCCGGCCTGCTTCAGGTAATAAAAAAGAGCGGGTCCCGGAGGGGCCCACTCTCAATACGCCATCGTATGAGAAACCTTTAACTGACAGCCATATAGCGGTTTCGCGCCGATCCGGCAAGCGTTGGTGCGGCAGGGCAGGACGATTTAATGCGTGGCGGCCGGGCCGACCGATGGCGAAAGTGAGCGTGGCGCTGGCAAATTCAGACCCGATCGGCCCGAGCGTCGGGATGGTTGTCCTGGAGATTTCCGGCACGACGGCGGAGGACGCCCGGAATATCCGCGGCCGCGAGGCCAGTCAGGACCAGCGCGCCGAGCGTGGCGGCGCCGAACGACACGGCAAACAGGTTCAGCAGCATGAGGATCTCCATGAGACCAGCCCCCCGTTGGGGGATCGCGGCGCAGGGCAGCCATCAACATGGCTCGCCGTGACCGGTCAAGCGGCCCATTTGTCGTGGCGAAAGACTTTCTCGCAAAGCGCGGCGGTGGCGAAGAATGTTACTGTGCGGGAGGTTTGCGGTCGAAAATGCTTCTGGTGCGTGACAACGCGCCGCACTACCGTGGGACTCGGCGCTTGACCGCCAAGGCAGGAGATCGCGATGCTCGACGCGACCATGATCGACGTTCATGCGGCCCGCATTCGGCAGGATGGCTACACCGTTCTTGAGCGCGTGGTGGCGCCGCAACTGGTCGAGGACCTCAAGGCGGCGGTGGAGCGGATCGAGCGCGAGCATTCGCTGACCACGGCGAAGACGTCATTCGAGGGTTACAAGACGCTGCGCGTCAACAACCTGCTGACTTACGACGAGGTGTTCTGGAACGTGCCGCTGCACGCGGCGGTGCTGCCGGTGGTCGAAGCGGTGCTCGACAAGGAGTGCCTGCTGTCGTCGTTCTGCTCGCTGGTGCTGGGGCCCGGACAGGAAGCGCAACCGATCCACGAGGACACGCAGCTCATTCCGCTGCCGCGGCCGCACATTCCGATCACCATCAACGCGATCTGGGCGCTGTCGGACTTCACCGCGACCAACGGCGCGACGCGGATCGTGCCGGGCAGCCACAAATATGATCATGCGCCGGAGTACGGCAAGGACTACGAGACGGTGATGGCGACGATGCCGGCGGGCAGCGTGATGCTGTTCGACAGTGCGTTGTGGCACGGCGGCGGCGCCAACGAGAGTGAGGCGCGGCGTTTCGCGTTCTCATGCGCCTATTGCTGGGGCTGGATGCGGCAGCAGGAAAATCTGCAACTCGGTATTCCGCGCGAGATCGCGCAAAGCTTTCCGCGCCGCTTGCAGGAGTTGTGCGGCTACAGCGTCTACAAGGGTCAGTTCGGCCACATCGACAATCATGACCCGATCGAACTGCTCGGCCGCGAGCGCGGCAAGCGCATGGTGTGGGAAGCGACCGACGCGAAGAAAGCACGCGCGGCGGCGCAGTCGTAGACTTCGTCATGCCCGCGCTTGTCGCGGGCATCCACGTCTTTTCTCACTTGAGCGCAGACGTGGATGGCCGGAACAAGTCCGGCCATGACGGCACGCTTAGTCCGTTCGCCGGAATCGCAAGTAACTCGCCCGCCGGCCCTCGCGCGTCGCTTTGCGGCCGTAACGCGTCATGGTGTAGTTGGGCCATGGCAAGCGCCAGTCGTCGGCGCGCGCGGCGAGCCATTCGAACTGCGGCGCGCGCAGAAGATGCGCCAGCGTCCATTCCACGTAGCTGTCGATATCGCAGACGAAGCGAAATTCGCCGTCGGGCGGCAACGCACGCGCCATCGCGGCGATCGTTGCGTCCTGCACGAAGCGGCGCTTCCAGTGGCGACGCTTCGGCCACGGATCGGGATGGATCAGATCGATCCGCGTCAGCGATCGCGGCGGCGCCCACGCCAGCAGTTCGGCGGCGTCGCCGGCGACAAGACGGATGTTGCGGATCTCGTGCGTCTCGATCTGCGCGAGGATCTTCGCCATGCCGTTGACGTAGGGTTCGCAACCGATGAAACCGAGATGCGGATAGGCTTGCGCTTCGGCGACGAGATGTTCGCCGCCGCCGAATCCGATCTCGAGCCGCACGGCGTCGACCGTGCCGCCGAACAGGGCGCGCAGATCGGATGGCGCCGAACCGCTCAACTCGACCGCAAGTTGCGGCAGCAGGTGCGCGATCAGGTCGGCTTGATGAAGGCGGAGCTTGTGGCCCTTGCGCCGTCCGAAGAACGAGCCTTGCGAGCGCGCCGAATCAGTCATGTCCTCGAACCCGCGCCGGAGAGGTGATCGCGTTGCGTCACCGATTCCGGCGATCCTTTCCGATCGAAATTTTAGAACGATGCCACTCGCTCGCGACAACGGTGTCGTCGAGAGGATGTAACGGAACTCGCTCTTACGGGGAAGCCGGGGAAATCGTCAATCGTTCCGCAAAGTGGAATGCGCGGTTTGTTTGCAGTTCGGCAACGGGGAAGCGGACCAGCGAAACCTCAGCGGGTGTCGGGTTGTTCGCGCGCCGCGATCTGTTCGACCATGTCGACGATGCTGCGACGAAGCTTGGCGTCGGTGATGCGCGTGAAGGCGCGGGTCAACGCCAGACCTTCGGATGTCGCGAGAAAATCCGACACATAAGCCGGCGAGGGCGCCTCGCTCAAACCGTCGGCGTTGACATTGCCGCCCGGACCGCCCTCGAACAGGAACGACACCGGCACCTGAAGGATTTCCGATATCTGCTGGATTCGGCTGGCGCCAACGCGGTTGGTGCCTTTCTCGTACTTCTGAACTTGCTGAAACGTCAGCCCGAGCGCCTCGCCGAGTTTCTCCTGGCTCATGCCCAGCATGATGCGGCGCATGCGCACACGACTGCCGACATATTTGTCAACAGGATTGGGCGCTTTGGTCGACATCAAAATCTCCTTGGCTACGTGGCGAAATATGCCGTAGGCGACAAACCCGTCAAATCGGCGCGCGATGCTGGATCGCAATTGCGGTTAATTTCGGAAATCCGAGGGCCAGATACATATACCGCCGGCGGCCCCTCACCTATCCCTTATATCCAAAACCGGAATCTAAGTAACCGAAAAGTTGATAGCTGATAGTTGACCGGTCAACATCGGCGCGATCGGCGACCGTCTCGTCGACTGTCGGGCTTGTTACACCGCGGCGATCGGGACGCGCGACGCCTGCCTGTGATCACGGCCTCCGGCTGCGGCCACGTCGGCGCGCGGCGACGATCATCGCGAATGCGACCAGAATGACTGCGGGAATATCTCCCGCGCGGCCGTAGAAGGTTCGCGGCAGCGCCGTCGGCAACCGCGCATCCAGCACGCCTTCTTCACCCAGGCCGAGCGATGCGACAATGCGCCCGAGCGGATCGATCACCGCCGATACGCCTGTATTTGCGGCGCGTACAAGAGGTAGTCCCTGTTCAACGGCGCGCAGTCGCGCCTGTTGCAGATGCTGGTAAGGCCCGGTGGAAATCCCGAACCAGCCGTCGTTGGTCAGGTTGACGATCCAGCCCGGCCGCTCGTCGCCGAGCGCGGCGTCGGACGGGAAAATCGCTTCGTAACAGATCAGCGGCAGCACTGGCGGCGCGCGGGGCACGTCGATCAACTTCCGGCGCATGCCGGGGATGAAGCCGCCGCGCACCTTGGTGAGCTGCTCGAAGCCGAGCTTCTCCATCACCGATTGAAATGGCAGATATTCACCAAACGGCACCAGATGCAGCTTGTCGTAGACCGACAGCACGCCGCCGTCGTCGCCGATCAGATAGATCGAGTTGTAAGCGCGCCGGATCGGCGTGCCGGGCGGCAGGTCCGGCGCACGCACCGCGCCGGTGATCAGCACGGTGCCGGGCGGCAGCAACTCGGCGATCTGCGCCATGGCGTCGCCTTCGCGCGTGAGAAAAAACGGAAACGCCGATTCCGGCCAGATCAGAATGTTGGTATCGCGCACGCCGGATGTCTGCGGGCTGGTCGCACGGTCCGACAACGCAAGATACTTCCGCATCACGGCAGCCTTCGCCGCGTAGTTGAAGCGGTCGTCCTGCGGCAGGTTGGGCTGCATGATGCGCAGCTTGACGTCGGCCAGCTGTTGCGTCGGATTGTTGATGAGGCGGACGGCGCCGTAGCCGCCCATGACCGCCATCAGCAATAGCGCGGCGAGCGGCACGAGCCACGCGCGCCGCGCCCTGCCGTCGATCAGCACGGCGGGGCTGGTGAAGACCGCGACGGTGATGAACGTCATGCCCCAAAGCCCGATCAGCGAGGCGGTTTGCGCCAGCGCCAGCGGCTCGGTCAGCGCGTAGCCGAACGCATTCCACGGAAAGCCGGTGAGGACATGGCCGCGCAACCACTCGCTGATGGTGAGCGCGCCGGCAAGCGCGAGAATGCGGGTGGGGTCGCGGCTCCACAGCGCGCGGGCCAGCGCGAAGCCCGCCGCGGTGAACAGCGCGAGATAGGCCGGCAGCCCGCAGACGGCGAACGGCAGAAGCCAGCCGAAATTGGCGGCGTCGACCAGGAAGGCGTAGCCGATCCAGTACAGCCCCGGCACGAAGTAACCGAAGCCGAACCACCAGCCGGCGATCGCCGCCGACGGCAGGCCGTTGAAGCGACCAGCGCCGGCGCCGTCGATCAGCCACACCATCACCGGGAAGGTCACGAACAGGATCGGCCAGGCGTTGAACGGCGCCATCGCCAGCGACGATGCCGCGCCGGCGACGAGCGCGATGAGGGCGCGACGCCAGCCCCACGACAGCACGATGGACAGCGCCGCCGCGCGCAGCTTGCCGGCAAGCTTCATGAGTTGTCGTTTCCATGCGGCGGCGAGGCCGGCCGCTCGCCTGATGATGGACCGGCCTCCGGCGCGGCGTCGCGGCGTCGCGGTTCGCGGGCGCGCGGCGCCGGCCGTTCCTTGCGGGGACCGATGCGCAGCCGCTTGACGCGGCGCGGGTCGGCGTCGAGCACTTCGATTTCAAAATCGCCGGGGCCGGAAATGATTTCGCCGCGCACCGGCAGGCGGCCGACATGGGTGACGATGAAGCCGCCCAGCGTTTCCACCTCTTCGCCGGCCTCGCCGGTGTCGAAGGCATCGCCGATCATCTCGCGAACGTCGTCGAGACTGGCGCGCGCGTCGGCGATGAAAGTGTTCTCACCCTGCCGCACGATCGAGGGCGGCTCCGTGCTGTCGTGTTCGTCGTCGATCTCACCGACAATCTGCTCGACGATGTCCTCGATCGAGACGAGGCCGTCGGTGCCGCCGTATTCGTCGACCACCAGAGCGAGATGCAGTCGCGAGGCCTGCATCTGCGCCAGCAGATCGATGGCGCGCATCGACGGCGGTACGTAGAGCAGGTTGCGAATGATGCCGGCCTCGGCGAGCGGCAGCGCGAGATCGAGCGCGCGCAGATCGAGCCCCGCGGTCAGCGGCTTCTTGCGGCGGGTCTTCGGCGGCTCGGTGACCTTCGCCTTCGCCGTCATGAAGGCCAGCAGATCGCGGATGTGCACCATGCCGACCGGGTCGTCGAGGGTTTCATTGTAGACGACGAAACGCGAATGCGCCGCGCCCTCGAACACCGCCATCAACTCGCCGAGCGGAATGTCCTGCTTCACCGCGACGATATCGGCGCGATGGATCATCACGTCGGCGATGCGTTGCTCGTGCAGATTGAGCAGATTGCGCAGCATGGTGCGCTCGACCGCGGAGAAGCCGGAGTCGTCCGGTGCGCTGGCGTCGAGCACCACTTGCAGGTCGTCGCGCACCGAGCCGGCCTTCCAGCCGAACAGGGTGCGGATCGCGCGCATCAGCCAGTTGTCGGCGGCGGGCCGCAGCACATCGCCGTCGCGCACCGGCACCGGCAGGTTTTGGCTGTCGCGCGGATTGTCCTGAACGGGATCGGAGTCCGGCATGTCAGGTCACGCGCTCCTGATCCGCATAGGGATCTGGGATTCCCAACAGCGCCAGAATTCGCCGTTCGAGATTTTCCATTTCGTCGGCCTCGGCGTCGGTCTCGTGGTCGTAGCCGATCAGATGCAGGAAGCCATGCACCGCGAGATGCGAGAGGTGATGGTCGAACGGTTTGCCTTCGTCGCCGGCCTCGCGGCGCGTCGTCTCGTAAGCGATGGCGATGTCGCCGAGCATCGGTGGCGGATCGTCCGGATTGCGTGTCCCTTCCGGCCGCAACGCCGGGAACGACAGCACGTTGGTCGGCTTGTCGATGTTGCGCCAGTTGCGGTTGAGCGTGCGGATGCCGGCGTCATCGGTCAGCATCACCGCGAGTTCGGCATCGGCGATGTCGGCCGTCACCGATGCGGCGGCGGTGTCGATGGCGCGGCGGATCACCGCTTCGGCCTCAGGCTCGGCGTCCCAGCAGGCGGCGACGCTCATGACGTCGGTATCGAGGATCGGTTCGGTCATCACGAACGGCGGGTTGCCGGCCGCTGCGGCAATCCCTCATAGGCGGCGACGATGCGCGCCACCAACTCGTGGCGGATGACGTCCTCGGCCTTGAAATGCACCTGTGCGATGCCGTCGACGCCTTCCAGCAGGCGCACCGCCTCGATCAGGCCGGAGGTCTGGCCGTTGGGCAGGTCGATCTGGCTCGGGTCGCCGGTGACGATCATGCGGCTGTTTTCGCCAAGGCGCGTCAAAAACATCTTCATCTGCATCGACGTGGTGTTCTGCGCCTCGTCGAGGATGATGGCGGCGTTGGTCAGCGTGCGCCCGCGCATGAAGGCGAGCGGCGCGATCTCGATCTCGCCGGTCTGCAACGCGCGCTCGACGATTCGCGAATCCATCAGGTCGTAAAGCGCGTCGTAGATCGGGCGCAGGTAAGGATCGACCTTCTCGCGCAGGTCGCCCGGCAGGAAGCCGAGCCGTTCGCCGGCTTCCACGGCGGGCCGGGTCAGGATGATGCGGTCCACTTCCTTGCGCTCGAACAGTTGCGCCGCCTGCGCCACTGCAAGCCAGGTCTTGCCGGTGCCGGCGGGACCGATGCCGAAGGTCAATTCGTGATGCTTCAGTGCGCGGATGTAGGCGTCCTGCGCTTTGGTGCGGGCGCGCACCGGGCGCTTGCGCAGATTGATCGCCTCGAAAGCCGTGGCCGGCGTCTTGGCGTCGATGTCGAACAGCGACCCCTGCGCCATCACCGAGCGGATCGCGCCTTCGACATCGCCTTGTGCCAGATCGTGGCCTTGCAGCGCCAGCGCATAGAGCGCGTCGAGCACGCGATGCGCGGCGGCGCAGGCGTCGCGGGCGCCGGCGATCGAGATGTGATTGCCGCGCGAGTCCACCACGACGTTGAGGCGGCGTTCGATCAGCGCGAGGTTCTGTCCGTAAGGCCCGACCAGCGCGGACGCCGCGCGGTTGTCGTCATAGTCGACTTCGATCCGGGTGTCCGGCGAGGCCTGCGTGTCGCGATCAAACTTGCGGCGGGAAACGAGCGTTGGCGAATCCGATGCGCTTTTGGGCAAGGGTTTCAGGCTCCGGTGGTGGCGGATGCGAAGGATGCGCGGGCGGGTTGGGAAGGAACGGCGAGCGTTCCGAGCAGGCTGTAACGCTCGAGGCTGTCGATGCGAACCGGCAGCACCTGCCCGATGATGTCCTCGGAGGCCATGACGTGCGCCGGTTGCAAATAGGCGGTGCGGCCGACGATCTGGCCCTCGTTGCGCGCGGCGCGTTCGAACAGCACGTCGACCGTGGTGCCGATCGCCGCCCGGTTGAAGGCGTGCTGCTGGCTGTCGATCAGTTCCTGAAGCCGTGCCAAGCGCTCGTC
>CAUJJN010000182.1 GCA_963204905.1 Pseudomonadota bacterium
GGCGTGGCTGTATTCGAACCGCAACGTCCATGCCGGAACCAACGCGTGCTCGAATCCGATGCCGGCCGTCCAGCTCCATTGCGCGCCATGTCTTGGGCCGCTGATCTTGAGCCGCTGATCTCTCGCGAAGACAAGCACAACGCCAAGCCTGACCGGTCCGCACCATCGAAGCGGCTCACACTCGCGATAACGGCTTTCGGCTGAAGCGCGACCGATCGTCTCTCTACATCCGCACTTCGATCAGTCGCGGCCCCTTCTCGGCGTTGGCCTCGGCAAGCGCCTTGTTAAAATCGTCGGCGCTTTCCACCGCGCGGCCAGGGACACCCATGCCTTTGGCCAGCGATACCCAGTCGAGGCTCGGGCGATCGATGCTCAGCATGTCCTGTGCGCGACGACCGGGCTCGCCGGCACCGACGCCATCGAATTCGCCGCGCAGGATCTGATACATGCGGTTGGCAAACACGATCGTGACGACATCGAGGTTCTCACGCGCCTGCGTCCACAGCGATTGCACCGTGTACATCGCGCTGCCGTCGCCGACCATGCAGTAAACCTTGCGATCCGGACAGGCGACCGCCGCACCGGTCGCGCAGGGTGGCGAGAAACCGATCGAGCCGCCCATGTTCTGTATCCAGTCATGCGGTGCCGCATTCGCCATCAAAGGGAAAAACCCGCGTCCGGTGGTGATCGACTCATCGATGACGATGGCATTCTCCGGGATCGCCGCGGCGATCGCCTGTGCGATAGTGATGTGATCAAGCGCACCGGTCGGTTTCACCAGCTCCGTCAATTGCTGCGGCTTGACGTCAGACGGCTTCGCGCCGACCGCGGTAGCGAGGGCTTCCAGCGCAGCAACGGAATTGTCGCCGCCATCGGTCAGGCGATGCACCTCGCAGCCCTCCGGCTTCAACAGGCTCGGCTTGTCGGGATAGGCGAAGAACGCCACCGGCTCGTTGGCCTCCACCAATACGATGTGGCGAAACTCCTTCAGCGCCGCCAGCGCCTGCGGCACCACATAGGGCACGCGTTCGATGAAATAGCGCCCCTGCCCACGCGCCATCCGGGCATTGTAGGTCTGCCCCATCACCGCGCAACCGGTCTTGCCCGCGATCTGCGCCGCCAGCGCCAATCCCTTCTCGTTGAGCGCATTGCCGGTCATCAGCAGCAGCGTGCGCTCGCCGCCGCACAGCACCCGCGCCGCCGCATCGACAGCTTCGGTGGAATAGCCGGCGCGCTGCGACATCGCCGGCACCTGCGCGACTCCGTCGGCCTCGTTCCAGGCCGTGTCGGCAGGCAGAATCAGCGTCGCGATCTGCGGTGGCGCGCCGCTGGCCGCGGCGATGGCGGCAGCGCCGTCACGCGCCACCGATGCCGCATCCGGCGAGGTACGCACCCACTGCGACATCGGTCGCGCCAGTCCCTCGATGTCGGACGTCAGCGGCGCGTTGTATTCGATGTGATAGCCCGCGTGCTGGCCGACGATGTTGACGATGCCGGATGACGCCTTCTTGGCATTATGAAGGTTGGCGAGACCGTTGGCGAGACCCGGTCCAAGATGGAGCAAGGTCGAGGCGGGCGTTCCCTTCATGCGGAAATAACCGTCGGCCGCGCCGGTCACCACGCCCTCGAACAGCCCGAGCACGCAGCGCATCCCCTCGACCCGGTCAAGCGCCGCGACAAAGTGCATCTCGGAAGTGCCCGGATTGGTGAAGCAGACGTCGACGCCACCCGCGACCAGCGTTCGCACCAGACTTTCCGCACCGTTCATCATCACGCTCCCTTCATGCATTTTGTTACCTTCAAGATGAACCATTGTTGGCGGGTTGCGTCAAAGGGGTAAGGGCGGCTGCAATGCAGCCATCCGGGAGGGCATCGCCGGATTAGGTTTGACGCCGGCGATACGCGGCTTTTCTGTCACGCCCCATTCGGAAATCCCCATCTCACAAGGCTGTGGGTTGCGAAAAGCCGCAAATTATGGCCTTCCTGATCGTAATAAATTGAACATTGAAGGGGCGAAGATGAAACGTGGGTTTGCTGTCCTGCTGGCTGCGGCAACGCTGGGACTGATGATGGCTGGGAGCGCTTCGGCGCAAATGGATACGCGGACCTTCATGGATCCGGGTTTCAAATTGCCGTTCGGCGGTGCAAGCTCGATTCCGCGCACCACCGTTTCGTTCAACGAGAACTACTCGCCCGGCACCATCGTCATCAACACACGGGAGCGCCACCTCTACCTGGTGCAGCCGAACGGCACCGCGCTGCGCTATGGCATCGGCGTCGGCCGCGACGGCTTCCGCTGGGCCGGCACGCACCGCATCACCGCCAAGAAGGAATGGCCGGATTGGACCCCACCTGCGCAGATGCTGCGGCGGCGACCCGACCTGCCGCGCCACATGAAGGGTGGCGTCGAAAACCCGCTCGGTGCGCGCGCGATGTATCTCGGATCCACGCTGTATCGCATCCACGGCTCCAATGAGCCGGAGACGATCGGCCAGGCGGTGTCGTCCGGGTGCTTCCGCATGACCAACGACGACGTCACCGATCTCTACAGCCGGGTTCCGGTCGGCACCACGGTGGTGGTGAAGAACTGAGGCAGCCCCAAGTCCGCTCCGGTGATCCGTGATCGCAAGGAGCGTAAGCGGCGAAGCGATCCTGATCTGAACAAGAACCTCTGGATTGCTTCGCTTCCCCCACGATGGCGACAGGTATTGACCTAGCTAAGGTGCCACATGGAATATGCGGCACTTCGAAAGCAGACGATGCAAAGCCTCGTCATCCGATTTTGGCTTGCCATATTGGGCGCGTCGCTCGCCTCGACGATGATGCCGATCCCCGCATCCGCCGACAGCGCCTCGATCGCGGTCCGCCAGCGTCAACAGCGCACGACTTTTTCCGACCAGGACATCGTCAAAGGCTTCCTGAAGACCACCTTCGGCGCAGAGTTTCATCTCGCCGGGCGCGTCGATCGCATCCGCAAATACGAAGTGCCGGTGCGTGTCGCCGTCAACGGCGGGAGCAGCAAGCGCCAAAAGCAGATCGCCGGCATCGTCTCGGATATCGCGAAGCACGTCCGCCATCTCGACATCGCGATGGCTCCCGACATTCAATCCGCAAGCGTCAACGTCTACCTGATCCGAGACCGGGATTTCGACAGCACGCTGGCGAAGTTCTACGGCGAGGATCGCGCGCAGGAAATCCGCAAGTCGCTCGACCCGCAGTGCCTGTCGGGCTTTCGCAAGAACGAAGAATTCGCCATCCAGCATTCCGAGGTGTTCCTGACCATCGACAACGGCGATTTCACCTTTCGCGATTGCGCCTACGAAGAACTGCTGCAATCGCTGGGGCCGATCAACGACACCACCTCGGTGCCGTGGACCATGTTCAACGACGACGTCCGCATGGGATTCTTCGGTATCTACGATCAGTACATTCTCAACATCCTCTACGATCCACGCGTCAAGGCGGGCATGACGATCGCCGAGGTGGAAGCCGTGCTGCCGCAAGTCCTGACCGATGTGCGGGCCTGGGTCACGAAGGTGAACGGGCTGCCAGCCGATTGATGGTTCTCGACACGTAAAGGGCCGTCGCCGCCTCACCGCGACGCTGAGATTGTCGATCCCCCGAAACCGCCATCAACCCGCCTTGGCGAATTTCCGTCCCGCACCCTCACGAAAAATTCTTCGGGCGCGGCCATAGTCCGCCGTCCGACCACGCGGCGGATTCGTCCGGCGGCAACTGATCGCCGCTGCCGCCGGTCTGCGCCGGATCGGTGTTCAGCCAGCGGCGCAGTTCGAGCTTGCCGATCTGGTTGCGATGAACTTCGTCAGGACCGTCAGCCAACCGCAGAAGGCGCGTCGTCGCCAGTGCGGCAGCGAGGAAATGGTCGTTACTGGTTCCGCCGCCGCCAAAGGCCTGGATCGCCCAGTCGACGATGGTCTGCGCCATGTTGGGCGCGAGCACCTTGATCATCGCGATCTCCTGCCGTGCACCCTTGTTGCCAACGGTGTCCATCATGTATGCGGCTCTGAGCGTCAGCAGCCGCGCCTGCTCGATCATGATGCGCGCCTCGGCAATGCGCTCCAGCGTCACAGTCTGTTCAGCCACCGGCTTGCCGAACGCGACGCGATTCATGGTGCGTCGACACATGCGCTCGAGCACGCGCTCGGACAGGCCGATCAGTCGCATGCAATGATGGATACGGCCCGGCCCGAGACGACCTTGCGCGATCTCGAAGCCACGCCCCTCTCCCAGCAGCATGTTGCTGGCGGGCACCCGCACATCGGTGAAGATCACTTCCGACGCGCGATCCGGCACCCCGTAGAAGCCCAGCACCGGCAGCGAGCGAACGACGCGCACGCCGGGCGCATCCTTCGGCACCAGGATCATCGACTGGCGTTTATGGCGATCCGGATTGTTCGGATCAGTCTGCCCCATGAAGATCACGATCTTGCAGCGCGGGTCGGTGGCGCCGGTGGTATACCACTTGCGGCCGTTGATCACGTAGTCCTCGCCGTCGCGCACGATCAGGCTGGCGACATTGGTGGCGTCGGAGGATGCCACGTCGGGCTCGGTCATCGCGAAGGACGAGCGGATTTCCCCCGCGAGTAGCGGCTTCAGCCAGCGCTCCTTCTGCGCCTCGGTACCGTAGCGCAGGATCGTCTCCATGTTGCCGGTGTCCGGCGCGCTGCAATTGAAGACTTCAGGCGCGAGGTGCGAGCGCCCCATGATCTCGCATAGCGGCGCGTATTCGAGATTGCTCAGCCCGCCCTCATGCGCCGGCAGAAACAAATTCCACAGCCCCTCGTCGCGCGCCCGCGGCTTCAGTTCTTCCACCACCGGATGCACCGCCCACGGTCCAAGCCGCTCGGCTTCCTGATAGAAGCGACGCTCGTTCGGATAGATGTGCCGCGCCATGAAACGCTGGGTGCGGCCGGCCAGTTCCTGGCTGCGTTCGCTCTGAGTGATGTCCACGTCTATTCCTCCGCCCGTTTCCGCGCCGATCGCATCCGTCGCGCAAGATACCTTGCTCCATCGCAATGCATCGATCAATCGCGCGGAATGTCCGCGAGGTCACGCGAAAAAGCCATTCGAACATTGTTCGAATCTCAGCGCGTGCTCTGATGCCGGTTCACCACCCACTCGGCACAAACCAGCGCTGCAATTCCGGCCATCCGCATCGGCCTGCCGGGAAACAGCCGTCAGGCTGGGCGCGCCGGCCAGTCCACCGCCATGTCGATATCGAGATTGGCCAGTTCATAACCGCGGCGGAAATCGACGATGTGCTTATCCATCCAGTTTTTCGCGCCAGGCGCATCGCGGTTACGCAGCGCCTGAACGATGTTCTTGTGGGCAACTAACAGCCGCTCGCCGGCGCTGCGGCTGGTCAGCACCTTGGAGAAGGACGGATAGAACAACTGGCTGATCGGCTGACGGCACAGTTGCAACGCGCGATTGCGCGAGGCGCGCGCGATGAGTTGATGAAACGCGATATCGAGCTGCACCAGCGCCTGCCGATCGTCGAGGTTCGCGCGCGTCCTGTCGAGATTGTCCTGCAACAGATCGAGGGTCTCGTCGTCGATCCGCCTCGCGGCGCACTCGGCCAGCACCGGCTCGAAGCAGCGCATACTTTCCCACAATTCGCGAAAGCTGATCTCGTGCAGCACGATTGCGGCAGTTATCCGCGCCGAAATATCCGCCTCGCGCGGCGCGGTGACATAGAGAAGTTTTCCGCCATCGTGACGGCGCACCAGGCCGTTCTGCTCAAGCACGCGAACGGCTTCCCGCACCGTGGAGCGATGCACGCCGAAATCGTTCGCCATCTTGGTTTCCGACGGCACACGATCACCGACCACCCATTGTCCGGACATGATCCTCGTTTCGATGTGACGCACCACCAGCTGATAGGCGGGCTCAATACGAGTTGAAGTCGCGTCAGCGTCGGGCGAAACCATCACTTTTGCTTTCCCGCCGCGGCGGCGTGGTCTGCCTCCCGCAACGCACGCCGGCTGACCTTCCCGGTGATGGTGGTGGGCAACTCACCGCGATATTCGATCGCGCGCGGATATTTGTATGGCGCGGTGACCGACTTGACGTGATCCTGCAGTTCGCGGGTCAAGGCCGGCGAGGGTGTGATGCCGTCGCGCAGCACGACGAAGGCCTAGACGATCTCGCCCCGCTCCTGATCCGGACTGCCGATCACGGCGCAAACCTGAATCGCGGGGTGCTCCGCCAGCGCATTCTCGACTTCCAGCGGACCGATGCGATAGCCGGCGGAATTGATGACATCATCGGAGCGACCACGATACCAGAAATAGCCGTCGACATCCTTCTCGGCGCGGTCGCTGGTGAGATACCAGCGGCCTTCCGCGCTCTCGACAAAACACGCCACGGTCTTCTCCGCATCCTTCCAGTAGCCCAGCATCAGTTGCGGGTTGGGCAGCTTCACCGCGAGATCGCCCTCCTGCCCCGGTGGTAGCCGCCGGCCGCTGGCGTCGATCACATCCAGTTCGGTGCCGGGGGATGGCAATCCCATCGAGCCATAGCGCACCGGCTCGCCGGGATAGTTCAAGGCCACCATCAGCACCTCGGTCTGCCCGTAAGCTTCGTCGATGCGGATGCCGGTAGCAGCCTCCCAACGCTCGGCCACGACAGGGTTCATCGCTTCGCCTGCCGTCACCACGCGCCGCAACGCCGGAAGATCGCCGCGCCGCACCTCGTGGACCACGCGCGACAGTTCGGTGCCCGGCGCGCAATAGACTGTGACGTGGTGCTTGCGCAGAATCCGCGGCCGCAGCTTCGCATCGAACGGGCCGTCGTAGAACAGCGAACAAGCGCCGCAACTCAACGGGCCGAAGATGATGCTGGTGCCAGCCTTGGCCCAGCCGGTATCCGCCGTGCACCAGATGATTTCGCCGGGGCGAAGATCGAGCCAGTAGATCGCCGACACGCGCCATGAGTAGATCGCACGCGACGAATGGATCACCGCTTTCGGATGCCCGGTCGAACCCGAGGTATAATACATGATGGCGGGCTCTTCGGCATCGACGGTCGCCGCCTCGGCGGTGTCCGCCGCGCCTGCCATTTCCTTGTGCCAGTCGAGCCAGCCGGGTGCCTGACCGGTGGCGATCTTCACCGGGACTTTTTCCGCAACAAGCGCGAATTTCGCGATGTGTTCCGGGCGACAGACCGCGGCTTTGGCTTCAGCGTTCTCGACGCGGTAGGCGATGTCGCGCGCCGTCAGCATTTCGACACAGGGAATCGGCACTGCGCCGATCCGCATCGCCGCGATCACCGCGACGAACCACTCCGGCAATCGCGGCAGCATGACGATAATGCGGTCGCCCTTTTCGACGCCGCGTGCGCGCAGCACATTCGCCAGCCGGTTCGACAGTTTCGACAATTCGGAATAGCTGTAGGTGCGTTCGCCGCCTGCCGCGCTCTCCCAGATCAGCGCCGGACCGTCGCGCTCGGAAGCCCATCGGTCGATGACGTCGGTGGCGAAGTTGAAGGTTTTGGGCACACGCCAGTCGAAGCTCGCGCACATCGCGGCGTGGCTCTCCACCATCGGCATATCCAGCAAGAACACATCGCGCATGCCTGCCTCCCGAATTATTCTTGAAGTTGCCGGTATCGCGCGTTCTAGCCGGTTCGCCCCTGCACGATACGGCGGCCTAGCGCCCAACGATGCACTTCCGACGGGCCGTCATAAATCCGAAACGCGCGGACATCGCGATAGAATCGCTCCACCACGGTGTCGCGGGTCACGCCAAGACCGCCGAGAATCTGCAGCGAGCGATCGGCGACGCGGGCCACCGCCTCCGAGCACACCACCTTGGCCATCGAACTTTCGGTGCCGCCGCGCTCGCCTTTGTCGAGCACCCATGCCGCGTGCCAGATCGTCAGTTGCGCGGTGTGAATGTCCATGGCGTTGTCCGCCAGCATGAACGACACGCCTTCGTGCGAGCCGAGCGGCTTGCCGAACGCGGTGCGGCGACGCGCATAGTCGGTGGCAATTTCATGCGCGCGGATCGCGGAGCCGAGCCAACGCATGCAATGCGTCAGTCGCGCCGGCGCGAGTCGCACCTGCGCGTGACGGAAGCCCTGCCCGACTTCACCAAGCACGGCATCGGCGGGTAACCGCAGATTGTCGATGCGGATCACCGCATGACCGCCGACGAAGCTGGAATCCATGGTGTCGAGCGTGCGCTCGATCCGGATCGCGGGGTTCGGCAGGTCGCCGAGGAACATCGTCGCGCCGCCGTCGCCCTCGCCCCCGACCACCTTGGCCATGATGATGGCGAACGCGGCGCCCTCCGCGCCGGTGATCAGCCACTTGTCGCCGTCGATCACCCATTCGTTGCCGTCGCGCCGCGCCGTGGTCTGCATCTGCCCCGGATCGGAGCCTGCGCCGGGCGCAGGCTCCGTCATGCAAAAGCACGACCGCACGACGCCGGTCGCCAGCGGTTTCAGATAGCGCTGACGCTGCTCCTGATTGGCGATGACATCCAGCATGTGGATGTTGCCCTCGTCCGGAGCGGCGCAATGCAGCGCAATGGGACCGAGCATGGAATAACCGGCGGCGGTGAACACGGCGGCGCGGCCGATATGCGACAGCCCCGCGCCGCCGAATTCTTCCGGTGCGTGCGGCGCCAGCACGCCGGCACGAGCCGCGAGCGCATTCAACTCACGCCGCAATTCATCGGTCGGGCCGTGCGAGGTCCAGCGCGGGTCTTTTTCGTAAGGAACGACCTGCTCCTGCACAAAAGTCTTCACCCGCGCGGCGAGATCGTTCACATGCGCCGGCAGCGCGAAATTGAGATCGAGAGTCATCAGTTCAATCCTCCGGTCGCGACATCGCGCGCAATCAAAACCATGTTTTCGCCGATGTGAGCAAAATCGGCATAGCGTTCGTCCTTGACCGCGCCGTTGACCCATTGGCGATGCAGTTGCAGGAAGACGATGCCGAGCTTGAACAGCGCTAGCACGCGCATCGCCGGCAGATCGTCGAGATCGCATCCCGTCGCCGCCGCGTAGCTTCTCGCGACCTCGGCGCGCGTCCAGAAACCGGGATGCACCGTCGGCATCTGCCCCAGCTCGCGCCATTCGATCGGATCGCCCGGCTCCGGCCAGTAGCTGAGCAGCGTGGCAAGATCGAACAGCGGATCGCCGCGCGTGCCCATGTCCCAATCGACCAAGGCCACCGGCGACAGCGTTTCCGGATTCAGGATCACGTTGTCGAGCTTGAAGTCGCAATGCAGCAGTGTCGCGCGCCGCTCCCGGAAACGCTGACGCTCCAGCCATCGCGCGACATCTTGGAGCAATGTTTGCACCGCGTCGGAGCCGGCGACCAGCGCGCCGCGCTTCGACCATCCGGCGATGGCACGCGCGATGAAACCATCCGGCTTGCCGAGATCGCCCAGCCCGACCGCCTGCGCATCAACACGGTGGAGACTGGCAAGCGTCGCCACCAGCATCTCACACAATAGACGCGGCGCCTCGACGTGCGACGCAATCGGCGCGAGATCCGCACCCTGAACCACGATGCCGCCGCGATATTCGATCAGTTGAAATGGCACACCAATAACGTCGCGCCGCTCGCAGTAATGCAGGCTCGGTGCGATGAAGGGCAGCGCGGTGGCGAGACGTGAGAGGATCTTATGTTCACGCGCCATGTCGTGCGCGCCAGGCGGGAGGTCGCCATCGGGCGGCCGGCGCAGCACCGCGCGCACGCCATCGACGACGACGAGATAGTTGCGATTGGCGAAGCCGCCGGCGAACTGCCGGATCGGCTGATCGGGATCGAAGCTCATCCCTTCCGCGCGGAGGTAATTCGCCAGCCGATGCCAGTCGGCCGGCACGGTTTCCGCCGCCGACCGCAACATGGCGGGCTCCGCCGCAGGCGGATCACTGACCGGATTGACGCTCACCCCACCTCCTGTATTGCCTGAATTATTGTCCGACAATAAATCTTAATCAGCGGGGGCGGCGCCGCGTCAATAGCGATATTTTTCAAAAATCCATGCTTTCGCGTGTAAACCACATATATTCTGCCCGACAATCAGAACCGGACGGGGACATCATGGAGAAAGACGGCATCATTCTTGTCACCGGCGGCAGCCGTGGCATCGGAGCCGCCACCGCGATCATGCTCGCGGCGCGTGGCCATCGCGTGGTGGCTGCTGACATCAAGCCGGAACGCCCCGCCGATGCTCCCGCTTCCCTCGTCGTCTGGCCACAGAGTTTCGACGTCGCGTCCGAAGACAACGTCGGTACCGGTGTTGAGGCCATGGAGAAAGCGCACGGCCCGATCATCGGGCTCGTCAATGCAGCCGGCGTGTTCGGCAAGATGCACAGTCTCGAGCGTATCCGCATGGAGAACTGGGACCGCGAGGTCGATATCGATCTGCGCGGCACATTTCTGGTGGCGCGCGCGGTCGGCGTGCGGATGGTCGCGCGCAAGCACGGCGCCATCGTCAATGTCGCATCCGTCGCCGGCATGACGTCGGGGCCCATCCACGCCTACACCGCCGCCAAGGCTGGCGTCATTCAACTGACGCTGTCAATGGCCGGTGAATGGGGCCGCGCCGGCGTGCGCGTCAACGCGGTTTCGCCAGGGTTCACTCGCACCGTGGCGTTGCAGGCCGGCATCGATTCCGGAGCGATGAGCGAGGAACGACTGACGCGCAACGCTGCGATGGGGCGCCTGGTGCAGCCATCCGAAGTGGCGGAAGCCATCGTGTGGCTGCTCAGCTCTGCAAGCAGCGCCATCACCGGCATCAACCTTCCGGTGGATGCCGGGTTCCTCGCCGGCTCGACATGGGATTCCTACTGGGGTCTGCCGGACGGCGACGGCAAGATTCCCGGCAAGACCCTATAGGCATCTATCCGTTCATCGTGAGGCCGCCCGACACGCTGATGACCTGTCCGGTGATGAAGTTGGCGTCATCACTCGACAGGAACGCGATCATTCCCGGGATATCGTCGGGCTGGCCAAGACGCTTGAGCGGGATCGCTCGTTTCAAGCCTTCGTAGACCTTCTGGCCAAATTCGCCATCGCCAGCGAAAGAGCGTAGCAACGCCGTGTCGGTCGGTCCCGGACACACCGCATTGACGCGAATATTGTCGCGCGCATATTCCCGCGCAATCGTCTTGGAGAAGGAAATCAGGCCGCCCTTGCAGGCCGAATAAACCGACTCGCCAGAGGAGCCGACGCGGCCCGCATCCGACGCTACGTTGACCACCTTGCCGCCGCCGCCCGCGATCATGTGCGGCATCGCCGCCTTGTGCAGGTTGAGCGGCCCGAGCAGATTGATCGCGATGATCTTGTCCCAAAGCTCTGGATCGGTCTGAAGGAACGGCTTGGCGATATCCCAGCCGGCGTTGTTGACGAGAATATCGAGCTTGCCAAACTTGGCGACGCCGCGGTCCACCGCGTCCTTGACCGCCTGATAGTCCGCGATGTCGACCGCGAGGGGGTAAAGCCGCGTTTCGTCGACGCCTAGATCGGTCACAAGCCCCTTCAGCGCCTCCGCGTTGATATCGACCGCGAGGATATGCGCACCTTCCTCAAGGAAACGGCGACAAATCGCGCGCCCGATTCCGCCGGCCGCGCCGGTGATGATCGCAACGCGGTTATTCAGACCTCTCATACTTGCTGCTCCAGTTTGAACTGTCACTTATCTGACTTGCGGTCACGCCCGCTGATCCGCTTGCTCATGACCGTTGACCGCGCAAAGATCGACGGTACCCGACGGCCACCTGCGACCTTGTTGATGAATCTGATTTCAGTCAACAAGATCAGTCACAGCAATGCGATCATTCCAAGCCAGCCGGCCCGACCCGCTTAGGCCGTCACGATTGGGCAACGAGAGGCCGCGATCGCCGTCGAACCAGCGCGGCAGTGACATTGACTTTGATTGCAGTCGTCGCCGGAAGCCCCTAATCTCCTTGGAATGACTTCGGTGTCGCCTGACATGACGTCACAGGGAGGAAACAACGTGGATCGAACCGAAAGCCGGTTCAGCAACGGATCCGGGGTTGCAGTCGCGCAAGCGAGAGCCACGGAAGCTGCCGCGGCTGCCGCCGAACTGGCCGCGCAACTGCCGGCCGATGGGCTGGCGATGATCCTCGTCTTTGCCTCGCCGTCCTACGATCCGCATCAATTCTCCGCCGAACTCGCACAGGTTTTCCATGATATACCGATCTTCGGCTGCACCACGGCGGGCGAACTGACCCCGGATGGCTGGGGCGACAACAGTGTCGTGGCACTCGGATTCAGTGCGCAGGATTTCACCATTGCCGCCCGCCCGTTTCTCGACCTCTCCAATTTCCGCATCGAAGACGGCCGCCGGACTGGCAACGAATTGCGGGAAGAATTGGCGCGCAGCGGCACCCGCGACCCCAATGAAAAATCCTTCGGACTGTTGCTGATCGACGGGCTTTGCCAGCGCGAGGAAACGGTGATGTCCTCGATCTACGCGTCGCTCGACGACATTCCCGTGGTCGGCGGATCAGCTGGCGACGGGCTGCGGTTCGAGAAGACCTGGATCTTCCATGGCGGTAAGGCGCATACCGATGCGGCGATCCTGATCCTATTGAAGACGTCACTGCCGTTCCGCTTGTTCAAATGCGATAATTTTGAACCGTCCACCACCAAGATGGTGGTGACAGACGCCGATATCGAGCGCCGCGTTGTCAAGGAGATCAACGCCGAGCCCGCGGCGGAGGAATACTCCCGCGCGGTCGGCATCATGGATACCAAGCTGGATATGTTCTCCTTCGCATCCCATCCGGTTCTGGTGCGCGCCGGTGGCGCCTATTACGCGCGCTCGATCCAGCAGGTGAATCCCGACGGATCGTTGAATTTCTTCTGCGCCATCGACGAAGGCATGGTGCTGACTGTCGCGAAAGCACGCAATCAGGTCGGCGTCACCAGGGAACTATTCGAGGAAACCCGCGCCGAGATGGGCGATGTGTCCCTTTATCTTGGTTTCGAGTGCCTTTTCCGCCGCCTTGATGCCGAACAGCATCAATTCGCCCGCGATATCTCGCAGCTCTATCGCGAGAACAATGTGGTCGGTTTCCATACCTATGGCGAGCAGTACCGCTCGATGCACGTCAACCAGACGCTTACCGGTGTCGCGATCGGCAAAAGACCGGCAACCGTATGACCTCGCAGGATCACCGCTCGCTGGAAGCGTTGGAGCGGGAAACAATCAAGCTGAAAAAAATCAACGCTGCGCTGATCTCGCGTGTCGAACGCTCGATGGATCAGCAGGCGAACGCATTCTCGTTGTTCGAAACGGCTATCGCGCTGGACAACCGTGTTCTCGAGCGCACGCGGCAACTTCAGGACGCACTGAGATCAATCGAACGCTCGAACGACGACCTGCTGCGCGCCAAACAACAAGCCGAGGCGGCCAGTTCGCTGAAATCATCGGTTCTGATCTCGGTCACGCACGATTTGCTGCAACCGCTGAACGCGGCGCGGCTGACATTGTCGACCCTGGCGGAGATGGACATTTTTGGACAAGGTGCCGCGCTGATCGGGCAGGTTGACCGGTCACTGTTGACGCTTGAGGACCTGCTGCGCACGCTGCTCGACATCTCGAAGCTCGATGCCGGCGTTCTCAAGCCGGATATCCGGCCGATCACGGTGGCCTCGTTGTTCGAACCGCTGCGTCAGGAATTCGCGCCGGTCGCGGCGAAGCGAGGCGTCTCGCTGCGAATTCTGCCCTCGCGGCATGCGGTGGTGTCCGATCAGCTGATGATGCGTCGCATCCTGCAAAATCTCTTGTCGAACGCCCTGCGCTACACCCAGAAGGGTGGAGTATTGATGGGATGCAGGCTGAAGGGGAACCGCCTGTGCATCCAGGTCCACGACACCGGCCCCGGCATTTCCGAAGCCCAGCAGAAAGCCATCTTCGTGGAATTCCAACGCGGCGAGTCCAGCGACGGCGATCAGGCCGGCTTCGGACTCGGCCTCTCGATCGTGCATCGCTTCGCCACTGAACTCGACCACGATATCCAGGTCAATTCCCATCTCGGCCAGGGTTCGACATTCTCGATTACGCTGCCGCGCGCCGCATCGGAGGATGTGGTGGAAGCCGGGCGCGAAGTGCAGCATCTCGATTTTCGCTACAATGTTCTCGAAGGCCGCAAGATTCTGCTGATCGAAAACGATCCCTCGAGCGCCGAGGCCATGGCCACACTGCTCGAAAAATGGGGATGCGATGTCGCTATCGCGACATCGGCGGCCGACGCGATGGACGACATCGGCGCGCTGGGCGAACCGCCGGATGCGATCGTCGCCGATCTGCATCTGGACCACGGAGAAAACGGTCTCGACGCGGTAAATACAATCCGCAACCAGATCAGGATCGACGTGCCCGCCATCATTGTAACGGCTGACTACTCAACCGAAGCCGAGCGGGAAGCCGCCGTGTACGGTCTGGAACTGCTACGCAAACCGGTCAAGCCGGCCGAGATGCGATCGCTGCTGTCGTTCCTGCTGGCCTAGTGCGCGATGCCTCGGGCTGGTCGCCGCATACGGCGTTGCGCCGGGCGCCCATCTTTTCCTCAACACGTCTGATCGCCGCGTCTATTGCAGCCGTGCCTGCTCGGGCGAAACGTGCCTGGCCGAACTTTCGCCCGCGAGATTGGCGAAATCGATCTTCGACATTTCGATGATAGCGTTGGTACGGCTCGCAACATTCAGTTTTCGCAACACTTCCGAGACGTGCACCTTGACGGTGGTTTCGCAGATTTTCAGTTCATAGGCGATCTGCTTGTTCTGCAAACCCCTACGCACCATGTCCAGCACCCGCAACTGTTGCGGCGTCAGGTCGTGCAATCGCTTGAGCAGGTCGAGATTTTGCGGCTGCGCCCGCTTGGTTTGCGTCGTCTCGATCAGCCGTTTCGGCAAATAGATCGAGCCGCGCAGCACCTCGCCGATGGAGTCCGCCAGTTCCCGCTTCGATGTCGATTTCGGAATATAGCCCGACACCCCAAGCGACAGCACGCTGCGGACGATCTCCTTGTCCTCGAAGCAGGACACGATCACCACCGGGTTCTTCGGAAACGCCTTGCGGATGCGTACAACGCCAAGCAGTCCGGTGGTCCCCGGCATCGACAGATCCAGCAGGATCAGATCGATGGCCTGCGTGGAGCCCAGGACAGTCAACGCCTCGTCGATGGACGTCGCTTGCAGGATTTCGGCATCGGGATTGGTGACGCATACGGCGCTTTCCAGCGCCTCGCGGAATAGCGGATGATCCTCAACGATTAAAAATCGCGTCACGTCCCGGCTATCCTCACTTCGAACATGACCGCAGCCGGCTTATCGACGACGATGCAGCATGTTTCCGACGCCTGCGTTTCAAGCATCGTTGACGTTTCCTCATTGCTTATCGATGTAACACGCTCCGCATGGCGGCGGAAGACGATTCCGCCAGGCGCTACCGGCGCCGCGTCGCGCCGCCCACCTCAGGTTGCTTCTGATCGGCGCCTTCGAGCGAGGCGCTTTCGCTTTTGCCGCCTCCCCGTTTCTTTGGCACCAGCAGATCGATCTTGCCGATCTCGATCACCGCCTTGTTGCGGCTGAAGAGTTTTAGTTTACGCAGGATTTCCGTCACATGCGCCTTGACGGTGGATTCCGCGAGCTTGAGTTCCGCAGCGATATGCTTGTTCTGGTAGCCCCGGCGGATCAGGTCGAGCACGCGAACCTGCTGCGGCGTCAATTCCTTCAGCCGCTGGCGCAGAGCCTGGGTGAAATCGGTATCGCCGCGCTCGCCCGACACGACGAAATTCTTCGGAACCGAAACCGACCCGCTCAGCACGCAATCGATGGCTTGCGCCAATTCGTTCTTCGACGTCGACTTCGGCAAATAGCCGGCAGCGCCGAGCGACAGCGCCTCGCTGACAATCTCCTGATCCTCATGGCTTGAGACGATCGCAACTGGCAATCGCGGATAAGTCTCGCGCAAGCGCATGAATCCAGAAAATCCCGTCGCGTCCGGCAGGGTGAGATCCAGCAATGCCAGATCGATTCCCTTCTTTTCCGCGAGAATATGCAATGCTCCCTTGATCGACATGGTTTCCGAGATCACGGCATCGGGATGGGCCTGGCGCACGGCATTACCCAACGCCTCACGAAACAGCGGATGATCGTCGATGATCAGAAAATGGGGCATCTGCTGGTCCTGTTCGCGGCAAGAAACACTCCGGTCCAAGAATACACATTCCCGGCCGCATTCGAAGGCAAAGACCGAGTGCGGATCGCAATCCCGATTTCGGTCCGAAAACGGAGCCCGGCGGCGATCGATGGGAGGGCACGGCTGAACTTGCCGCCTCGTTTCGAGTGTCTTGAGGGCGGGGATCGTGGCTTGCGGCGGCGAAATTCGACATGGAAGCTCGTAGCTTAGCCGCCGCCCGCCTACTACGAAGATCGCTGTTGCAAAGTTCCCCGCAACTGCCTCTAATTTAGAAATATAACAATTCAACGGGAGGTGTCTCGTGGGAGAAATCAGCCTGACGGTGAACGGAAAGGCAGTTTCCGCCAACGTCGAAGACCGGACCTTGCTGGTCCAATTTTTGCGTGATCATTTGAATTTGACCGGAACGCATGTGGGCTGTGACACCAGCCAATGCGGCGCGTGTGTCGTGCATATCGACGGGCGTGCGGTGAAGTCGTGCACGACGCTGGTGGGCCAGGTCAACGGCGCCAGCGTGACGACCATCGAGGGTCTGTCGCAAGGCGACCAGTTGCATCCGATGCAGGCGGCATTCCGCGACAATCACGGGCTGCAATGCGGATATTGCACGCCGGGAATGATCATGTCGGCGGTCGATATCGTGCATCGCCACGGCGGCAAGCTGGACGAGGCGACGGTGCGACACGAGTTGGAAGGCAACATCTGTCGCTGCACCGGCTATCACAACATCGTCAAATCGGTGCTGGATGCGGCCGGCCGGATGACCACCGCGCAGGCAGCCGAGTAACGCGGCCGCTTCGACGCGGGCACGTTGCGGCCTTACCGCTTGCGGGCCCGAAGTTTACGGGCTCAGGCTTGCAATCCAGACCTGACAAGGCGGCTTCGGCAATACAAGTCGACCTTTGTCAGTTTGGGCTTTGCAGCTTTCGGCTTTGCGGGTTCGGGCCGCGCGCGCAGGCGTCGGATGCCACCGCGCGATTGCCACCGCGCGATCGTAGTCACGCAATTTGAACCAGCGATCGGGCCCGCCCCCTATTCCGGCGCGGCGTTGCGGATCGGACAAGGAGAGACCCATGGGAGTGGAAGGCATCGGCGCAAGCGTGTTGCGCAAGGAAGACCGGCGATTCACCACCGGCAAGGGCCGTTACGTCGACGACATCAAACTGCAGGGCATGACCCACGCGCATTTCGTGCGCAGTCCGCATGGCCACGCCAAGGTCAAGGGTATCGATTCATCCGCTGCGTTGAAAATGCCGGGCGTTGTGGCGGTTCTGACCGGGCAGCAGATCGTTGACGACAAGGTCGGCAATCTCATCTGCGGCTGGGCGGTGCATTCCAAGGACGGCACGCCGATGAAGATGGGCGCATGGCCGGCGATGGCGCCGGAGACCGTGCGTTTCGTCGGGCAGGCGGTGGCTGTTGTCATCGCCGAGACCAAGAACCAGGCGCGCGATGCCGCCGAGGCCGTGCAGGTCGACTATGAAGAACTGCCGGCCATCACCAACCTCAAGGCTGCGATCGCCGCCGGCGCCCCGCAACTGCACCCCGAAGCGCCCAATAACATCGTCTACGATTGGGAACTGGGCGATCAGGCCGCCACCAACGACGCCTTCAGCAAGGCGGCAAACGTGGTCAAGATGGACCTCGTCAACAACCGCCTCGCTCCCAACGCCATGGAGCCGCGCGCGGCTCTCGCCAGTTACGACGAGGCTGAGGAGCACTTCACGCTCTACTCCACTTCGCAGAATCCGCACGTCGCGCGCCTCGTGCTCTCCGCGTTCTACAACATCGCCCCGGAAAACAAGCTGCGGGTGATCGCCCCCGACGTCGGCGGCGGCTTCGGCTCGAAGATCTTCATCTATCCGGAAGAAATGGTAGCCTTGTGGGCCTCCAAGAAGGTCAATCGTCCGGTGAAGTGGACCGGCGATCGCACCGAGGCGTTCCTCACCGACGCCCATGGCCGCGATCACGTTTCCCACGCCGAGATGGCCTTCGACAAGGATAACAAGATCCTCGGTCTGCGGGTCAAGACGCTGGCGAATTTCGGCGCTTACATGTCGCTGTTCTCGTCGTCGGTGCCGACCTATCTCTACGCGACGCTGCTGTCGGGCCAGTACAACATCCCGGCGATCTATGCCGAGGTGATGGGCGTCTACACCAACACCGCACCGGTCGACGCCTATCGCGGTGCCGGACGCCCCGAGGCAAGCTACCTGATCGAACGGATGATGGAGACCGCGGCGCGGCAGTTGAAGGTCGATCCGGCCGAACTGCGCAGCAAGAACTTCATCCGCCAGTTCCCGCACCAGACTCCGGTGATCATGGCCTATGACATCGGCGACTTCCAAGCCTCTCTCGACGCGGCGATGAAGTCGATCGACTATGCCGGCTTCCCGGCGCGCAAGGCCAAGGCGAAGGCGGAAGGCAAGCTGCGCGGCATCGGCCTCTCCTGCTACATCGAAGCCTGCGGCATCGCCCCATCGAAAGCGGTGGGCAGCCTCGGCGCCGGCGTCGGACTGTGGGAATCCGCCGAAATCCGCGTCAACCCGGTCGGCACCATCGAAGTGTTGACCGGATCGCACAGCCACGGCCAGGGCCACGAAACGACGTTCTGCCAGTTGGTCGCTGAGCGGCTCGGCGTGCCGGTGAGCCAGGTCTCGATCCTGCACGGTGACACCGACAAGGTGCAGTTCGGCATGGGCACCTACGGTTCGCGCTCGCTGGCAGTCGGCGGTTCGGCCATCGTCAAGGCGCTGGAGAAGGTCGAGGCCAAGGCCAAGAAGATCGCGGCGCATCAACTCGAAGCGTCCGAGAGCGACATCGTCATCGAGAACGGCGAGTTCAAGGTGACCGGCACCGACAAGTCGATCGCGCTGCCGATGGTGGCGCTCGCCGCCTACACCGCGCACAATCTGCCGGACGGCATGGAGCCAGGCCTCAAGGAAAGCGCGTTCTACGACCCGTCGAACTTCACCTTCCCGGCCGGCACCTACATCTGCGAGATCGAGGTCGATTCCGGCACCGGCAAGACCGAGTTCGTCAACTTCGTCGCGGCCGACGACTTCGGACGTCTCATCAACCCGATGATCGTCGAGGGTCAGGTCCATGGCGGCCTCACGCAGGGCATCGGCCAGGCGCTGCTGGAAGGCGCGATCTATGACGACAACGGCCAGCTGATCACCGCGTCGTTCATGGACTACGCGATGCCGCGCGCCGACGACGTGCCGTCCTACAAGCTCCAACACACCACGACGCTGTGTCCGGGCAATCCGCTCGGCGTCAAGGGTTGCGGCGAGGCCGGTGCCATCGGCGCATCGGCGGCGGTGATCAACGCCATCACCGACGCCATCGGCAACAACCAGCTCGAGATGCCAGCCACCCCCGACCGGGTGTGGCACGCCATCCGGGCCGGCGCATAACGCAAGGGAGACGCATCATGTACGAGACCCATTATCATCGCGCCTCCTCGGTCGACGATGCCGCGGCGCAATTCGCCAATGGCAGCGAGGCCAAGTATCTCTCCGGCGGGCAAACCCTGCTGCCGGTGATGAAGCAGCGCCTCGCCGCGCCTAGCGACGTGATCGACCTCGCCAAGATTCCGGCGTTGATCGGCATCGATTTCGGCGCCGACAGCATCACGATCAAGGCGGCGACCACGCACTACGACGTCGCCACCAACACGGCCTTGCAGAAGGCGCTTCCCGCGCTGGCGGCTCTGGCCGGCTTGATCGGAGATCCGGCGGTGCGCTATCGCGGCACCATCGGCGGCTCGCTCGCCAACAACGATCCGGCGGCGGACTATCCGGCGGCGGTGCTGGCGCTCGACGCTACCGTGAAGACCAACAAGCGATCGATCGCGGCGGCTGATTTCTTCAAGGGCCTGTTCTCGACGGCGCTTGAAGACGGCGAGATCATCACCGCGGTCACCTTCCCGATCCCGGCGAAGGCCGGCTACGCCAAGTTCCGTCACCCGGCCTCGCGCTTCGCGCTGACCGGCGTGTTCGTGGCGCAGACGAAATCGGGCGAGGTGCGCGTCGCCGCGACCGGAGCATCACAGAATGGCGTGATACGCGTGCCCGCGATCGAGCAGGCGCTCAAGGCCAACTGGTCGGCCGGAGCTATCGACGGCGTGACCATTTCGGCGGACGGCATGATGGCCGATCTCCATGGCACCGCCGATTACCGCGCCAACCTTGTAAAAGTCATGGCGCAACGTGCGCTCAAGGATGCCGGTTAAGATCAGGTCTCCGCACGCGTTCGACGGCGCGCCCGAAATGGCGCGCCGTCGCATTCTGGTTCGCGCGTCAGGGTTAATCTTAAGCGGGTGCGATAGACCCGGGAACGATCAAACGCCCCCGCCAGCATCCGTTTCCGGCGTGCCACCCTTGAAGTTGCGGTAGATGAAACGGTTGACGTCACCGGCGGCTTCGGTTTCGGCCATCTTGAAAATCCGCTCGTGCAAGGGCGACAGCGTGCAGGCCGGATCGGTATTGCCCGCATCACCGGTCAGCGCGAAAGCCTGACAGCGACAGCCGCCGAAATCGATCTCCTTGTAGTCGCAGCTTCGGCACGGTTCCGGCATCCAGCCGGTGCCGCGATAGCGGTTGAAGGCATCGGAATTCTGCCAGATCCAGGCGATCGAATGATTGCCGCGCACCGATTCAAAATCGAGGCCAGTGATGGTTTCCGCCGCGTGGCACGGCAGGATCTTGCCGGTCGGCGAGATATTGAAGAACTGGCGGCCCCAGCCCCCCATGCACTTCTTCGGCCGCAGCGCATAATAATCCGGCACGACATAATCAATGGCGAGAGTGCCCTTGAGACGAACCTCAGCCTCCGCGACGATGCGGCTGGTTTCCTCGATCTGTTGCAGCGTCGGCATCAAGGCCGCGCGGTTTTTCAGCGCCCAGCCATAATATTGCACGTTGGCAACTTCCAGCCGATCGGCGTCGAGATCGACCGCCATCTGGATGATATCGGCAAGCTGGTGCAGATTCTGCCGATGCATCACCGCATTGACGGTGAGCGGCAAATCGAGCTCCCGCGCCCAGTGCGCCACCTCGCGCTTTTTGGCGTGCGCCCCCTTCATGCCGGCGACACGATCCGCCACGTCGGGCTCAACGCCCTGAAAGCTGATCTGGATATGGCAAAGGCCGGCATCGGCCAGCCCCCGCAACGTGTCCTTCGTCAGCGAGACCGCCGATGTAATGAGATTCGAATAGAGGCCGACATCCGTCGCGTGCCGCACCAGTTCCACGATGTCCTTGCGCGCGGTCGGCTCGCCACCTGAAAAATGAATTTGCAGCACGCCGATCTCGGCGAGTTCGCCCAACACCTTCTTCCATTCATCGGTGGTCAGCTCAGTGTTGCCACGATCAAGCTCCAACGGATTGGAGCAATAAGGGCATTGCAGCGGGCAGCGGTGCGTCAGTTCCGCCAGCACTGCAAGCGGGATGCCGAATGTCTCCGCCACCGAACCATGCTGCTCCAGCACGGCGAGGCCATCGACCGCCCCGGTTGCCGCAGAATTCATAGCGTCGCCGAGTGGCTGCGTCATGGCGCCGGCTCCTTCGCCTCGACAAGGAAACCTTTGTCGGCAAGGTCCTGCAACATCGCGGTCACATCGGCGCCGATATCCTCGCGCGGCGCAGCATACTTTTCCGCCAGTAGATCGACCATGCGCGCGACGCTGCGTCCATCGCACATTTGCAGGACTTCCACCGCGATCTCGTCGGGCGCCAGCACGCGCTCTGGCGCGAGGATCACCCAGCGCTCGCGCGTCTTGTCGAATTTCAGTTGCGCATGGCGCGGTAGAACCGGACGGCTCGCCTCGGTTACGCTCAACCTTCGACTGCGCGATGCGGCCATCACAACGCCTCTCAGACGGCTGCGGGAACAAAGGCTCCCGGCGGCACATGTCCATCAACATAGGCATGATACAGCGCGTCGAGTTGAACCCAAAGCACATTGGTCTTGAAGATCAGCGCATTGCAGACCGCCTCACGTTCAGCAGGCGTCACGGCGTGGGTCTTCACGTAGTCCAGCGCGAAGTTGGCGTCGCGCGGCGCTTGCGTCAGCCGGCGCTTGAAGTAGCTCATGATGTCCGGATTGACGAAGTCGTAGTGCGCCAGCATCCCGGAGATGCGTTCTTCATGCAGGTTCGGTGCGAACAGTTCAGTGAGCGACGAGGCGATCGCTTCCAGCGGCGTGCGGTCGCGCACGAAATGCACATAGGCCTCGACCGCAAAGCGGGTCGCAGGCAGAATGCCTTCAGTGGACTCCACATAGACAGCATCGAGGCCGAGGCCTTCGGTCAGCTTGAGCCAACGCTCGATACCGCCTTCGCTGCCAGCGTCGCCATCGTGATCCTCGATCCGATGCCGCCACTCCTGGCGCGTCGCGCGGTCGCCGAAGCGCGAAATCACCACCGCATCCTTGATCGGGATCGTGCTCTGATAATAGTAACGATTGAGTGCCCAGGCCTGCACTTGCCCTTTGTTCAACTTGCCGCCGTGCAGCAGGCGATGAAACGGGTGCAGGTTGTGATAGCGCGTCGCGCCGATATGACGCAGCGCCGCTTCGAGATCTTCGGCATTTTGCAGCGGCTTGTCGGTGATCAGCGAAAAGGCGGTGGTTGTAATCACAGCACGATCTCCATTCCGTCCGACGCCAGTTCCCACCCTGCCTGACGCGCCGCGTCGCGCTCCATTGAGTCGGTGAACAGCGCCGGATTCGAATTGTTGATGTGCAGGAACAGTTTTCGAGCGATGTTCAGCGACGCAAGCGCGGCGATGGCGCCGTCCGCGCCCGACATCGCGATGTGTCCCATCGCCTGCCCGGTCTTGCTGCCGAGGCCCGCCGCGATCAACTCGTCGTCACGCCACACGGTGCCGTCGAATAACACCAGCGGTGCGCCCTCAATGCGTCGCGCAAGATCTGGCGTGACGCGCGCGCACGCCGCCAGATGATAGAAATACCGTCCGGCACGCTTGTCGGCGATACGCAGGCCCAGCGTGTCGCCCTCGGCGCTGTCGCCGCCGGGATGCTGCCGACCTTCGAGATACCATGCACGTTTACCCGGCACGAGGAAGGGCAAGACTTCCAGTCCCGACAGCGAGCCATCCGGCAAGGTCGGCTCGAAAGCGCGCTCCGCTTCGATCGAATAACGCCGCACCAGCTTGTCGTTCAGCACGTTGAAGATGCTGTTGCTAGCCAGGATCGCCAGCACCTGCCGATGGGCATATATCGCAAACGGTGAGCCCTCACGCAGCGACAACAGGCCCGCGACCGCATCGACGTCGCCGTTGGTGAGGATAACGCCCGCGATCGGGCTATGCCGCAGAGCACCGGGCTTTGGATGCAGCCGTGGCGTTGCGGTGATCTGCTGCCGGATATCCGGCGAGGCATTGATCAAAAACCAATGCGCGTCGTCGACGCTGACCGCGATGGACGATTGGGTACTTTGCAATTCAGGATGAGCATCCCGTGATGCGCGGCACACCGCGCACCCACAATTCCACTGCGGCACACCGCCGCCGGCCGCGGCTCCAAGAACGACAACACGAAGCATAGTCTCGCCCTGGACCCGACAGGCCTTCGCGAAGCTGCCTATTTGCGGGCCGCGCAGGCGTACATATTGATTTCCATGCCAACCGGCACTTCAACGATCTTCGGTGCTTTCCAGGCCATTTCCATCTCCTTGATGGCACAATTGCGAACACCGCAAGTCTACGCTCTGGGAGAAAGTTCGCCAGCCATTTTGGCGAAAGGTCGCAATCTTTTGTTGCCGCAACGCAGCAATACGGCGGCACGGAACCCGCAACTTACAGGGAATCGGGCGATGGGTACTTTTTAGCGCAAGCCGAGGCCGCGGGCGATGATGCCGCGCAGGATTTCACGGGTACCGCCACGCAGCGAGAACGACGGCGCCGCAAGGACCGTGTAGTGCAGCGTGCGGGCGAGTTCCGCGGTGCGTTCCGAGCCCGGCTCGATCTCGACCAGCGAGCGGACGATATCCGGGATCTCCTGCTCCACCAGCGCGCCGAGGTCCTTTACAATCGCGGCCTCCAGCGCCGGGTTCTGGCCATTCTGCAACAACCAGGCGACACCGCGCGACAGTTGCCGCAACACCACGAAGTGCGACGCCAGCCGGCCGACGGCGATCGTCGCCTGCTCCGAGGGATGCTCGCGCAACACGCGGACCAGCTCCGCGAACAGCACGAACGACGACAGGAAACGTTCCGGCCCGGAGCGTTCATAGGCCAGTTCACTGGTCACCTGGTGCCAACCGTTGCCCATCTCGCCAATCAGCGCCGGCGACGGCACAAACACATCCTCGAACACCACCTCGTTGAAGTGTTTCGCGCCGGTGAGATCGGCGATCGGGCGAATGGTGATGCCCGGCGTCTTGAGATCCACCAGCAACTGACTGGTGCCGCCGTGGCGATCGCTCGGGCTGCCGCTGGTGCGGCAGAACAGCAGCATCGCATGCGCACGATGGCCGAAGGTGGTCCACAACTTGGTGCCATTAACGCGGAAACCACCGTCGACCGGCTCGGCGCGGGTGCGCACGGCGGCAAGGTCGGAGCCGGAATCCGGTTCGCTCATGCCTATGCAGCAGAACAACTCCCCGGCCGCGATCTTCGGCAGCACTGTCCGCCGTTGCTCCTCGGTGCCGAACCGCAGCAGCAGCGGGCCACTCTGCCGGTCCGCGATCCAGTGCGCCGCCACCGGCGCTCCCGCCGCCAGCATCTCCTCGAGCACGACATAACGTTCAAGACTGGTGCGCTCGTGCCCACCATATTGCTTCGGCCATGTCATGCCGATCCAGCCGCGTTGCCCCATCTTGCGTGAGAAGTCGGCATCGAATCCGCTCCACGAGGCCGCGCGCACATGCGGCGGAATCGACTTCAGTTCCTGGGCGAGGAACGCGCGCACCTCGCCGCGCAGCGTCTCGGCTTCCGGCATTACGGGCGGATTGGGAAAGGTGAAGAACGACATCATGCCTCCCGAGTTGCGCCAACGGACACAACAAACGGCCACAGCCCCTCGGCCCCGGCCGCGATTGCCGCCTGCCCTACCACCCTGCTCCAGTAGCGTTCCGAGCCGCATTCATCGCGCCAGCCCCACAGTCGCCGCGTGAAGAAATGCAGGCGGTGCTCCTCGGTGAAGCCGATGGCGCCATGGACCTGATGCGCGATCGGCGCGGCGATGCTCGCAGCCTCGCCGGCACGCACCTTGGCCGCTGCGATCGCGAGCACATCAAGGCTGTCGAACGCCGCTCTCGCGACATCGGCAGCGCCGCCCGCCGCCGCGGCCTGCCCGGCCAATACCGCGAGTTGTTGTTGGATTGCCTGCTGCTTGCCGATCGGCTTACCGAACTGCACCCGCTCATTGGCGTAACCGACAGTCATCTCCATGACCCGCGCCAACGCACCCGCCATTTCGGAGACGCGCAGCGCCGCGAAGGCTGCCTTGAGCGTTTGCAATGTCCAGCGCGACGGGGCGCTTCGCACGTCCACGTCCTTGATCCGTGCGTCGACAGCGACATCGTCAGCAGGCAGGTTCGAGAGCGACATCCCCGGCGTGACGCTTGCAACGCCGCGCGCCAACCGGATGACGAATGTTTCGCTCTCGTACTCGGTCACCAGCACGAGGATCTCGGCATGACGCGCCCATGGCACCCCGGCCGCGCGACCACGAACAAGCCAATTGCCGCCATCCTTCACCAATGCGAACACGCCGGTCTCCGGAACAACAACGGTTGCTGGCCCTTCCGCGGCATCGAACCCCGCTTCGCTCAACAGCCGATTGGCAAGCATCGTCTCAGCCAGCGGCACCGGCGCGGCATGATAGCCCGCAATGCGCAGCAGTGAGAGCGCATCCGCTGACGCGATACCGAAACCACCCTCCGCCTCGCTGACCAAGGCCAGCGGAAAGCCTGCATCCCGCACCTTGCTCCACAACACAGCTGGCCATTCGCCGCGCTCCACCGCGCGAATGTCCTTTTCATCGAATGCCCCAAACAGCCGGTTGGCGCTCTCATTCAGAAGCGCGCTGGTTTCGTCCGATTGTTGATCTGCCATACCAACTTCCCATCGCCATTGGCCGATGCGCGCCAAGCCCATCCAGTGCGTTCGAACTGTCATAGGCGTCATCAAGCAGAGGATCAACGCCATCCATCAAACACGCACGATCGTGAATTTCGTCACATCACCCTTCCACGGCGAGCGGCTTGCCGGGTTAGTGTCAGTTGACGCGGGACCGTCGAATACATCTCGCATGTCGATACTTACGCAGAATTGTGCGAATATTGGCATCGAGATTGGAGATTCCACCCAGTAGATTGCCTATCTGCGCAAGAATCGGAAGTAAGGATGACAATCGACCTTGACGCCATCGACCGGAAAATCATTCGTGAACTCGTGCGCGACGCCCGCATCAGCCAGGTGGTTCTCTCGGAACGCGTGGGCCTATCACCCACTGCTTGTGCGCGGCGGCTGCAACAGCTGGAGGAAAGCGGAGTCATTCGCGGCTATGCGGCCGAGGTAAATGCCGCCGCACTTGGCTATCGTATGCTGGTGATCGTCAACATCACACTCGATCGCCAGAGCGAGAACGCCCTCGCCAGCTTTGAAAAGGCAATCGCCAAATGCCCCGATGTCATTTCGTGCTATCTGATGTCAGGGAGCGACGACTATCTGGTGCAGGTTCAGGCGCGCGATATGGAAGACTACGAACGCATCCACAACAAGCACCTGTCGCGCCTGCCCGGCGTGGTGCGATTACATTCGAGCTTCGCCATGCGAAGCGTGATCGCGCGCGGAGTTTCCCCGGCCGTGCTGACCGGATGACAGCCAGAAGGTCATCTTCCGTTGAGAGCACGACGCGGCCGGAAACTCCTGGATTACCAGGTATCAATGCACGGCCGTTTGCGGTGCGTGCGCTTCTCGGGCGTTGGCACCGAGCGTAAGCCAGCCATAATCCAATCCCGCGTCTCGGCCGGGTCAATCACCTCGTCGATCTCCAACACCGAGGCGATCGAAACCGCCTTGCCGTCAGCGTAAAGCTGCGCGACCTTCTCCTGATAATATTTCTCGCGCTCGACCGAATCGGCAATGGCCTCCATTTCCTTGCGGAAACCGAGCCGCACATAACCTTCGAGACCCATGCCGCCGAATTCACCTGTCGGCCATGCCACAGTGAAGAAGGAGGCATGAAAGCCGCCGCCGATCATCGATTGCGCACCCAATCCATAGCCCTTCCGCAGCACGATGCCGAACAGTGGCACGGTGAGACTGGCGCCGGTGACGAACATCCGCGCCACATGGCGAACAATCGCGGTCTTCTCAGCCTCCGGGCCGACCATAAAGCCCGGCGTGTCGCACAGCGAGACAAGCGGAAGATCGAACGCGTCGCATAGCTGCATGAAGCGCGCCGCCTTGTCGCCGGCATCGGCATCAATCGCTCCGCCGAGATGCTTCGGATTGTTGGCGATGAGGCCGAACGGCTTGCCTTCGATACGGATGAAAGCGGTAATCATGCCAACGCCAAAATCCCGACGGATTTCCAGCACCGAGTCCTTGTCCGCTAGCAGATCGATCACGTTGCGGATATCGTAGACGCGTAGCCGGTTCTCGGGGATCGCGCGACGCAGCAGCCGCTGGTCCGGCGCCTCCCAGTTCGTCATCGCACCCTGGAAATACGACAGATATTTTTGCGCAATCGCGGTCGCCTCTTCTTCGTCCTCAACCAGAATATCGATCACCCCGTTGGGGGACTGGAACGACACAGGGCCGACTTCAGCCGGGTGATAGACGCCAAGCCCTCCGCCCTCGATCATCGCCGGACCGCCCATTCCGATCGACGCGTTCTTCGTCGCGATGATGACGTCACAAACACCCAGCATCGCCGCGTTGCCGGCGAAGCAATAGCCCGACACAACGCCAACCACCGGAACCAGACCGGAGAGTTTTGCGAACTGCACAAAGGACGGACCATCGAGACCGGTCATGCCGAGGCGGTCGGTATCACCGGGGCGGCCGCCGCCGCCCTCGCCATAAAACACCAGCGGCATCCGCCATTGCTCGGCGAGGCCAAGCATCCGGTCGATCTTCTTGTGGTTCATGTGGCCCTGCGTACCAGCCAGCACGGTGTAATCGTAAGAGATCACCATGCAGCGCGCCTCATGCGCGCCGAACTTGTCCGCATTCACGGTCGCAACGCCGGCGATCAGGCCATCGGCCGGGGTATTCTTGATCAGGTCGTCGAGCGGCCGACGGAGACGCTGCGCCGCGATCGCCAGCGACCCGTATTCGACGAACGATCCTTCGTCGACAAGCTGCGCGATATTTTCGCGCGCCGTACGCTGATTGGTCTTGCGCCGCCGTTCAACAGAAGCGGGGCGGTTCTCATCATGCGTGTTGGCGTGTCGGGCAATAACCTCGGCGAGGTCAGACCGGATGTGATCGAGATCAATATCGACCTGCTCCTCGACGGCGTTGCCGCCGACATCGGCCGGCTCGATGAACAGAATCGCGTCACCCGGCATCAACGTCTCGCCGTCACCGGCCGCGATCTTCACCACCTTGCCGCTCGCGGATGCCTCGACGAGATGCTCCATCTTCATCGACTCGATCACCACGACCTGCTGACCAATCCGGACCAGATCACCCTCAGCAACATTGACGGCGACGATGGTACCCTGCAACGGTGCCGGCACAGCGATCGATCCTTCGGGCACGGCCTGGCGGCCGGAGGTCGCCTTCACCGCCGCCGCCCCATTCACCACCGGCTCGAAGAACATTGGCCGCATCGGTATTTTGGTCGCACCGACAAGTTCGGCGACATGCGTGTCGACGAAATTGGTGCTGATACGATTGGCGAGAAAATCCGGATGCGCCAACACCGCCTGAATGAACGACGCATTGGTGGCGACACCCTCGATGCGGAACTCACGCAACGCGCGACCAGCCTTGGCGACGGCTTCCGACCAACGCGCGGTCGGCGCATGAACGATCACCTTGGCCAACAACGAGTCAAACGCCGCGCTGGTCTTGTAGCCCGAATAGCCGAAGGTATCGATGCGCACTCCGGGCCCGGACGGTGGATCGAACACGGCAAGCGTACCACCGGTGGGCTTTGTCGCTCCCGTTTCGTCCATGGTCTCCATGTTGATGCGAAGCTGGATGGCATAGCCACGCGGCGACGGCACCGACGCTTGCGCCAGCCCAAGCGAGTCGAGTGTTGCACCGGCCGCCACCTCGATCTGCGCACGCACCAGATCGATGCCGAGCACCTCCTCGGTAACCGTATGCTCGACCTGAAGGCGCGGATTGGCCTCGATGAAGGCGAATGTCGGCTCGCCGCTATCCGTCTCGCCGTCCACCAGAAATTCGAACGTGCCGAGACTGTCGTAGTGCGCGGCGGTCGCGAGTGTCGTGGCTGCATCGACGATGCGCGCACGCATCCTTTCAGTCAAAGACGGGCTTGGCGCAACCTCGATCAACTTCTGATTACGGCGCTGGATAGTGCATTCCCGTTCCCACAAATGACTGATGCCGCCATACCTGTCGCCGATGATCTGAACTTCGATATGGCGCGCGTTGCGGATCAGCCGCTCGACATATACGCCGTCGCTGCCGAATGCGGCCTTTGCCTCCGATTGGCAACGTGCGTAAGCATCATCGAGTTGCGAGGCTTGCTCGACGATGCGCATGCCGCGCCCGCCGCCGCCGGCCAGCGCCTTGATCATGACAGCTGCGTTGTCGCCCAGCGAGGCGAAGAACGCTTTCACCTCATCCCGTGTGGTCGGGCCCTCGGTGCCCTCGATAATCGGCACGCCACAACGCTTCGCCAGCATTTTGGCTTCAACCTTGTCGCCGAACAACTCGAGCGCCGCCGGCGACGGACCGACGAAGGTGATGCCCTCCTCCTTGCAACGTCGCGCCAGCTCGGCGTTCTCACTGAGAAAACCATACCCTGGATGCAGCGCGTCGCAGCCAGCGGCTTTCGCTACCGTCACTACCGCCTCGATGTCGAGATAGGCGCGAGCGCCCCGACCGGAAATTTCATACGCCTCGTCCGCTGCCCGAACATGCAGCGACAACGCATCATCGACTGGATGGATGGCGACGGTCGCAATGCCGATTTCACCGGCGGCGCGAGCAATACGGATGGCGATCTCGCCGCGATTGGCGATCAGCAGCTTACGGAATGGCATGGATGATTTCCGGTTCAACACTTGGCAAGGAAAAACGGCAATGATTTTGAAGCATTGCATAACAAGCAGGTGTCCAGATCCTGCTCTTTCACGCATTCTCCTCGGCTAGTGGCCCGCTTCCACGAATGATTCCTTGAGGCAAGCGCTATTGAGCAGCATGCTGGCAATTACCTTATTCCCGCCCGGTTGATATACCGAAGTCCGGATCCACATGCTTTCGGTACGCTTGCTCTCACTCAACGCCACCACCTCCCGCTCGATTTCATAATCCTCACCGACAAAGAGAGGTCCCGCGATGAGCTTGATTTCCTGATCCGCAAACAACCCGACAGAAGAGCCCCGGACCGGAAACGGATCGACCTTTGCAGTGTGATTGAGAAGCACGCTGATCATCTCCATCGGGATGATCGACCTTCCCCACGGCGTCGATGACCCGCCCTCCGACGTGTAGCAGGACGAGGGCTCTGTGATCTTTTGAAGTTTCTGATTAAGAGAGAACGGATAGAGCGCGCCCATATTCTGGGGAAAATCCATTCGCACTTTGTGACGCTTCGACCGCATTCCGACGCGGATATCTCGCAGAATGACGAGCTGTCCGACAGGATTCAAACCAGCGATACGGCGCTCCAATGCGGTCTCTGACGAATCCCTGGCCAGCGATATCGACCCTCGCAAAACTTCCGTGCCGTCCTTTTTCTCCATCCAGATTTCGGCGTGGGTCGCGCTCGGCGTGGGCAAACTGAGAAATGCGCGCACTTCTTCACCTTCGAACACTGCATTGCGATAGTGCGCGGAAATGCAGCCGCTTTCTAGAAACTCCTGTCCCCAGACGGTTACACCGAGCGGAACAAACTGGCTGAAATGGGTGGGTCCCTCGATTGTACCACCGCGAAACCCGAGTTTCTGGGCGGTGGCGTCGTCGTGAATCGAGGCGTGGCCATCGTAGGATTGTTCAGCCAACATTTGCTTGGGCGCGCGCCAAGGTCCCGAGATCACAGAACCATCCGTCGAAATCGTGGTCGAGAACCCGAATTCGTTCATACCTCACCCCTTCAGCATGTGATCACAGGTCATTCCGCCTCTCCTCAAGGAAGCGAGGTGGAGGCAAATGATTGCCAACAGAGATAGCATGGACGTGAAGCGCCGCCATCATATTCGTGGCGGCGCCATTTATCGCGCGAAGCGGAATATCGCGCTGATCATCTTCCAGAATGTTGCAGAAACGGACAATCGGACGGGATCAGGGATCGCGAAGTTACCCCGCTCCCGCAGGACATCGCGGGATGCGCCGATCGGAGCTGTGTAAGCGAGCGCCACAAATCAAAGACACCGATCGATGGTGCGCAGCAATCGCCGATCGGTGAAATCGTCGCGTCAAGATTTCATCTGGCCGCGTTGCTGATGAAGCCGGAATCAAATCCGTTACGATGGAATGCGCGCGAGGAGCCGTTGTGCAAGTTTCAGGTGGGGCATATCGAGCATCCGTCCGTTGAGGCTGACGGCGCCTGCGGTCGGATTAGCCGCGAAAGCCGCGATCACCGCCCGCGCTTCTGCGATGGCGGCTTCACTCGGCGTGAATACTTCGTTGATGACGTCGACTTGTCCCGGATGGATCGCCATTTTACCGGTAAAACCGTCGCGCCGGGCTTCCTCGCACTCCCGGCGCAATCCATCACCATCCTGAAACGAAGGATATACCGAATCGATCGGCTGCGCTCCGGCAGCAACCGCGCCGTACAGACACAGGGATCGCACCAAACGAAACGGCTCGATGTAACGACCATCCGCATCGCGCTTCGACTCGGCGCTGATGTCCGCCGACAAATCCTCCGCGCCCCACGTCAGACCACTGAGGCGTGCACTTGCTCCGGCATAGGTCCCAAGTTGGAAAATCGATTTCGCGGTCTCGGTCGCGACCACCAGAATCTTCGTATGGCCCACGGGCGTCCCGTGTTCCTGCTCGCGACGTGCGAGTTGCGCATCGAGATAACTGACGTCCGGTCCGCCTTGCGCCTTCGGTAACATGATTGCGTCCGGACGGGCCGGCATCACGGCATCGAGGTCGACCTCGGTCAATCCGCTGTCGAGCGCGTTGATTCGCACGATCAGATAGGGACGCTCGCGCCTCGCCATATCATCCGACAGAAAATCGCGCGCGATCGTCCGCGCCTGGGGCTTGCGGTCGGCGACAACCGAGTCTTCAAGATCGAGAATCAACGCGTCGGCGGCCGTTGTCAGCCCCTTGGAGAGCTTCTTTTCCGAATCCGCAGGGACGAACAGAAAGGAGCGCATGTAATAAACCTCCAGACCAGACGAGGCCCTACGTCGCCGATGCGGCCGGTCGTTTGCGCATCAAAGCGACGCGTGTGCAATTGGCGACCTCCCGGTTGTCCTGGTTGAAAGCGCGATGGCGAAACGTCACAAGCCCGGCGTCGGGCCGCGAGCCACTGGCGCGAATGGCTTCAACCGTCGTCACAACATGGATCGAATCGCCGTGGAAAACCGGCGCCGGAAAATTCACATCGGTCATGCCAAGGTTGGCGATGGTGGTACGCAACGTGGTGTCGTGCACCGATATCCCGATCATCAGCCCAAGCGTGAACAGCGAATTCACCAACGGCTTGCCGAACTCGGTCTCGGCGGCGAAATGAAAATCGATGTGCAGCGGTTGCGGATTGAGCGTCATGTTGGAAAACAGCATGTTGTCCATTTCCGTCACCGTCCGGGTGATCGGATGCTCAAACGTCTGACCGACTGAGAACTCCTCAAACCAAAGCCCCGGCAATCTGACCTCCCCTGTCAAGAATGTACTGCGTTCGCTGGTTCGATCGAAACGATCAACTGGCCAGCACGAACGGTCTTGCCTTTCTCCGCCGCGACCCGGATGACACGCCCGGCGCAAACAGCCTTCAGATCAGTGAACAGTTTCATCGATTCGAGGACCGCCACGGTTTGTCCTGCTTCGACAGCCTCACCCTCCGCAACCATGACGTCCGCCAGCAGGCCCGGCATCATCGCGGTGATGTTGTTTGGATCGGCACTGCTCGCGGTAGACGCGCTTTCCAGTGCGGCATCCGCCGTTAGACGAATCTCGAAGCTTGCTTCAACCGACCGGGCACGGATCGCAACCCTATGGCCGTCAACGGCAAATGGTAAGCGATATGTCGTTTCACCGATCTGAGCGACGAGGATTTTGTCCGTAGTCCTCGCGACTACGGCGAGAACACCATCGCCATCCGTGATCGTGAACTGATCCCGGTCCCCGGCCACCATCACGGCCCAGGCATGGTTGTCGTTCTCGACAGTCAGATGGCTGACGCTTGCACGACCGCCGGGCCCGAGCACGCGGAAACCCGATTTCCCAGACCACGGCGACGGCTGTTCAGGAGAGCCGCGCGCAATTCTGACGACAAGCGCCGCCATGCGCCGTGCCAGAGTCATGTCTTGCGGATCGAACGCCCAGCCGTTCGGCCAATTCTCTCCGATCAGCCGGGTCGTGGCACGAGCCCCGGCGAAATCAGCGGTTCGCAGCGCGTCGCACAAGAACGCACGATTGGTCGCTGGTCCCAGCACGGTGAGTTGCTCAAGCGCGGTCGCGAGTTGCGCAACCGCATGATCCCGATCGCTCCCGACAGCAATGACCTTTGCCAACAAGCTGTCGTAATGAAGCCCGATCGCAGTCCCCGTCGCGACGCCGCTGTCGATGCGCACATCAGTGGGCGGAGCCCACAGTTCGATGGTGCCGGTATCGGGGCGGAAGCCCTGATCGGCGCGCTCCGCGGTAAGACGCGCCTGGATCGCGTGAGCGCGACAGACGATATCCTCCTGCTTGAACGGCAGCGCCTCTCCAGCCGCCACCCGCAACTGCCACTCCACGATATCGAGACCGGTGATCTCCTCCGTCACCGTGTGTTCGACCTGCAGGCGAGTGTTCATTTCGAGAAAGAAGATATCTTCGGTCTTCGCGTCGACCATGAATTCCATCGTGCCGACCGAGTCGTATCCGATACGCGACCCGAGTTGCAGCGCATGACGATGCAGTGCCTGGCGAGCCTGCTCGGACAAGTTCGGCGCAGGAGCCTCTTCGAGCAGCTTCTGATTATTTCGCTGAACCGAACAGTCGCGTTCGAAGAGATGCACGAGATTGCCGTGCTTGTCCCCGAGGATCTGAACCTCGACATGGCGCGGTCTCTCGATCAGTTTTTCAATCAGGAGGCGGCCATCGCCGAACGCGGCCTCCGCCTCGCGACGCGCCGCGACAAGCGCGTCGCGCAGCCCGACGGCATCATGCACCGGCCGCATTCCCTTGCCGCCTCCGCCGGCCGACGCCTTGATCATCACCGGCAGGCCGACGCGCTCCGCCTCCCTCGCGAGGCGTTCATCAGTTTGGTCCTCGCCGTCGTAACCCGGCGCGACGGGCACCTCCGCGGCGACAGCCAGACGCTTGGCCTCGATCTTAGATCCCATCGTCGCGATTGCCTCGACACGCGGGCCGACCCAAACCAGGCCATGCTGCTGGCAGAGTTGCGGCAGATCCGTGCGCTCGGAGAGGAAGCCATATCCGGGATGGATGGCATCGGCACCAGCGGCCAGCGCTGCGGCGACAATGCGGTCGGCGCGGAGATAGCTGTCGCGCGCGGGCGCGGGTCCGATCGGCACGGCGACATCAGCGAGCCTGACATGCATGGCGTCCCGATCCGCGTCTGAATACACGGCAACGGTGCGCAGCCCGAGGCGTTTCGCCGTGCGGATGATACGAACGGCGATTTCGCCGCGATTGGCGATGAGAAGAGTGCGAAACATGCCTGGCCCTACATGCGATAGACAGGCCGCGCAGAACGATCGCGCGGCTCGTCGGCGGACAGCGACAGGCAAAGCCCGAGGATATCGCGGGTCTGCGCCGGTTCGATGATTCCGTCGTCCCAGAGCCGCGCCGTCGCGTAGTAAGGATCGCTCTGCTCCTCGAACTGCGCGCGGGTGCGGCGGTCGAGTTCGGCGATGGCTACTTCATCGCCGCTGCCCTTCAGACTTTGCCGGCGCAGTTCGGTGACGACAGTAGCAGCAACTTCCGGACTCATGGTGGCAATGCGCGCGTTCGGCCAGGTGAACAGGAAGCGTGGGCGAAAACCACGGCCGCACATGCCGTAATTGCCAGCGCCGTATGATCCACCGATCAGCACGGTGTATTTCGGCACGCGCGCATTGGACACGGCATAGACCAGCTTCGCGGAATGCTTGGCAATGCCGGCGCGCTCGGCCTCGGTCCCCACCATAAACCCCGTGATGTTCTGGAGGAACAGCAGCGGAATGTGTCGCTGGTCGCACAATTCAATGAAATGCGCACCCTTGACCGACGATTCCGAGAACAGAACGCCATTGTTGGCAAGAATGCCGATCGGGAAACCGTGGATTCGTGCGAATCCTGTAACAAGCGAAGCCCCATAGGCGGGCTTGAATTCATGCAGGTCACCGCCATCGACGATCCGCGAGATCACCGCGCGAACATCGTAAGGTTTTTTCAAATCGACCGGCACCAACGACGCCAGTTCATCCGGATCGCCGGCAGGCGGCGCGGGCATGAAGGTCGGTTGCGCTACTCGGCGTAACGCGCCGAACCCCAAAACGATTTCACGGAGCCTGCCGATAGCCGCGGTTTCATTGTCGACGACGTGATCCGTCACGCCGGACACGGTCGCGTGCATATCCGCGCCACCGAGCGTTTCGCCATCGACAATTTCGTTGATGGCGGCCTTGACGATGGGCGGTCCGCCGAGATGGATGCGGCCGGTGCCGCGCACCATGACCGACTCATCGGACAACGCCGGAATATATGCGCCGCCCGCGGTGCAGCCACCGAACACGGCGGAAACCTGCGGAATGCCCGCCGCCGACATTCGGCATTGATTGTAGAAGGTGCCGCCAAAATGATCGCGATCCGGAAACACCCGATCCTGCTCCGGCAGAAACGCCCCGCCGCAATCGACCAGATAGATGCAGGGAAGCCGATGCTCCTCCGCGATCTCCTGCGCGCGCAGATGCTTGCGAACGGTTTCGGCGAAAAACGACCCGCCTTTCACCGTAGCGTCGTTGGCGATCACCATGCACGGCGTATCGTGAATGATACCGATCCCCGTAACGATTCCCGCCGACGGCAACTCGCCGCCATACAGGCCGTGGGCGGCGAGTGGCGACAATTCGAGAAACGGGCTACCGACATCAAGCAACAGGTCGACGCGATCACGAACCGGAATCTTGCCGCGCGCACGATGACGCTCGACCAGTGCCTCCCCGCCGCCTTGCAGCACAGCCTCGTGCCGGCTCCGCAACGTTTCCACCAACGCCTCAAATCGTGATGCGGTCATCGCGCCCCTCTCGTCGGCCGATCGCGGGTCCTGGCTTGCTGCCGGCTCGCGAATGTCTTATACCTAACAACTGTTAGATAGGGAAGCAGGAAACCCAACCCGCTGCGACCGGGGTCTCTCCGTCGCGCCGATTGATCGCGGCCGAGGAGAGCAAGGACTCGCACATGAACAGCATTGCGCGAACGTCGTCTCCGTACTTCAGCACCGAACACGAGATGCTGCGCGATCAGATCCGTCGCTTTGTCGAGGAGGAGATCAAGCCGCACGGCGACGCATGGGAGCAACGGGGATTCACTCCCCGCGAGGTGCTGCGGCGCATGGGGTCGCTCGGCTTCTTCGGCATCCGCTATCCGGAAATCTACGGCGGGTCGAACATGGACACGCTGGGCAGTGTCGTATTGGCGGAAGAACTCGGTCGCTCGACTTTCTCCGGCGTCGCGATCACCGCTCTGGTCCATACCGACATGGCATCTGTTCATGTCTTCAATGCTGGGACCGAAGCTCAGAAGGCACGATGGATGCCGAGGATCGTGTCAGGTGAAGCCATTTGCGCGGTCGGCGTCACGGAGCCGGACGCCGGCTCTGACGTCAAGGGCATTCGCACCACTGCGCGCAAGACCGACGCCGGTTACGTGCTGAACGGCGCCAAGATGTTTATCACCAACGGCGTCCACGCTGATCTTTATTGCGTCGCTGCGAAGACCGGCGAGTTGTCCGGTGGCAGCAAGGCGATCACGATGTTCCTCATCGAGAAAGGAACGCCCGGCTTTCGCGTCAGCCGCGCGCTGGACAAGCACGGCTGGCGTTCGTCGGACACCGCCGAACTGGTGTTCGAGGACTGCCTGGTTCCGCACGACGCCGTGCTCGGCGAGGAAGGCAAGGGCTTTTACGCCATCATGCGCAACTTCCAGAACGAACGCACGGTCATCGGCGCGATGGCGATGGGCGAAGCGCAAGCCGCGCTCGACCTGACGGTGGCTTACCTGAAGACGCGCCGGGCGTTCGGTGCACCCCTATGGGACAAGCAGGGTATCCGGCAGCGGATTTCCATGCGCGCCGCCGAAGTCGAGGCTGGACGGCAACTTGTCTACGCCGCCGCGTGGGGCGATGCGCAGGGGCGCGACGTCACGCGTGAAGTCTCGATGGTGAAGGCGTATTGCGGCGAACTGGTGAACGCGGTGATGTACGATTGCCTGCAATTCCATGGTGGCGCGGGTTTCATGCGCGAAAGCGTCATCGAGCGAATGACGCGCGACGCGCGCGTTCAATCGATCGGCGGCGGGGCAACCGAAGTAATGCTCGAAGAAGTCGCAAAACGGCTCTGAGGGACGCTGCCAAAGCGACGGACGCGGGAAAGAAAGATAGCCCGTTTATAACAGGGGCTGATTATAACAGGGGCTGACGAATATCGATCAGGTGTCGATCAAGTCCGCCGCGCACCGAAAGCGATCTGCGCAAAATCGCCTGCGATCTTGTCAATCGGCGCGCGCCCCGGACGATACCACTCGCCGGCCCAGTTCACCGCGCCGAGCAACATCAGACGCGCTGCATCGAGCGACACCTCCTTGGGGATATAACCTGCCTGAGAAGCATCCCGCATCAGGTGTTGCCAGATATCCTCATAGCGCCGCCGTTCGACGCGGCAAGTTTTGCGGAGTTCCGGCGGAAGGAATGCAAAAGCCCGGATCGACGCTGACGTATAGTCGCTGTGCTCCAACGAGGACAGCAGGTGAGCCTTGATCGCAGCCTGCAGGCGATCACGCGGCGTCGCCTTATCCGGTAGCGCATCCAGCGCCGCGGTAACGGCTTTGTTCACAACGAGCACACCCTCGTTGATCACGCGTTCGACGATCGCGTCCTTCGACGGAAAATGGTGATAGATGCTGCCAGCCTTGATGCCGACTCTTTCGGCAATTGCGCGCGTGGTCGTCGCCTCGTAGCCGCGATGACGCAGCAACCATGCCGTGGCATTGAGGATTTGTCGGGCTCCCCCGTTCTGATCCAGCGTTTCGGATTTGACGGCGGACGCCTTCGCGGTCCGTGCGGCTGCCTGGCTAATGGTCACCTCTCCTTGCGGTCAAACGCTGCCCCACTTCGCTTTCTCATGCCGCGTCTTCCGCATCAAGAGGCGTGCGTTACCTTGCTGGAGCAGCTTGTCGTTCTCGTCGACCAATGCGATGGACAATCCCAGCAGGCCATGAGCCGCGTTGCTTACATTGCGGGTTTCGACGACCTCGATCACGGCGCGGATCGTACTGCCCGGTCGCATCGGCGCCTTGAAGTCCCAGGTGACGCCGAGCAATGCGACCACCGTACCGTCGATCAGGTCGAGACGCGAGGCAAGCCCGAACGCGATCCCGATACCCATCGGTCCGTGGGCGACACGGCCGCCGAACCCGGTCGCCGCCGCGAACACTTCGTCTGTGTGAACCGGATTGTAGTCGCCAGTCAGGCCGGCGAACGTCCCGATGTCGGCCTCCGTAATCGTTCGGGACGGCGTCTCGAAACGCTGACCGATGCTGAACTCGTCAAAGAGGCGTCCCATCAATTCTTTCCTTCATAAGGCCGCGGGGGCCAAAGTCATGCAAGCAGGCACACCCACTCTGTCGCTTACCTGACCACGGCCTTGGCCTCGTCGCGAAGATCCTTACGGCGGATCTTGCCGGTGATGGTCATCGGCAGCGAGTCGCGAATCTCGATCTGCCGCGGGTACTCATGGGCCGACAGGCGGGCCTTTACAAATTGCTGCATGTCTTCGCGAAGAGCATCGTCCACCGTCGTCCCGCCGTGCGGAACGACAAACGCCTTCACCACTTCACCGCGAACCTTGTCCGGCACGCCGACAACAGCGACAAGCGCAACCGCGGGATGCTGCATCAGGCAGTCCTCGATCTCGGTCGGCCCGATCCTGTAGCCGCCGGAGATGATGACGTCGTCGTTGCGGCCGTGGAACCAGAAATACCCTTCCGCGTCACGATGGCCGGTATCGCCCGTCAGCAGCCACCCGTTGCGAAATTTGTCCTCGGTGGCGTCGGGCTTGTTCCAGTAGCGCAGGAAGAACACTGGATCAGGTGCCTTGACGGCGATGATCCCGGTCTCGCCGGGTTCTACCGGATTTCCCTCCTCGTCCACCACGTCCACGACATGACCGGGCATCGCCCGCCCCATCGATCCATCCTTGAGCGACATGATGGAGGCGCAGTTTCCGATGGTCAGATTCGCTTCGGTCTGGCCGTAGAATTCATTCATGGTCAGGCCAAACACCTCGCGGCCCCAGCCCAGCATTTCTTCACCGAGCCGTTCGCCTCCGCTCGCGATCGAGCGCATCGCGTACGAGAAGCGCTCGCGCGGTCGCGTCACCTGACGCATCATCTTGAGCGCGGTCGGGGGCATGAAGGCATTTCGCACACCATGCCGACCGATCAATGAGAACGCTTCCTCGGGGTCGAATTTCTTCAGGCGTTTGGCAAGCACCGGGATGCCATGGAACAGCGAAGGCAGCAGGACATCCATCAGGCCGCCTGCCCAGGCCCAGTCCGCCGGCGTCCACATGCGATCACCCGGCTGGGGAAAGAAATCATGCGGAAACTCGACACCCGGCATATGGCCCAGCAGGGTGCGGTGCGCATACAGCACGCCCTTCGGATTTCCCGTCGTGCCCGAAGTATAGACGATGATGGCGGGGTCTTCCGCTGCGGTCTCGACCATCGTGTGATGAGGTGACCCGGCCTCGATCAGCCCCGACCATTCAAGTGTCGAGGCGTCAACACGATCGTCGATCGCGATCAATATCGGGCGGGCCGGCAACTGATCGCGCAACGGGATCAGTTTCTCCATGCCTTCGGCGTTCGACACCACGACTTTCGCGCCGCTGTCATTGAGCCGATAGGCCAGCGCATCAGGCCCGAACAGCGTGAATAGCGGCAGCGCGATCGCACCGATCCGATACGCGGCGAGATGCGCGATCAACGCTTCCGGACATTGCGGCAGCAGGATGCCGATCCGGTCACCACGATTGATGCCCTGCGCCGTCAGCGCATTGGCCAGCCGCCGCGAGTGCTCCTGCAGCACTTCGAAAGTGAAATCGGTAACAGCCCCGTCCGTCGTCTCGTGAATCAAGGCAGTGCGCCCCGTCCCGACATGCCGATCGCAAACCGCCTCAGCAATATTGAAGCGCGCGGGAATGTTCCAGGAAAAGGCCCCACACACGTCTTCGTAGGATCGTCCGGCGAGCGACATAGAGCACGACTCTCATGATGTACCTAACGATTGGTAGGTATAACCGAAAGCACTCCCCTCAGCAAGCCATGAGCGAAATGGCTTGCTTGTGGATCGAGGCACGGGGAAACGCGGCGGAATGTGGTTGACCCGACAGGCCACGCGGCTCGTCAGGCAATAGCGACGGGCCGAATGGGCGAACCGGTAGCGCCGGTGAGGCGCAATGGCAGCGCCACGAACAGGATACGCGGCGGGCGCTTCTTCGCAACTTCTTCGAGGTTGAGATTCTCGATGATGTGGATGCCGGCATCCACCAGCAGGATGGCGTGGACCGAAATGCCGGGCGTCGGCAAGCATTCGAAGCCGGGCGTGTCCGATCCCATCAAGGTCGCGCCCCGCTCGATCAGCCAGCGCGTCGCCTTCTCGCCGGGACCGGGCATCCCGCCGCGACGGCCGATGAACATCTCCGCGTCCGTCCAGTACTTCGACCAACCGGTGCGGATCAGTACCGCATCGCCCGGCCTGATCGTCGCGCCGCTCAACGCCAGCGCAGCCTCGATATCGGCGACGGTGATTTCCTGCGCGGGGGCGAGACAATCGATGCTCTTGGCGGCGGCAACGTCCAGCACCACCGCGCCCTGAATGATCGGCGGGATATCGGCCACCGAATGCTCACGGTACCCGTCGCGCGTCTCGACGTCGGCCACGCGCACATCGCCGTGCAGGCAGCCGTTACGGGAGAAATGGCCGAGCGCGTCGATATGCGTGCCGGAATGGCCGGACGTCACGATAACCTCGTTGGCGAAACTCGAGCCATCTTCCCGCTTCACCGGATGCGGATCGCCGTGGCGGCGATGCAGCGCGAGCGAATACGGGATGTGCTGGTGATAGACCGGCATCGAGGGCGCCATTGCGTGCGACAGCTCCTAAAGCAGCGCACCGGCGGCGACCGCGCCGAGAATGCTGGCATCAAAGCGCGGAAGCTTGCTTTCCATTGCCGTCTCCCTCTGCGCCGCTCAGCCTAGACGCCGATCTTCGGCGCACGATGCTTGTCGAGACCGATGGCGATGTTCT
>CAUJJN010000183.1 GCA_963204905.1 Pseudomonadota bacterium
CGTTTCGGGGGTAAATCTCGATTAACCCTCCTGATTTAAGCCTCGTTATCCCTCTTTCGCTGCATGGGGTTGCGGAAGGGTTTTGACTGAACGTCCTCTGGGTGGGCTCATTCGTGCCGGTCGGTTTTGCACGCGTTCTCAAATCGCTGACCCTGTCGCGCGCCGGTTATGGCGTCGGGCTGTCATCGCTGCTGCTGCTCATCGGCGCGGGGTCGGTGCATGACGCCACCGCTTCGCGCGAAACCCGCACCCTGTCGTTCCACCACACCCATTCCGGCGAAGACCTCACTGTCACCTTCAAGCGCAACGGCCGTTACGACGAAGCCGCGCTGAAGCAGCTCAACCATTTCCTGCGCGACTGGCGCAACCAGGCCCAGACGACGATGGATCCCCATCTGTTCGACATCCTCTGGGAAGTCTATCGCGACGTCGACGGCAGGAAGCCGATCCAGATCATCTCGTCCTACCGATCTCCCGCCACCAATTCCATGCTTCGCCGCCGTTCCGCTCACACCGGTGTCGCGCGCCACAGCCAGCACATGCTCGGCCGCGCCATGGACTTCTTCATCCCCGGCGTGGCGCTGGAGCAGATCCGCTTCGCCGGGCTTCGGCTGCAACGCGGCGGCGTCGGTTTCTATCCGACCTCCGGTTCGCCGTTCGTCCATCTCGACACCGGCAGCATCCGCCACTGGCCGCGCATGACCCACGACCAGTTGGTCCGCGTCTTCCCTAACGGCCGCACCGTACATGTCCCCTCGGATGGCAGGCCGCTCGCCGGCTATCAACTGGCGCTGGCCGATGTCCAGCGGCGCGGCAAGGGTGACGACAGCTTCTCGTTCGAGAAGCCGAAGAACCTGTTCGCATCGCTCTTCAAATCGAAGTCCAACGACGAAGAGGACGAGGCTCCGGCAAGCAGCGCGCCTGCGCGCAACGCCCCCGCCGTCCAGCCCGCAGCCGGTCCCGTCGTAACCGCGGCCGCGATTCCGGCCGAGCCTGTCCCACTGCCGCGCGCCAAGCCGGCGGCCGCAGCGACCTATCAACTCGCGTCGGCCGATACCGTCGTCCCGATCCCGGCGCCCGCACCGGTCAGACAGGAAGCGGCCGCCGCCGAGCCGAAATTCCGGACACCGGCGGACATCATCAATTCGCGCGGCTTCTGGGGTGATACCCCGCCGACCAAGCCGAAGCAGGCGACGCCGGCGCAGGTCGCGGCCATCAGCGCGCGACAGGCGCTCTCCAACGCCGTCGATCCGCAGCCGACCGCCAGCATCGACCACGCCTTCCATGCCCTCGCCTATGCCCCGGTGCCCTCGCCGCTCGACCGCGCTCACATCGTCGCCGCCAGCGCACCGATCCCGCGGCATCTGCGACCGCGGCCCGCGAAACATAATGCGATGTCGGTCAACGAGGTAACGACCGTGGTGGCGAAGGGCCGCCAGGGCGTCGACGGTCGAATAACCGTTTCAACGCGGCTGGCCGCCGCGGCAAAGGGCGACACCGTCTGGATGCGCGCGATGATCCTGTCGCCGAGCGCGACCACGGCGATGTCCTCAACCGTATTCGGCGAACCAGACATGGCGGCGCTGCGGGTCCATTTCGTGAAGCCGCAAACCACCGTCGCCACCAGCTTCTCCAGCGACCCTCAACCGGGCATGGTCTGCGACCGTTTCACCGGCACCGCCGTTGCCGCCGTCCCGACCGTGATGTTCCAGACCGCCGCGCTGCGCTAGGTCTGATCCAGCTGCACCAAATCTGACTGCGATTTGTCTTTCTGTTCGAGCACGATCTTGCCCGAGAGCCGGGCCCCGTTTTCGGGATCACGCGCGAGAGGGCAAGGCGGCTTGGGCGGATATTATTTTCCGCAGCTGCGCAAATATGCCTTCAGACCTGCGGGAAACAGTTCCGGCGCGCCCGGATGATCAAGCTCATCGAGATCGAACCATCGGGCGATCCCAGCTTCCCCATTGTCTTCATGAAAAACGATCCGGCTCTCGCCAATGAAAGCGTCATCGGGAGACACGACGTCAAACAGGATCAGAATCTCATGACCGGGTGTGCCCTCGTGAACATAGATGTTCTCGAAGAAAAGTGGCTCACCGACCGCCGCAAGGTCGATACCCAGTTCCTCCTTGAACTCACGCGCGACGGCACTCCTGGCAGTTTCGCCAAATTCGACGCCGCCCCCGAGCGGGCGGACGCCTTTGACACGACCTGCGTCGTCATGGACTTCCGCGGCCAGCAGTCTGCCCTCGCGCCAATGGAGGCCCAATGCCTTGACGCGTACTCGCTGTTGTGGTCGCCATATGCTCACGGCGTCGTCGTAGGATAGGTCCTCGGCAAGCGCAATGGACGGAGGCATGCCCGGAACTGATCCGCGCATTTTGGCTTGCTTGAATTAATCGGCGGATCAGAGCATTCCCAACGCCTGGAGATAGGTCTCCAGAATGGTTTCCTGCTCGGCACGCTCGTTGGCATCCTGCTTGCGCATCCGTACGATGGTGCGCAGCGCCTTGACGTCGTAGCCGTTGCCCTTGGCCTCGGCATAGACGTCGCGGATGTCGTCCGAGATCGCCTTCTTTTCTTCTTCCAGCCGCTCGATACGCTCGATGATGGCCTTAAGCTGATCCTTCGCGAAGCGGGTCGCGGGCTCGTCCTGGACGGCGGCAGCGGTGGCCATCATGCACTCCTACTGAACTGAATATGGAAGGGCGGAGGCCGGAAGCGCACCGCTTTGCCGCGCGACACTCAAGACTGGCGCGCCGTTCGTCAAGGCGGCATCCGGATCATCCACAGCAGCCCCACAGAAGAAAAATAGCGGAGCCATGCAGGCCGCTATTGTGTTGCCTCAATGACCACCTTGCGCCTTGGCCATCGCGGCCAGCTGTTCCGGCGTGGCGCTGCCCTGATGCTTCGCTTTCCAGGTCTCGTAAGGCATGCCGTAGACCGCCTCGCGGCTTTCGTCCTTGCTGAGCGCGACGCCCTTGGCGTCAGCGGCTTCCTTCATCCAGTTTGACAGGCAGTTGCGACAGAATCCGGCGAGATTCATCAGGTCGATATTCTGCACGTCGGTTCGCTCGCGCAGATGCGCCACGAGGCGGCGGAATACGGCGGCCTCCAGTTCAGTGGTGGTTTTCTCGTCAGTCGCCATGGTGAAGCTCTCATCGCTCGGTTCAGGACGTTAACCCAAAATGGCCCCCGTCACGGATTTTTCCACCTCGATGTGCAAAAAAGCGGCTCGCGCGAGGTTTTCGCGCCGACATCGGTCGCATCATTCCGGTCACCATCGGTTGAGCCGACCCCGTTGGTGCGCGCCAAATCGTCAATGCTTTGCTATAGCTGGACTGGATGACCCGAGACGATTCTCCGCACCGCCGTATTTTGCGCCGCCTGCGCGCCGCGATCCCGATGTGCGCCATTGCGCTTGCCGCGATGTGCTGGTCGGCCGCGCCCGCGCGCGCGGACTTCCGGCTCTGCAACAACACCTCGAGCCGCGTCGGCATCGCTCTCGGCTACAAGGATGCCGAGGGGTGGGTCACGGAAGGCTGGTGGAACGTGTCGTCGCGCAGTTGCGAAACTCTGCTAAGGGGAACGCTGATCGCGCGTTACTATTACATCTATGCCCTCGATTACGACCGCGGCGGCGAATGGTCGGGTCAGGCTTTCATGTGTTCACGCGATAAGGAATTCACCATCCGGGGGACCGAAAATTGCCTGGCGCGCGGCTTTGACCGCACCGGCTTTTTCGAAGTCGACACCGGCGAACAACGCTCATGGACCGTCCAATTGACCGAAGCAGGCCAACAGAATCCCAACGGCGCGCCCGCCGGGCCGCTTCCGGGATTGCCAAACGCCCCGCACACCACGACGCCGGGAGCCCCCGGCCTTCCTCCACCCGCGACGCTGCCCGGACCCAAACAATGAGACGCCTGCGCCGCATCAAGATCCTTGCCACGCTCGGCCCCGCCTCCTCCGACAGCACCATGATCCGGCGGCTGTTCGAGGCCGGCGCCGACGTGTTCCGGATCAACATGAGCCACACGCCGCACGACAAGATGCGCGAGTTGGTGAGCAACATTCGCAACGTCGAAGGCAGCTACGGCCGCCCGATCGGCATTCTGGTCGATCTTCAGGGGCCGAAGCTGCGGCTCGGCGCGTTCGCGGACGGCGCGATTCAACTCCACAACGGCGCACGCTTCACGCTCGACTCCAGTAAGGAGCCCGGCGACGCCACGCGCGTGCAGCTGCCGCACCCGGAAATCCTCGCGGCCTTGAGGCCGGGCCACGCGCTGCTGCTCGACGACGGCAAGGTCCGCCTTATTGTCGAGGAAGCCACACCGGATCGCGCCGTCACCCGCGTCGTGATCGGCGGAAGAATGTCCGACCGCAAGGGCGTCAGCCTGCCGGACACCGACCTGCCGATGTCGGCAATGACGCCGAAGGACCGTGCCGATCTCGACGCCGCGCTGGTCGCCGGCATCGACTGGGTGGCGCTGTCCTTCGTGCAGCGCGCCGAGGACGTGATCGAGGCCAAGAAGCTGATCCGCGGCCGCGCCTCGGTGATGGCCAAGATCGAGAAGCCACAGGCGATCGAGCGCCTTGCCGAAATCATGGAGGTCTCCGACGCGCTGATGGTGGCGCGCGGCGATCTAGGCGTCGAACTGCCGGTCGAGCGCGTGCCGAGCCTGCAGAAGCAAATGACGCGCATGGCGCGCAAGGCGGGCAAGCCGGTGGTGGTGGCCACCCAGATGCTGGAATCGATGATCCAGTCGCCGGTGCCGACCCGCGCCGAAGTCTCCGACGTCGCCACGGCGGTTTATGAAGGCGCGGACGCCATCATGCTGTCCGCCGAATCGGCGGCGGGCAAATTCCCGGTGGAGGCGGTCTCGACCATGAACCGCATCGGCGAGGAGGTCGAACGCGACCCGACCTATCGCGGTGTGCTGACCGCGCAGCGTCCCGAACCCGAAGCCACCATCGGCGACGCCATTGCGGACGCCGCGCGGCAGATCGCCGAAACCCTCGAACTCTCGGCCATCATCTGCTGGACCAGTTCGGGCTCCACTGGCCTGCGCGTGGCGCGAGAGCGCCCGAAGCCGCCAGTGGTGGCGATCACGCCGAACCTCGCCACCGGGCGCAAGCTTTCGCTGGTGTGGGGCGTGCATTGCGTCGTCGCCGAGGACGCCCACGATCAGGACGACATGGTCGACCGCGCCGGCAGCATCGCGTTTCGCGACGGCTTCGCCAAGGCCGGGCAGCGCGTCATTATCGTCGCCGGTGTCCCGCTCGGTACGCCGGGGGCGACCAACATGCTGCGCATCGCCTATGTCGGGCCGAACAGCGACGCCGCACCGTAGCGCGCCATCGCAACACATGGCTGTTTCCTTCATTTGAACGCTTGCACAGCATCGGCGGCGGGCTCATGCTGCCGACTCTCACTGCGACTTTGAACGCTGACTTCCTGTCCGGTTGCCAGCGCCGAAGTTGAAGCGAAGCCGAGCCCCAAGACTCGGATCGTCAGAATGGACTGCGCGTCCACCAAGGAGATCATCATGCTCGACAGACGTCGTTTGCTCGCGGGTACAACCGCGACCGTCGCCACACTGGGTGCCGGTTCCCTTCTCAGCTCCATCAGAGCCCTCGCCGAAACCGTTACGCTGCCGTTCGAGAACGGCGAGCGGCCGATGGCAAAATATCCGCAGAAGCGGCCAATGATCTTGCAGACCAGCCGCCCGCCGCAACTGGAGACGCCGTTCTCGGTCTACAACGAGGGCGTCATCACGCCGAACGACGCGTTCTTCGTCCGCTATCACCTCGCCGACATTCCGCTCGAGATCGATCCCGCCAAATTTACCATCGAGGTGAAGGGCAAGGTCGACAAGCCGCTGAAGCTGTCGCTGGCCGACCTCAAAAAATTGCCTGCCAAGGAAATCGTCGCGGTGACGCAATGCTCCGGCAATAGCCGCGGCTTCTCGACGCCGCGCGTCGCCGGCGGCCAATCCGGCAACGGCGCCATGGGCAACGCGCGCTGGAAGGGCGTGCCGCTCAAAACCGTGCTGGAGAAGGCCGGTGTGCAGTCTGGGGCCAAACAGGTGGTGTTCGGCGGGCTCGACGGCCCGGTGAGCGACAAGACGCCGGACTTCGCCAAGGCGCTCGATCTCGATCACGCCCGCGACGGCGAGGTGATGCTGGCCTATTCCATGAATGGCACCGATCTGCCGATGCTCAACGGCTTTCCTGTGCGCCTCGTGGTGCCGGGCTACTACGGCACCTACTGGGTCAAGCACCTCAACGAAATCACCGTCATCGACAGTGTCTACGATAATTTCTGGATGAAGACCGCGTATCGGATTCCCGACAACGATTGCAATTGCGTCGAGCCCGGCACCGCGCCAAAGGCGACCGTGCCGATCAATCGCTTCACCGTGCGCTCGTTCATCACCAGCGTGCAGGACGGCGCCAAGGTGAAAGCCGGCGAGACTGGCCTGAAAGGCATCGCCTTCGACGGCGGCAAGGGCATCAAGGAGGTCGCAGTCTCGATCGACGGCGGCAAGACCTGGCTGCCGACCAAGCTCGGCAAGAACCTCGGCAACTACTCGTTCCGCGAATGGCAGGCCACCGTCAAGCTGCCGGCGGGCGCTCACGAGTTAAAGGTGCGCGCCACCAGCAACGACGGCAAGACCCAGCCGATGCAGGCACTGTGGAATCCGGCCGGTTATCTGCGCAACGTCGTCGAAACCGTCCGCGTCACGGCAGCCTGAGGAGAACGATCATGACAGCTTCGATTCGCCTTGCTGCCGCCTCCCTGACGCTCGCGGCCTGCATGGGCCTTGCCGCGATCGCTCAGGCCAAGCCGCTCAAGATCACGCTGCCGGACGAGACCGCGACCTTCAAACCGGGGACCAATCGCGAAGTGGTAATGAACAACTGCACGGCTTGCCACTCGTCGGACTACGTCCAGACCCAGCCGCGCGGGCCGAAATTCACCAAGGATTTCTGGACCGCCGAGGTCAACAAGATGATCAAGGTCTATGGCGCCCCGATCGACGACGCCGATGTTCCGAAGATCGTCGATTATCTGACGGAAAATTACTGAGGAAATATCCACGCAGTGTGATCCGTCATGCCCGGCCTTGTGCCGGGCAACCACGTCTTTGAGGCGTTGCACGTCTTTGAGGCGTTGCCTGTGCAAGAACGTGGACCGGGTCAAGCCCGGCCATTAGCGAGACCGGGTATTGGCGAGACCGGGTATGATCGCCATTGCGAGCGAAGCGAATAAATCCAGCCTTTCTTCAAGAATCCGGATTGCGTCGTCGCTCCGCTCCTCGCAATGACGCCGGATACTACCCCGCCGCCCGACGTTGCGACGATGGCGGCGTCTCGATTTCCACCGGCAGCGGCGCCTGCAGGAGAATCGTCTGACTGTTGCTGGCGATCTCAATGCCGTTTTCCTGGAAGCGCAATTTCATACGGCGATTGAATTCGCGCTGCACCGGCCAGCGTCCGCCATGCGTGCAGCGAATTTGCCCGACAAGAGTTGCCATCGAACCGTCGACCTTGTCGACGCCCCACAGTTCGAGATCGCTGCGGATCAACGGCTTGTATTCCGCCTCATCGCGCATCTCCTTGACGATGTCCTTGAGCAACTGACCGACCTGATCGGTGTTTTCCTTGAAGGAAACGCTGACATTGACCGACGCGTTCCCGGCGCCGCGGCTGGCGTTGGTGACGCTGGTCACGGCGCTGAACGGTACGATATGCACCGATCCATCGCTCGCGCGCAGCCGGATGGTGCGGATCGAAAGATCCTCCACCGTGCCGGTGAGACCCGAGACGGTGACCACGTCGCCGACCTGCACCGCGTTCTCCAGCAACAGGAACAGCCCGGTAATCAAATCTTGCACCAGTTTCTGCGACCCGAATCCGACGGCGATACCGACAATGCCCGCGCCGGCGAGCAGCGGCGCGATGTTGATGCCGATTTCGCTGAGCACCGTCAGAACCACGACGGCGAGCGTGAGCGTGAGCAACGCGGTCCGCAGAATGGGTTGAAAAGTCCGCAGCCGCGCCGCCTGCGCGGCGTGTCCATCCCGCGTCAGCGAGATCAACCGACGATCCATCACGGCATTGGTCACCTCCCAGATGGCAATGGAGATGACGATGACAACGCCGACGGTGAGAATCGCGGACAACAGCCGGCTACCGATCTGCCCCCCATAGAACAGCGTCACGATGTCGACGCCCCAAACCTGCAACAGCGCGATCACGGCCAGCACGGTGACCACCCAGGAGGCAACGCGGCGCAGCAGCGGCAAATAGCGGTTTGCGCGCGTCTCCAGCCCGGGGAAACGCTGCAAAACATCCGCGTTGATGCGGAAACCTCGATCGATCAGGCCAACCAGGACGAACAGCAGCAAACGCGCGAGCAACACCACCGCAACGGTGCCGACAACGTATTGCAGCAGCAGCGTATGACCCTCGTTGATGTTAAGCGCCCAGACCATCCACAGCCCCAGCACGACGAAGACCGCAGCGTAGTGCCAAAGAGCCGCGACGCGGTTGCGGACAGTTGCGAATGCTCCGCTCTGACCACGCGGCGCGCGGATCACCCGCGCGACCGGGGCACGACACTGCAGGATAACGACGATCAGCAGCAGATGGACCGCAAGCATCACAAGCCGCAACACCGCGGCATAGGCGGCGGGATGCAGCCCCAGCAGCAGCGCGACGTTGGCGAAAGTGATACCGCTCACCGCCACGGCGACGATGCGACGCGCCCAGACCTCGACATAGGCAGCGGTTTCCTCGCGCGTCGAGAAAACACCCAACGGTCCGATCAGCGCGCGCACCACACAGATCAGAACCCGGCTGAGTGCATAGGCGTTCAGAATGGCAAGGATGACGAGCCGTGTCATGGCTCCCTCGCCGATCTGTGTGCCGAGCATGAATGATCCGACCACCGCGAACGCCAGCACAGGGAGCAATTCCATGACCAGCCGCGCCATCACATAGGGCAACCGCAACAACGATTGCCCGAGACGCATGAGCCTGAGCCGCCGCCGGTGGGGATCGTGGGCCGGCGCGACATCGGCGGCGGATGACGGCGGATCGGACACCGTCATCGCTGCCGGGGCGAGCTTCCCGACGCGCGGAATACGTCCTTCCAGCGCACGCAATGGCCGCTGCAACGCCCACCAGATCAGCCACTCGACCGCAAATGCGCAGCCAAATGCCAGCGCGAACTTCCAGGCGATGTCGAGCAGTTGATTGTAATAGAACGGATCGGTCGTGGTCCGCACCAGCCAGTACCACAGCGCCGGAAAGTGCGTGACGCTGCGGGCCGCCCACGAGACCTCGTGCGTCGCATCCGTCACCCACTTCGAAATCGAGATCAGCAGTTGAGCGCCGAGGCTGTCGGCGTTAAGCGTCGGCAGAGCTGATTTTTCCGGCGCGGCGTCAGGCTTGGCCGCCGGTGCGGCGGCATCGGGCGTGTTTGCCGCCGGCTCATCCGCTGGTGGCGTCGTTTTCGAACTCGCCGGCGCGGTTTTGGCGATGGCGCGCAGCGTCTCGATCATCTGCGTGCGCTTGGCATCGTCCTGCAACGTCTCGAGCGCGCGTCGCGCCTGCTCCGGCGTCAGCGCCTCGCTTGAAGCCTGCGGTGCTGGTGCGGAGGCCGGGCTTTTCTGGGCCAACGCCGGAGACCCGATCAGCAGCAACCCGAGAACGATAAAAGGCAACACCTTTCGCGACACGAAAGCTCCTTTGCGATAGCGCCAAATGCCCGCGATTGAGAAATACGCTGAATGATCCCCAGCGGGCCCTGTCTTGATACGTGATTCCGGCATGAACAGGGCGCTTTCGCCGCCGCACGCGGGATGACCAGACGCCGCGATCAGATATCGCGGCCTTCGACCTTTTCGGTCAGCGTCTTGATCAGGTCGGGGATCTTGTCGAGATGCGGATTGATCGCCAGCGCCTTACGGAAGGCGTCCAGCGCCCGCTTGTCGTCGCCGAGATCGCGCATGATCATGCCGAGCCCGGCCAGCGCACCGAAATGGCGCGGCTCACGCGCCAGCACCTGCTCGATATCATGCAAAGCGTGGTCGTAATCATCCTTCAGATAATAGACCGTCGCCCGCCGATTCCACGCTTCGGTGTAGTCGGGACGAAGCTTGACGATGGCGTCGAGCAGTTGGAGCGCGATATCGAACTGCTTGGCGTCGACCGCAGCCTTCACCCGCGCCATCAAGAGTTGCACGGTCTCGCTCGGCGTTGTCATCCATTGCGCCCAAATCCGCGCTTCGACATGCTTGGCGCTGGCCTCATCCGGTGCGGCCTTGAGCGCTCCGAACAGAAAATCCAGCCCCCGGGTGCGATCGGCTTTGATCGCTGGCAGCTTGGAGGGCGGCTCCGGCGGTTTTTCCAGTTGCCGCTTCAGCGGCTTATCCGGCGCGGGCCGGGTTTCCTGCGCAGCAACGGGTACCGCCACGAGCATCAGAGCGGCCGCGGCACAGCAGCCGAGACGGATGGCAACCGGGAATCGCAAAATCGCTCTCACAGCCATAGCCGAAGTCTAGCTATCAGTTATGGCTCTGAAAAGACGGCAAAGCCGCGCGACGCATCATGCGCCGCGCGGCTTTGACCCCAAAATCCAGGAAATGGTCGAAAGGCCCGACCGGTCGAAACCGGGAGGCGATCAGCCCTGACGCGCCTTGAATCGGCGCTGCACCTTGTTGATCACGTAGACGCGACCCTTGCGGCGCACGAGGCGGTTGTTGCGGTTGCGGCTGCGCAACGATTTCAATGAGTTACGGACCTTCATGGGACAATCCTACAGCGTTTGAAAGGCCGTGTGCGACAGGCCGAATCTGGCAATAAAAGGATAATCCCGCCAGCGGCCAAGCCGCGCGGGACGGCTGGGTTCTAATGCAGCCACGCCGCATCTGTCAATGTTCGACGGGCCCAATCCATGGATTTTGCCACCAGCGGGGCTCAAATCGAGCCAACGGAACCCCAACGTCGCCTCGTGACGCCCAATACGCGACGACGACTGGAAATGCTTTACGTCTCTCCGGCATTTGATTATATTATATAATTATTCTGCCGACGCCCTTTTAAGGGCGCGCCCGAGGGAGTGACCATGCCCAATCTCGACGACGTCATCGCGATCGACATCCATACCCATGCCGAGGAGCCCTGCGGCACCCACGGCGACGACGGCTATGACGACTTCCAGGCTGCGATGGCGGACTACTTCAAGTCCCCCCACAAGCACCCGCCAACGGTGCCGGAGACTGCTGCTTACTACCGCGCCAAAAACATCGCAGCGGTGATCTTCCCCGTCGATGCCGAACGCGAGACCGGCTTCCGACGCTACAACAATTACGAGATGGCCGAACTTGCCGCGCAGAATTCCGACGTGCTGATCCCGTTTGCCAGTATCGATCCCGCCAAGGGGAAAGTCGGCGCGCGCGAGGCGCGCAATCTGATCGAAAACTACGGCATCAAGGGCTTCAAGTTTCACCCCACCATGCAGGGCTTCTATCCGAACGACCGCATGGCCTATCCGCTTTACGAAGCCATCGCGGAAGCCGGTTCGATCGCGCTGTTCCACACCGGACAAACTGGCGTCGGCTCCGGCATGCCGGGCGGCAACGGCATGCGGCTGAAATATTCCAACCCGATGTATATCGACGACGTCGCGGTGGATTTTCCCGAGATGAAAATCATCCTCGCGCATCCGTCCTTCCCCTGGCAGGAGGAAGCACTGTCGGTCGCGACCCACAAGCCGAACGTCCACATCGATCTGTCGGGCTGGTCGCCAAAATATTTTCCACCGATCCTGGTGCGCTACGCCAACACGCTGTTGCAGGACAAGATGCTGTTCGGCTCCGACTGGCCGGTGATCACCCCGGACCGCTGGCTGTCGGACTTTTCCAAGATCGACATTCGCGATGAGGTGCGGCCGAAAATCCTGAAAGCGAACGCGCGCAAGCTGCTCGGGATGTAGAACGCGCTACAACTCCACGTCACCCGCGAGCAGGCGCTGGGCGATGGTGCGCGCGAGAATCTCGTTGGTGCCGTCCGCGATGTTGACGATACGCAGGTCGTGCCACGCATGGACGAGGCCGACCTCGTTGGTCAGCCCCATGCCGCCGTGGGTCTGCATCGCGCGGTCGACGGCACGAAAGCCAGCCTGAACGGCGTAGGCTTTCGCCATCGACAATTCCTTTACCGCCTTGTCGCCCTTGTCGAGCAACATCGCGGCGTTCAGTCCCATGAGATGCGCGGCGTGGAGTTCGGTCGCGGCCTGCGCCAGCGGCAGCGACACGCCCTGATAGTCGGCGATCACATGGCCGAACGCCTCACGCTGCTTGGCGTAGTCGAGCGCCATTTCCAGCGCCCAACGCCCCTGCCCGACCGCACGCGCGGAGTTGTAGACGCGACCGAGCGACACACCATAGAGCGCGAGCCTGAAGCCCTCGTGCAATTGCCCCACCAACTGCCACGGCGCGACCTCGACACCCTCCAGCACCAGCGCGGCCTCGTGGCCGCCGGCATGGCCGAACAGCCGCACCACGCTTTCCATCGAAAAGCCCGGCGCGTCGGTCGGCACCATAAATGCGCTGATGCCGCCAGCCTTGCGCGCGGCCTTCTCGGGATCGGTGATGGCGAACACGATGCACCATTCGGCGGTCGGCGCGTTGCTGGTCCACAGTTTGCGGCCGGTGATGCGCCAGCCGCTGTCGGTCTTCACCGCGCGGGTCTGGATCATGCTGGCGTCGGAGCCGGCACCGGGCTCGGAGAGACCGAAACACATCGACGTCTCGCCGCTCATCATGCCGGCGAGGCAGCGGCTGCGGGCCTCGTCGGTCACCTGTGTCAGAAGGCGGCTCGGCCCGAACGCCCAATGCGCGATCACCCACGGGATCACGATGCCCTGCCCGCCAAGCCGGCGATAAATCGCCTCCCACGCGACGTAATAGACCAGATGGCCCAGGCCTCCGCCGCCCAGTTCCGCCGGCGCGCACATCGCGTAGAATCCGGCTTCCGCCGACCGCATCCGCACCTCGCGGATCAGTGCCCGCACCTCCGACGTATAGCGTCCGATCTCGTCATAAAGCCGACGCTGATCCTCCAGCAACGCATGGTGCCGTTCGAGCCGTGGCGCGATCTGCGATTCCACGAAGCGCAGCACGCCATCGCGCACCGCGACCACATCCTCCGGAAGATCGAACGCCACCCCGCTCATGTACCACCCCTTGTCAACTTGTCATTCGCCAGTCTTGCCGCCAGCGTAACGAAGCCGCGCCGCAGCACAAGCGACACCGATGCGCGGCTGTGATCCCGCCCGGTTCTTGAAACGCACGACGAAACGAGGCAACACAGATCGGCGCGGTGCAGCTTCCATCCGCGAAGGAGAATTCCGTGACCATCAAGGCCGTCGTTTTCGATGCATACGGCACGCTGTTCGACGTGCAGTCCGTCGCCGCCATCACCGAGCAAACGTTTCCCGGCCATGGCGACATCATCACGCAGATCTGGCGCATCAAGCAGCTCGAATATAGCTGGCTGCGCTCGCTGATGGGCCGCTACGAGGATTTCTCCACGATCACCCGCGACGCTCTGGCCTATACGCTGCGCTGCCTCGGCCTGCCGCGCGACGATGCCGCCTTCGCGCGGATCATGGAAAAATATCTCCACCTCGACCTGTATCCCGACGCCCGGTCGGCGTTGGACGCGCTGCGCGACCGCAAGCTGGCGATCCTCTCCAACGGCAGCAGTGATATGCTGAATGCGTTGGTTCGCAACAGCGGTCTCGATACCGTTCTCGACACGACCATCAGCGTCGACGCCAAACGTATCTTCAAGCCGCATCGCGACGCCTATGTATTGATCGAGGAGAGACTCGGCATAGTCCCCGCCGACGTGCTGTTCATCTCCTCGAACCCGTGGGACGCCTGCGGCGCCAAGGCTTTCGGCCTGCGCGTCGCGTGGATCGAGCGCATCACACCGGACGCGATGGCGCGCGAATGCGCGCGAACCGACCTCATTGCGCCGCTGACGATGTTCAAGGTGCTGCGCATGCAGATGGACGAACTCGGCGTTGAGCCCGACCATCGCATCGCTTCGCTATCGGACTTGCCGAAACTGGTCGCCGCCGGCTGATCCCCTGCCACTATCTTACGGAAACCAAAAATGAGTGTTGAATCCGTTCGCGCGTTCTTCCGGACCCATGCCCCCGAGTTCGAGGTGATCGAATCCGACAAGAGTTCGGCGACGGTGCCGCTCGCGGCTGAAGCTTTCGGCGTCAAACCGGAAGAAATCGCCAAGACGTTGTCACTGCGCGTCGGCGATCGCCATGTGCTGGTGGTCACCAAGGGGACCGCGCGGCTCGATAACAAAAAAGCCAAGGCGGCGTTCGGCGCCAAGCCGCGCATGCTCGGAGCTGAGGAAGTGGTCGACATCACCGGCCATCCGGTCGGCGGCGTTTGCCCGTTCGGCCTGAAGACGCCGCTACAGGTCTATTGCGACATCTCGCTGCAAGCCTTCGACGTGGTGGTGCCGGCGGCGGGTTCGACCAACAGTGCCGTGCGCATCCCGCCGCAACGCATGGCCGACCTGACCGCCGCCGAATGGGTCGACGTCTGCCAGACCCAGGACTGAGTGTCAGAATCGCGCCTGATCCCTGCATAAAAACCGCGACCATCATCCGCCCGGCTCTGTCTATAGCTGATGCCGAGGCTCGGGCTCCAGCCGCTATAGCGCCGCGTGTAACTCGTGCTCACCGTCGGCACCGCCCCGTTGGGCAACAACATCGTCGGATTCGCCGGCTTGAATGACATCGTCGACCGCGTCGGCGCAATCCAGTCATCCTTGCTATCGCGCGTTGCACCTCAACGCCGGACATCACTCGCAACTCATCAACAGCGCGCGCGATGCTGGTGCGCTGGCGCAACAGCATCGCGTCCGTCGGCTGCATAAGCTCTAAACTCGGACGTCGATCGCGCACCATGTCATCGCTGAACTCTTCGCAGCATGACATCATCAGGCCTGTGATATCTGACCTGCCTTCGCAGTTTCGTACTCAACCGTCGTGATCCGTGCACTCTCGATCACCAATTTCAGCGAACAATCCAATCACGGCGAACAGTCGACGCCCGGACCGATCCCCACCGTGGACCCACCCGCCCACACTCGCATTGCGACCGGGCGTTGTTTTCGCTTTGGAGGACCTGATGCCGTCAGCCGCCGCACGAGCACAACGAGAGAGACAACATGCTCGCGCCCGGTTGAAACAAATGACGCCGGCAAACCCGAGGCACATCCGACCAGCCGATGTCACGCAAGGTGAAATGCGGACATCGCACCGTCACCAGTTCCAGCGGTTCTTGACGGCCCGCGACGACATGTCTCAAGACGCAGCTTTCCGGCAAAGCAAGTCACAGGCTCGCGTCCGTGAGGAAACGCAGTCCGAAAGCGCGCTTGCGCGAGCCTCAGCCGCATTAACTGAATTTCCCACAAAAAACATGGTCGCAACTCTGGCCGCACAAGTTAATGCACGAAGTCATTTACTCTTTCGCCCACCGGTGGCATTTTTGCCGTTCGACCAGAAACGACACCAAGGGAGAAGAATATGCGTAAATTGATGCTCGCCGCGCTGGCTTTGCCGGTGCTGGCTTTGCCGGTCTTCGGCACCCCCGCTCGCGCGGCGGACCCCCTCAAGATTGGCTATATCGATCCTCTCTCCGGGGGCGGCGCAAGCATCGGCGAAGGCGGACTGAAAACTTTCCAGTATCTCGCCGACCAGATCAACGCCGAAGGCGGTATTCTCGGCAGCAAGGTCGAAATCGTCCCGCTCGATAACAAAACCAATCCGCAGGAAAGCCTGATTCAGGCGCAAAAGGCGGTTGACGCCGGCATCCATTACATCACGCAGGGCAACGGCTCCGCCGTGGCGGCGGCGCTGTCGGAATTCGTGGCCAAGCACAATTCCCGCAATCCCGGCAAGGAAATGCTCTATTTCAACTATGCCGCGGTGGACCCCATCCTGACCAACGAGAAGTGCAACTACTGGCACTTCCGCTGGGATGCGAACTCCGACATCAAGATGGAAGCGCTCACCAACTACATGAAGGGCGTTTCGTCGATCAAGAAAGTCTACCTGATCAATCAGGATTATTCGTTTGGGCAGTCGGTCCGTACCGAAGCCCGCAAGATGCTCGCCGCCAAGCGGCCTGACGTCCAGATCGTCGGCGACGAACTGCACCCGCTGCTGAAGATCACCGACTTCGCCCCGTATATTGCCAAGATCAAGGCGTCGGGCGCCGACTCTGTCGTCACCGGTAACTGGGGTCAGGACATCGCGTTGCTGCTGAAGGCCGCAGCCGACGCTGGCCTGAAGGTCAACTGGTATACCTACTACGCAGGTGGCGCTGGCGGCCCGACCGCAATCAAGCAGACCGGTCTGGATCATCAGGTCTTCCAGATCACCGAAGGCATCGCCAACGGTGGCCACAAGGCGGCGGTGGATTTCGAAAAAGCATTCCGCGAGAAGGTGAAGCTGTCGCTCTGGTATCCGCGAGCGGTCAACGAGATGCGGATGCTCAAGGCTGCGGCCGAGAAGGCGAAGTCGCTCGATCCGGTCAAGGTCGCGGCCGCGCTCGAAGGACTTGAATTCGAAGTCCTCGACGGCGGCAAGGGCGTGATGCGTAAGGACGATCACCAGTTCCTGCAGCCGATCTATATTTCGTCATTCGGCAGCCGCACCGACAAGGAGCCCTTCGACGAGGAAGGCACCGGCTGGGGCTGGAAGGAGATTGCCAGAATCGACACCGCGCAGGCGACCCTCCCGACGACCTGCAACATGAAGCGCCCCTGAGGCAACTTCATTCCCATCCTTCGCGCCGTCCTGACTGCGCGAAGGATGAAAATTTCCACCAGCCCGGACCGGTCCCCGGGCTGGCGACGTCTTCCCAACGCGGTCCCGGCCATTGTCTTGCGGCGCTCGCGCGACCTGCGACCGTGGCAGCGACCTTACCCGCGTCGTCCTGCACGATTTCTAACTCCAACCCGGTGGTTGTCCCGTGCTTGAACTGATCGTGATTTCCACATTGAACGGCGTGCTGTTCGGCATGTTGCTGTTCCTGCTGTCGAGCGGACTTACCGTGATCTTCAGCATGATGGGCGTGCTCAACTTCGCCCATGCCAGCTTTTACATGCTCGGCGCCTTCTTCGGCTTCCAGCTTACCCGCTGGATCGGCTTCTGGCCCGCTCTTGTTCTTGCGCCGCTGCTGGTGGCTTGCATCGGCATGGCGGTCGAGCGGTTCGGCCTGCGACAGACCCACAAGCACGGCCACGTCGCCGAATTGCTACTGACATTCGGTCTCGCCTTCGCGATCGAGCAGATCGTGCAGATGATCTGGGGCAAACTGCCGATGGACTACCGCGTCCCGGCGCTGCTCGACTTCCCGGCCTTCACGATCTTCTCGACCAACTACCCCGCCTACAAGATGTTCATGCTGCTGGTCTCCGTGATGATCTTCATCGCGCTGCTGATCGTCCTCAAGCGCACGCGCGTCGGTCTGATCGTGCAGGCGGCCTTGACGCATCCGAACATGGTCGCTCATCTCGGGCACAACGTCGGACGCGTTTTCATGCTGGTGTTCGGCGTCGGCACGGCGCTTGCGGCCATCGCGGGCGTCATCGCCGGCCCGGCGCTGGTGACCCAGGCCGA